>NZ_JBGQQS010000008.1:0-132362 GCF_045528365.1 Desemzia sp. FAM 23988
TGGAATCAGCTAAATAAGCAAAATTTTCTGGAAATAGTCATCCTTTGCGTAAGCATTCGATTTTTTTTACTTTTTTCAAGAAAATAATAATTCAGAATATTCTGACTATATTTATGCAACACTAGTGTCTTTTCATATGAAATTAGTTTACAACAAAAAAACGGTTTTATCAAATAAGGTTTGGTTTGCGCCATACCAAACTTTAAAAAATAACGATAGAAATAGACATGACCTCTTATTTCTATCGTTCTTCTCACTCGTTTAACAAAAAAAACCCAAAATTGTTTTTATTAATTGTGAGTCTTTACAACAAACGTTTCATACGGACGCAAATTAAGTTTATTCAATTGATAAACCTTATTTGGATAATTTCCAATAATTGATTGTTTTTTATCTAGACTATCATTCAAACTAAAAGATACATAGCTTTCACTCATATTTGCCACCACGATCCAAGTTTCTTCTTTATAAGTGCGTTCATAAGCAAATATTTGCAGATGGTTTGGAAGAAGCAATTTAAACTTTCCCCAAATAATTATAGGATTTTCTTTTCTCAATCTAATCAATTTCTGATAGGTATAAAAGATAGAATTTGGATCAACTAATGCTGCTTCTACATTAATATCAGAATAATTGGGATTGATATGGAGCCAAGGTTCTCCTTTAGTAAAACCACCATTTTTACTATCGCTCCATTGCATTGGAGTTCGAGCATTATCTCGTCCCTTAGTATTTATAGAATGAAAAATATCCTTTTGTGAGTATCCTTGTTGAATTCGTTTGAAATACATATAACGTGTTTCAATATCATTAACTTCTGAAATATCAGAAATTGGAAAATTAGTCATTCCAATTTCTTCTCCTTGATAGATGTAAGGTGTACCTTTTAATAGGTGAAGAATGATCGCAAACATCTTTGCACTTTCTACACGATATTCTTTTTCATTTCCCCATCTAGATACGATTCTTGGGAGATCATGATTGTTCCAAAACAAGCTATTCCATATTTTTCCATCTAACGCTACTTGCCACTTTGCAATAGCATGCTTTAGTTCGGGTAAAGTGAATACCCTCAAGTCCCACTTAGATTTAGCTGGTTGTTCATCTAATACCATATGTTCGAATGAAAAAATCATTGATAACTCATTCCTTGAAGGGTCACCGTAAAGCTGTGCGACTTCTGGAGAGGCACTCCAAACTTCTCCAACAGTTAGGGTATTTCTGTCTGAAAGTACTTCTCGATACATTTCTTGCAAATAATCATGCAATCTTGGTCCATTTACAGTGATTTTTTCATCCGGGACTTTGCCTATCAAATCAATAACATCTAAGCGAAAACCTGCCACTCCCTTGTCGAGCCAGAATCTCATCATTTGCCATATTTTCTGCCGTAATCGAGGGTTTTCCCAATTTAAGTCCGGCTGTTGCTTACTGAATAAATGAAAGTAATATTGTTCACTCTTTTGGTCATATTCCCAAGCTGATCCACCAAATCCTGCTGTTAAGTCATTTGGTTCTTTTCCTTTACTTGAATCTCTCCAAATATAATAATCGCGGTATGGATTATCTTTCCCTTTTTTTGCTTCTAAAAACCAATGGTGTTTGTCGCTTGTGTGATTTAATACTAAATCCATTAAAATATGAATATTTCTTTTCCTTGCTTCTTCGATAAGTAATTCCATTTCAACCATCGAGCCGGATTCTTGATTGATCTCTTCATAGTTACTGATATCATACCCATTATCAAAATTAGGTGATTGATAGACCGGACTTAACCAAATTGCTCCAATGCCTAACTTCTCTAAATAATCCAAACGTTTTATGATTCCTGAAAGATCACCAATCCCATCGTTATTAGTATCTTGGAAGCTTCTCGGATAAATTTGATATACGACTGTTTCTTTCCACCATTGCATAACTGCACTCCTTATACTTTTGTTTCGTTTCCTTAATCTTTCAGAAAAATCTCGACTACAGGAACTAAAACTTCAGGTTTTTCGACAGGTAATTCTAACATGACACTATCCTTATCAATGAGCGTTTCTGTACTTGTAATGACCTCTTCAGGATTAAATTCTCTAAAGAAAACTTCAGAATGATCATGCAAAAACTGTGCGTATTGCACTTTTCCAGCTAATCCTCGTAAATGAATGTGTCTTAATGGCCAAGAATAAATGTGAAGATACAATTTATTAGTTCCCACTTGTGTATATCGGCAGTCTTTTGGAGCTTCAAATGAGCTTTGTCCTGCTCCATAGATGGATTTATTGTTTCGTTTCATCCAGTCACCAATATCATTTAGTCTGCTTTCTTCTCTTTTATCTAATTCACCTTTCCCATTTGGACCAACGTTTAACAAAAAGTTCCCATTATTGGATACTGTTTCAATCAACATTTTTAGCAATACTTCACTGCTTTTCCAATCTTTCGCGTCACGATCGTAACCCCAGGTTGGTTTCATAGCTTGACAAGCTTCCCAAATGACTGGTTGCCCATCCTTTTCAAGAGGCTGAACGGGTTGGTATTGCTCAGGTGTTACAACACCTAAACCTAAGTCTAATCGATCATTAACTAGAATATCTGGTTGCAATTCTGTCACTACATCTAAAATTTCTTTTGATTTCCATTCGTTTTTGCCTTTTCCTTTGGACCATCCCCAATCACGATGGCCATATGAAAAATCAAACCAAAGATAATCTACTTTTCCATAGTTTGTCAATAATTCTGTTACTTGTTTTTTTAAAAACTCTAAATAAACATCCATTTTTCGAGTGTTGTTTGATTTTCTATATTCTTCATCCTCTCTTTGTGGATGAAGACCATCTATTGTAAAGTCTTCGTGATGCCAATCGATTAAAGAATGATATAAACCAATCTTGATATCTTCAGCACGAAATGCTTCTACAAATTCTCGTACTAAATCCCTTTTAAATGAAGTATTTGTAATTTTATAGTCTGAATATTCAGTATCCCACAAGGCAAATCCTTCATGGTGTTTAGTCGTAAGTATTGCATATTTCATACCCGTTTCTTTTGCTGCTTTAGCTAATACCTTCATATCCATTAATTCTGGATTAAAATGGTTAAAATAGTGCTGATAATCTTCTGGAGAAATTTTTTCTGTGGTCATTAGCCATTCATGGCGTGCAGCTAGACTGAACAATCCAAAATGAAGAAACATTCCAAATCGATCATGTAAAAACCACTCTGGCTTCCCTAATTCATTGTTCCAATTTGCGTATTTCATCTTTTTCCCTCTAATCTAAAAATAGTGTGTCTGTCATTATCGTTTCTTCAATTTTCCATTCTCCATCTTCTTTTATCACCGTATGATTTGCTTCTGCTATATGGTCTCGATACTGTTCTGCTCCCTCTACTGAATCCACCATAACCGCTTGTTGTTCTGTTTTTATCAGCATACGATTTTCTTCTTGATCTAGTGCCTCTATACTTAAAATAGTGTGTTCCAAGTCATAGGATTCAAAAAATGAAGAAAGTTCTGCTTCCGTTTCTTCTCGTGCGGAGGAAACGAGAGTGGATAGGTACCCTTCCATGTCTTCTTCTTGAGCGTAATGTAAATTATCTTGAATAACTTGAACTACTTCCTGCGCATCCTTAGCATTATCGTATTCACCTTCGAGAGAGTAACTAACCGTTTTCGGGTCTTGGTATACTGCTACCGAATTACATCCAGTTAAAAAAATTCCAGCTATAATGAATAAAAGCACTTTTTTCATTTTTTCCTCCACCTTTCTATCCACTTTAAATCTAACACTTCACTTATTTATTAAACACCAGATAATTTACTTGGTGTCACCATGTCTTTATATAATCCTCTTCCTAAAGTTCCTTCCCCAAGGTAATAAGGATTAGAGAATGGCAATTTATCTTCTTTTAGTTCGGAAATTTCATCCAATTTCCCATTTAAATAATAAGTTACTCGGTCAACAGCTGTACTCATTCTAGAAATTGTCCCTCCATAACGGATATCTAGAACTTCCCATCCGAATGGCTTATTGTATTTCATCCATACATTTCGGTGTGCTATACGGAGCTCATTAAGTAAACGTTGAAGAGTCTTCATTTGTTCTACTTCATTTCTCAATGCATCCTTATCATCTGTGTCATACGCAGTTTTTAAACGAATTCCTAATTCAGCTTTTACACTTAAAACCACGGCTAATGTATGATAGAACTCAAATAATGGAAGCAAATCATTTTCTTTAGAGACTAATCCTTTTAATTGAATTGCTAAGTTTTGGTAGTGTTCGCCTAAGCCAAGTCCTGCAACCCTTTGATCATACAGTCCTAATAATGGATCTTGCCATAATAAAAACTTCGATGCAGCCGAGGTATTTAAATTATTTTCCATAACGCCTGGCGTTTCATCAAAATCATTTAATAACATAAACTCTTTTAAAGAATGTCCTGTATTGTATTGGAACTCTTCTCTCATTTGAGTTTCGTCTACTTCATCTCGATAAGATAAATCAGCGAATAGTTGTAACCCAGGCAGTGCAGATAAAATGGGTGTTTCTCCACCATCATCACCCCATAACGTAGCAAATACTTCTCTAATACCATTCTTTTTAACACTAGCTAACCCTGCTTTTGTTGTTTCAAATGATTTCCCATAGTTTGGAGCGATTCCATTCCAGGTCCATACTCCACCTGCAAATATAACTTTTTTCTTCATTTCTTTATGTTTTTCTAACAAAATGTCATATACTGTTTCATCTTCATGGTAGTAATCCCACAAAACCATGTCCACGTCTGGAATCTCGTTAATAACTTCTTCAGGAATATCACTTTCTAAATCATAGTAATCTCCAGTTTTTGAACCAAAACGATAATACATGTCGCTCCACATCATTGCTTCTAAACCATATTTTTTAGTAATAGCAATAACTTTTTCTAAATGTTCATTCATAATAGTAAAGCTGTCTCGTATACCATTTTTTGAGCGATAGACACCTGTTCCTAATCCAAATGCTTCATCCATTCCGATATGAATACGATTTGATCTAAATGGCTCAGTAGCCGATTGAATCAAGTTTTCTAAAAACTCATATGTTTTTGTTTCGCCGACAAGTACAACATCTGAGGTATCTTTGATTCCATTTGCATACTCATATTTTAGAGCATTGAAAAGATGTCCTAGTGTTTGAATACATGGAACCATTTCTATACCCAATTCAAAAGCGTAATCATCCATCTCTTTCATTTCTTCACGTGTATACTTTCCTCGTAAGTAACCGAAGTATGGGTACTCTTTTACTTCGTATGTATCTTCTGTATACAGCATAACTAGATTTAGACCGAGTTTAGCCATATAATTCAGTACTCGTTTCATTCCACTTACACTTAAAACAGCATTTCTTGATGCATCTACCATCACTCCTGTTTTATCAAAGCAATCCTTTTCTTGAACTGAGAAAGTAGGATTCTTTTTATATTGATGAAGCCATAAGTTTAATAACCTGAAAAAAGAATTTTTAGACGTGTACTCAATGATTCCTTTTTGACCGTCATAACTAATGGATAGTTTGTCTTCCTCTAAACTTTTTTGAATTTCAAGTGGAATTCCTGTCTCGTTTTCTTCAAACTTATATTCATGAGACAGTAACTTCAACCCAGCTTCCAGATCTTGCAAATCACCAATAAGATGTAATTTTAGCATACTATATTTTCCTCCTATATTTTTCGTATTTAAGCTCACTTTTTAGTTTAAAGGAGTTTGAAAGCCTTTTCAATACAACTGCAATAAATACACATTGAACGTTATATACACATTTTCCTTTTGCTTAATTGCTAGTCATAGGCTTTTACGAGTGCTTTTTCTATATCTCATTGTTTAAAAACTCTGCAAAAAAAAATAAGAAGGTCTCTAAATAAAAAATAGACCTTCTAAGATATACCTTTAATACTATTTCATTGAAGCAACTTTTTGCAGCGTATTATAAAGTCTCCACTGTTCTTCTCCATCTTGTCCTTCTTTCTCCGAAAATGCAATAAAGCGATCAAAAGCTTCTTCATTCCATGAATGCCAAGAAGTAACTAGTCTACCAAAAAACTGATTAGAAGCTTTCAATTCTTTCGCAGCTGCGTTTGCTTCATTAAATAGTTGTTCAGCAACATCTTGTTTGAACCAACATGATGGCATTACAGAAAATCCATGTTCTATGAAGTATTTTGGTGTTGGAAATCCATTTTCGCGTTCATCATAATGCCAATCTAACAGAACTATATCTTTTGGTATGTTTTCGATTGCACGGAAAGTACCAAATGAGTCTCCTTCCCAGTTATCATAACCAAATAATTCTGCATCAATTAATCTATCTCCCCACATCATAACTGTTACTCCACATTCTTTACTCAAATGGGAATACATATCATTTACAGCTTTAGTAAATAATTCTGCGCGATTTCCACCCTTACATCGCTCGCATTGATCACTCGCTATTTCATATACTTCATCCATTCCAATATGGAAATAGTTTGCAGAAAATCCATTGATCAGTTCATCCATCAAATCAAAAACGATTTCATTTACATTTGGATGTTGAGGACACCAACTGCGACAAAAAATTTCCGGCCATTCAGCATCCAACGGAGTGTTAGGTGTTTCATCAAATTCAGGATACGCTGTCAGTAACGCACTTCTACTTCCTCCCCAACCTTGATGTCCTAAACTTTGCATCAATGGTACAATCTCTATACCTAATTTTTTCGAAAATGCTGATAAGTTAGCAGCATCATCTGTTGTTAATGCATTTTTCCCGCCATCAATTTCGGGATGACTTTTAAAAACAAATGATTTATCAATTTCTAGAATAAGCATATCTACTCCGGCTGGAGCGAGTACCTTTTCTATCAATATTTTTAATTCCGGGATCAAATTTCTATCTCCAAAACGGAGATGAAAAGCATTATAAGTGTGATTATTCATTTCGTTAGTATACTCCCTCATTTTGTTTTTTCATTCGAAATTTTCTTTAAATTGTAAACTTGTTAGTTTATAGCTTATAATCCCTCCTACTCTAATTTATTTCCTAACGCAATAAAAAGATACCGCTTTCAAAAAATGATTCATTACTATCTTACCATCCTAAAAAATGAACACAATCTATTTTTAGGAAAAAAGCACCACAACTGTTAAAACCCAACAGTTGTGGTGCTTCTAATTTCTATAGTTGATTCAAAGCTTCTTCAATCGCTTGTTCTCCGGTCACTAAGTCAAAGGCTTTGCGGTAAGTTTTATCGTTGTCTAAACTAGCTACAATCACTTTGGCTACATCTTCGCGAGGAACAGTTCGTTCATCTGATTCAGATAATTCTAAATTCCCTGCAACTTTAATTTTGTCTTTGGCTGGTTCATCCAATAACCCACCAGGGCGAACAATCGTATACGTTAAACCGCTTTGTTCCAAGGCCTTATCTGCATAGTGCTTGGCAACGTAATAAGGTCTCATGTCTCCACTCCAACCTTCCCGATTGTCAGCACCAAATGCACTGACCATTACAAATCGGTTAACACCTACATTTTGAGCAGCTTCCATGGCTTTTATAGCGCCATCTAAGTCAATTAGTAAAGTCTTGTCTGCGCCAGTACTGCCGCCTGATCCAGCTGAAAAGACTACTGCATCCACGCCTTTAACAGCCTCTTCTAAATCAGCTACAGAACCCTCTAAATTGCCCAAACGAGCTTCAATACCCTTTTGCTTCAGTTCTTCAACTTGTTCTTCTTTACGTACAAAGGCTGTGACGGAATGAGTATCACTCTCTTCCAGCATATTAACAACTTGACTCCCAATTTTTCCATGTGCTCCGACAACTAATACTTTCATTCATACATTCCCCTTCCGTTTCTATCTCTGGTTTTACCATAACATACAACTTAAAGAGCGCAAAAAGAGGAGCCTTGAATTGAATCAAGGCTCTTAAAAAGTATATTCGTTTATTCGTAAAATGAATCGGGATTTTTTTGCCATTCTGCTTGAATGTGCAATTTGCCTTGAGCCACTTTTAATTTGGTAGGGGTAACATCATTTCCTAAGATATCCACTACCGTACTGCTCAAAAGCAGTTCTTTAGAGGAGCCTCTGATAACTGTCAAATACTGCTCTCTTAAAGAGGCTTGCTCCCTTTTCTCTTCTTCAGTTAATCCACTTATTCTAGCTTTCTTAGCCAATTCATTAATACGAGGCAATACTCTAATCATTATTTTGGCTCCTTTCTTGTATCTAAAAGGATTACTCCTTAAAGTTAGTATAGCAATTTACTTACTAAAGGTAAACTATATACCAATTGGAATTGGACGCACCTTTAAAAATAGAATAACTCTTCAAAATTTTTGTCTAAAGCAATACTTAATATCAACGCTAATTTTGCAGTTGGATTAAATTGACCGGTTTCAATAGAGCTGATGGTGTTTCTGGACACGCCTATAATTTCAGCTAATTCTCTTTGAGACAAACTTTTTTCTTTTCTTGCCTGTTTAATAGTATTTTTTAGAACTAATTTGTCTTTTTCCATGGACATTGTAAATAAAAACTAAATTTCTTTTTCAGTCAAAATCTGTTAAAAGCTCATTCTTAGAAATTCCCCGAGGTATATGGAGTTGCTTATAGCCATGCAAAGGATGCAAAACAAAGGAAACACTGTGGGCTTACGCCCAAACTTATTGCTGCAATTATCCTCTTTTATTGAGAGGCGAGACCATATCGTTGAGGTTTTTTTATTATATGGTAGTTAAAGGGTTGGTTTGAACCATATGTGGTTAAAGAGTTTGAGGATATGGTCGTTGAGAAGCTAGTTTAGACCATATCCAGTTAACTAATTTAAAGATATGGTAGTTAAGACCTTGTTAATTACCATATTGTTTGATCTCGACTTAAGATATGGTCGTTGAGACTTTTTTTCGGCTCAAGGCGTTCCCATGGATTTCCATAAGTAACTCCGTAGTCCGGAAGAAATTTCTTTACCAACGCTAGAAGATGAAAAGCCCAAAACTATACAAAAAAAAACACGTACCCAACTAGCCGGAGCTAGTCAAATACGTGTCTTCAAAAAAAGGAAATACTTTAAACAATCAGCTTCTTATAGTTTAGCTTGCCATTTATTTGCCCAAACGTTTTCGTTCGGAGTTCCTTTGAATTCTGATTTACCTTCTAATTTGTCGATCACTTGTTTGATGGTTTCATCATTATTGTGGTATGCATTCACAAATGTTTTCACCATTGTTGCATCATGCAAATGAGTCGTGAAGTTTAGAGATACGAATACAGTTGGTACTTCGTATACGAACCAAGGGACTTCATTAGACATGGCTGTACTCCATTGGATACGGTAATTGTTTTGAGCACCGTAACCAACAATATCAGAAACTTCTAGAGCTAAATCAACGTTTTCGCGGTATTCCAGTGTTTTACCTTTCACACGTGTAGAACCATCGTTCAACGTTACTTCATATCCGCGAGAAGTCAATTCGTCTGTAATTTTTTGAGCGATATCAGACCCGCCTTCATAGATTCCGCCTTTTTCGCCTTCAAGAACGTATAAGCGAATACGTTTGTGTGTTTCTGGGCTGATCGGCAAGTTGTTTTGAGTATCTTTGACCAAAGTGATCCCTTTATCAGCTGCGTCAGCGCGCATTTGCAAATGCTCCTTGCAACCGACAACTTCTAGTTCAGATTCATCTTTGATTAAAGTACCGTCAGCTTGTTTTTTGTGCAAGTTCAATTTAGCTTTCAATCCTAGAACACGTTGTAAAGCATCCGTCATACGTTCTTCAGTGATCACACCGTTTTGGTATCCTTTTAGCATGAATCCAAAGTCTTCATCGATGTCGTTAAAGAATAAGAACATGTCACATCCAGCAGCAATTGCTTTAGGAACATAGTCTTCACGACGCATAGCGGATGTCATACCCAACATGTGAGAAGCATCTGTAATAACCATACCATTGAAACCTAATTTCGTTTTCAATAAGTCTTCGATCAATTCAGGAGCTAATGTTGCAGGTAAGATATCTTTGTCTTCCAATGTTGGATCCAAAGCTTTTTGGTACTCAGGTAAAGCAATGTGTCCAGCCATGATCATTTCAACACCGTTGTCGATGTGGTTGCGGTAAACGCGTCCGAATGAATCTTCCCATTCGTCAACAGATAATTCGTTGACACCTAAAACTAAATGCTGGTCGCGTTCTTCAGTACCGTCACCAGGCCAGTGTTTGATACATTTGATCACTTCGCTTTGGTCTAATCCTTCAAGATAAGCGTTCGTGTATTTGATCACGTCGTCTGCGTTCGTACCGTAAGCACGAGTGTTAACGATCGTGTTTCTCCAGTTTTTCAAGATATCCACACATGGGTCAAAGTTGACGTTTACTCCCATTGCAGCTTCTTCACGTCCTGAAACGTATCCCGCATTGTATCCCACTGTAGTATCGCCAGAAGCTTCAACTTGTGCTCCAGAAGCAATATACGTACCATCATTAGCAGCTCCGTTACCACCTGCGTCACAGTTAGCAGCTACTAATAAAGGAATTTTCGTATCTTTTTGTAGCGAGTTGATCAATTCTTGAACTTGTTTAGCCGTACCACCTTGGTAACGTGCTCCTCCAATGTGGTATTTTTCTAAGATTTCTTTATTCGTCAACGTGTTCCCGCTGAATTTATCTTCTCCGAAAAAGAATAAGTTCGTGAACAATTGTCCAACTTTTTCTTCGTCTCACATGCCAGCGATTGTGTCGTTTACCCATTTGATTTGTTCTTCGTTTAAGTTGTACGGTTTTGCTGTTAAATCTACTTTCGCCATTTTATTGAATCCTCCTTAAAGTAATTACAGTTTCGGTCAAAACTTTACTTCGAATTAAGAATATTGTTTCAATAACTCATCAAATTCTTGAATAACTGAATCTTGGTATTCGCCTGTATAGGTTTTATTTGTAAAGCGTGGAGCTGCTTCACTTGATAAACGTTTCCAAGAGAAGGATTCTTTTCCAAATAAAATCGGGTAGTACAAGACACTGTTTTTAAGCGCTGCAGAAAGATCTCCAGGAGCATCTCCAACCATTAATACTTCGTCATCTGCGTATCCATTGCATCCAGCATTCTTACTTTATTCCTTACCACCTCTAACTAATATTGTGCTTCTCTTACAAACTCGATTGAACTTATTCAGGTCATTTTAACAATATGCCATCGCTTTCAATTGACTTTTGTAGATTACTTCGCATAAAAAAAGTATCATATTTCAGCATCTAGTTCCACATTATGAAACAACTTTCGGTTTTACGAAACATTTTGCCGTATTTTTTCATTAATTTCTCATTTTTCAATGTTTTTTCAGCTTTTACAGAGTTCCGATTTCTTTATCCCTATTTTAATTGGTATAGAAAATTTACATATGTTAGCAGTTTGAGAGAGAACGTCTTTTCACTTTATTGTGCTGTTTTGAACAAATTAGCAGAAAATTATTCTAAATTCTGTTAATCGTACTTTACTATCTTGTATAATGGTTTTCTTTAGTTATGTACTATGAATAACAACGTTTTCTCTTGTCCATCTTTTATATTAATTATTTCTTCACAATATAAGACAAGGTTTTTCATCCGAAAAAGTATACAAGAGGTCTAGTTGTATTTATTCTAGTCTGATATTACCTCTTATTGTCACAATTAGTTCAAATGTAGAATTATTCGTTTCAAAATTTACGTTTATTTCTTTCCATCAACTTGTACATTGAAAAGTTATCTCATATAATAAAACTTGTTAAGATTTGGAACCGGTTAAACAGCAACCCATAATTTTTTAAAGGAGTAATAATATGGCTAATAATTCCCCAGGTAAAGTACAAACCATAGATCGAGCTTTATCTATTTTGGAGGTTCTTTCCAATTATGACAATTTAAGTCTAATGGAAATAAGTGAAAAAGTGCAGCTGCATAAAGCAACTACACATCGCTTAGTGAACTCTTTACTTGAAAATGGATATATTGAAAAAGATGCAACTACAAAAAAATACCGTATTTCTTTAAAATTATTTCAATTAGGAAATAGAAGAGTACAAAATATAGATTTTTTAAATGTTGCTAAAAGTATGATTCGTCAGTTATCTCAAGAAATCAACCAAACCGTTCATTTGGTCATTGAGGATGATAACGAAGTATTGTATATAGATAAACACGATTCTCAAGATTCCGAAACTCGGATGCATTCCAGAATTGGTAAAAAAGCACCTATGTATGTCACAGCTGTCGGAAAAGCTATTTTAGCTACTAAAACCAATAGCGCTATTGTTGACTATTGGAATCAAGTTGACATCCAGCCTAAAACTACTCATACCATCACAAATCTTGAAGACTTTTTAGCAGAAATCGATACTGTTCGTCAACAAGGTTACGCGATAGACAATGAAGAAAATGAGTATGGCATCGTTTGTATAGGGGCTTCATTTGCGAGCTACAAGGATTTATCTGCAGGAGCTATCAGCATCTCCTTGCCGCTTTCGGAAGTAAAAAATAAAGATATTTACATCCAAAAAATTGTCGAAACCACTCGTAAGATTTCCAGTTTATTAGGACATTTCTAACGAGAGAAACGTTGTGGTTCACTATAAAAAAGCGGTCAAACCGAGTTGTTTCAATCGGTTTGACCGCTTTTTTTATAAAATACTTAAAATACCCCGCTACTCACTCCAATTTCTTGGACTCCAAAGGGTTCCATCAAGTTCCCCTTCCATTTGCGTTACGCGCAAAGCTTGTTCTTTGATCAATTGTTGAGTCGCAGCAATCAGAGCTTTTTGTTTGTAGTCGCGACTATTTTGAAAAACACGTTCCAATTCTTCCACTATCCACTCATTTTGATCCATACTCTTCTCTCCAATTTATTCGTTTTCTTACCCGTTCATCTCATCTAAAACCATCTTTAAACCATCTATCGTATCCCGATTCTCTTCAATAGCTTCTACCGCGTGTTGTAAAATCACTTCATCACCAGGAGCTAGCGTTTCTTTATCGGTCTTCAACAATTGATCTATCAACCAATTTTCTCTCGTCAGCAAGCTATCATCAGCTGCTCGAATTAAAAATTGTTGGTATTCGATCAGCAAGGTCATCTTTTGGATTTCTATCATATAAGAAAATTGATAAATCAAAAAGGATTTCAAATAGGACATTCCTGTTTTAACTGCCATGGCTTGAAAAGGTTTCGTCAATTCGTGGATACTGAACGCTTCTCTTCCACCAGCTTGGTATTCAGCTTCTCTTACCCCAATCGACAGCACTAATCCGAACTCTTTCCCTTTTAATTGATGTCCGTTTTTTCCATAAGCAAATCCATCCGTCAATACTTCATCTTGCCATTGCTTCAGCATCGGCGGAGAACTGTACCAGTAGAATGGAAATTGAAATACGATACGGTCATACTCTTTCAGCAACTTCTGTTCAGCAAGCACATCTATCTTTCTATCGGGATAAATTCCTTCTAAATGATGTACTTCTACTGTGTCATTATCTGCAATCGAGCTCAACAAAAATTGCTGGGTTCCCGATTCAGTTATCTCAGGATGCGAAATAATCACCAACGTCTTCATCTGTTTATTATACCCTCCATGTATTGAATGAATGATGCTACGTGTTTTCAATCTCGTCAAAAAAGTCTACCATATCCTTTTGCACCACAGAAATCAAAGGCAATTTATACACGGGTGTCAATCCAATGCCTAATTTACTCAACATCTCCCCAAATATTCCGGAAATCTGTTTGTAACGACCAATATTCACTACTATAGTTGGCGGTTTTACATTAGTAGCAACTAAAGCTTTAAGAAAAAGGCGCTGAATACGCTCGATTTCATCAAATTCAACCAGTTCACCCAGTACGATCTCGGTGCTTTTGGCATCCACAACCATCAACATGACAGAAAAACGAGGCCGCTCAGTTGCTTCATTTTCTACTGGCAAAGCGACATAATTTAATTCCAATTCCCAAATAGAGCTGCCGATCTTTAAAGATTCTGCCCGTCTCATCTCAAAATCGGTTATTTTAATTTCTTGCTTTTCATACACTTGAACAGCTGTGCCTTGTAAAACAGTCAGCGGAACGGAAAATAAATCATCTTTATACTTTCCATTTTTTTGGTATGTACGTAAAAATACCCTCTCTTTATTTTCTTCCGTGTCGTATACATCCAACTTAGAGCGGAAGTCGTGTCCCATCTTCAACAATTTTTCCATTATTTCAATCACAAATGGTATTTCGATTGGATCAACATCGTCAGGATAAAAACCTGGTTTATAATCAATCAACACTGGCCAAGCTTTTTTTCCTCTAAATACAACACCACTGCTTTTTATTCTATCATAATCTTCTTTTTCTAAATCTGAACGATTTTCATACATTAAAGAGATGCCTTTTTGCAGGAGCAAAAAATCTAACGAGGTTTCCAAATCTCTTATTTGAGTCTGCTTTGCCATTTCAAAATAATACCTTAATTCTTCTAAATTACGGTAAAAAAGAAATCCATAATTGCCATCGCTTTTTCCTAAAATAGAGATAAAAACAGGCTCAGTTCTACTTGGAAACTGTAAAGCTAAAATGTCTGTGTCCCAATAATCTTCCCAAAACGCGGCTTGATAGAGGTCTTTAGCTAATTGAAATATTTTGGTCTCCTCTTTCATTTGACACACCCCCTGTAGAACGAAGTTAAATTTCTCGTCACTTTTCTTTATTTGTTGTAAGCTTAATTTATCTTCACTTGTTGCAAGTTTAGCTCTATTTCATTATCTCAATAATTACCTTATCCTACAACTTTATTCTCAAGCTTTTTTGTCAAATCATCTCCAAGTTACTATTTGTCCTTTGCCAAGCAAACGGTTACAATAGAGATGAAATGAACTATATTGAAATGGGAGGAAGAGTCATGAAAAAAATCATTAATGAACCATCCGCAGTCGTCGATGAAATGATCAAAGGGATGGTTTTTGCTTACGACGGATTAATTGAACGTTTACCTGAAACAAACGTGATTCATCGCAAACAGTCTCAAAATGGAAAAGTAGGATTGGTTAGTGGTGGTGGTAGTGGTCACGAACCTTCACACGCTGGTTTCGTAGGCAAAGGTATGTTGTCTGCAGCTGTATGCGGAGAAGTCTTCACCTCTCCTACCCCAGATCAAATTCTAGAAGCCGTTAAAGCCAGTGATGAAGGAAACGGCGTCTTTATGATCGTTAAGAATTACTCGGGCGATATCATGAATTTTGAAATGGCTAAAGACTTGGCAGACATGGAAGACATTCCTGTCGATTTCGTGGTTGTTGATGACGACATTGCAGTTGAAGACAGCACCTACACTGCAGGAAAACGCGGAATCGCAGGTACTGTATTAGTCCATAAAATTCTTGGTGCCGCTGCAGAAGAAGGTGCCTCTCTGACAGAAATCAAATCTTTAGCGGACAAATTAGTTCCCGCTATCAAGTCTATCGGAGTTGCTTTAACACCAGCTACTAACCCTGAAGTAGGTAAACCTGGATTTGATATAGCAGACGATGAGATTGAATTTGGCGTGGGTATTCATGGTGAACCCGGTTACCGCCGAGAAAAACTGCAACCTTCAAAAGACTTGGCAGCTGAATTAGTGAAGCAATTGAAGAAAGAATTCCAATGGTCCGCTGATGAAGAGTATGCTCTGTTGATTAACGGAATGGGTGCTACTCCATTAATGGAACAATTCGTTTTCACAAATGATGTCCATCAATTATTAGAACAAGATGGTTTAAAACTGCCCTTTAAAAAAGTTGGCGATTACATGACTTCTATTGATATGGCTGGACTCTCCGTTACTTTAGTCAAATTAGAAGATACAAAATGGTTAGATTATTTAAACGCACCAGTGACAACGATCGCTTGGTAAGAAAGGAGCTCACAATATGCTTTCAATTGAAAATGTAACTAAATGGATGGATCTATTTATTGAACAACTACAAGAAAATAAAGTTTATCTAAGTGAACTGGACACCGCAATTGGTGACGGAGATCACGGCAACAATTTAGCTCGCGGGGCTGCTGCGTTGAAAGAGAAACTAGCAGATAATGAATATGAAGCTTTAACTGATTTGTTAAAAGACATCGGTATGGTTTTCGTCAGCAAAATCGGCGGAGCTTCAGGTCCTCTATATGGATCTGCTTTTATCAGTATGGCTAAAGCCAGCAAGGACAATGACGGACTAGATTTAGCTGAATTATTGGAAGCCGGTTTAGATGGTATTCAGAAACGAGGCAAAGCTGTCGCTGGAGAAAAAACCATGGTCGACGAATGGATTCCGATAGTAGACGCTGTCAAAGAAAATTCCTTAACCACCGAAATCATTGAAGAAGCTGCAGCGAAAACAGAACAAATGAAAGCTACTAAAGGCCGGGCCTCTTACCTAGGCGATCGTTCCGTTGGTCATTTAGATCCAGGCGCCATGTCCAGCAGCTATCTTTTCAAAACTATGCTAGAGGCGGGTGTATACAATGGGTAAAGAAATTGGTATTTTATTGGTTTCACACGTTGAAGAAGTGGCGCAAGGCTTAACGAAACTATTAAGCCAAGTAGCAGCTGATGTCACAATCAAACCTGCTGGCGGTACAGAAGATGGCGAAGTGGGAACTAGTTTCGACAAGATTTCTGCAGCTGTGGAAGAATTTGAAGAAGATACGATCATCGCATTTTACGATCTTGGCAGTGCCAAAATGAATCTGGAAATGGCGATTGAAACTTCAGACAAAAATATCACATTATACGATACAGCGTTTATTGAAAGTGCGTATACAGCAGCTTCTCTCTTGCAAGTGGAAGTTCCTCTGGAAGATATCGATAAACAATTAGCTGAATTGAAAGTGAAATAACGCTATAAAGAAATAGGCTATCTCAACTGAGACAGCCTATTTTTTTATATCTTATTCCCCAGCTGCACGACGTTCTTGTAAGATACGTGTGTTTTCTTCCACTTGTTTTTTGCCTAAAGGATAGATGAAGGCTAAAGCAAGAGCTACCATCAAGTAACCCAATGCAGGAACTCCAGTTGCCACTCGGTAAATATTATCTGCTACTGCTTGTGATTGAGAAGCTGCACCAGAGACAAAGCCAATAGCCGTCAATGCAAAGCCCCCTAATCCACCAGCAAATGCTTGTCCAATTTTACGAGAGAAAGAGTAAACTGCATAAATCGTTCCGTCTTCACGATTGCCAGTACGTACTTCTTGGAAGTCAATGATATCTGAGATAAATGCCCAGATAATGATGTTAAAGTAGTTCATACCTAAGTTCCCTAAGAATGAAAATGTTAAGAAAGCCCATACATTATCCAGTTTTAAGAAGAATAAAATTCCATACATTACAGCACTGAAGATCAAAGCGATTGTACCGAATTCTTTTTTCCCAAAACGTGCAGCGATTTTACTTGCAAATGGAGCCAGCAATAATACCCCTACCGTTCCAAGAACACCCGCAATAGCAAGACCTGAAGTATTCGTAAAGTAAACTGTATATAAGTAAGCATTCATTGAACCTACTAACAATTGTGCCAACAATAAGAAAATGGCCGCAACAATGATACCCAATAAGGCTCTATTCGTTGTCAATCCTTTAACGATGGTTTTCATTTGCTCACCCATCGACTCAGTTTCAGAAGCATCTTTTTCCGGGAGTTGGATTCTTTCCGTAGACCAGAAGTACAAAAGCGCATACAATACTAAAGCAATAATAGCAAATACACCAGCAACCATTGTAAAGCGTTCAGGAATAATCACTTGATTACCAGAACTATTGGTTGTATAAACAGCTAATGGAACAGCAAACGAGATAACGATAGATGCAATACTTGCTCCAACACTACGGAATGTAGATAAAGCCGCACGCTCTTCTGCTTTGTCACTAATAACTGAAGCCATTGAACCATAAGGAATATTGATACCAGTATAGCAAAAACTACCCCAAAATAAGTAAGTTGCATAAACGTAAATCATTTTAGCTGGCATAGACCAATCTTTTACGACATAAACAAACATCAAAAAACCACCAATAACTGCAAATGGAGCTACCCGACGTATCCATGGTCTGAATCTGCCATCTTTTGCCGGTTTAAAAGTATCAACGATGCGTCCCATCCCAATATCTGTAAAAGCGTCTACAATTCGTGCTACTAAGAATAAAGTTCCGACTGCTGCTCCGCTAATCCCTAAAACATTTGTATAGTAAACCATCAAGAACGAACTAGCAAATATAAAGAACATATCGTTGGCCATATCCCCTGCCATATATCCGATTTTATCCTTCATCCCGAAAGGACGTACATCTTTTTTTGCCGCTGTAGCTAAAGTACTATTTTCTTCTACATAACTTTCTTTTGCCATTTTATTTCCTCTTTCCTTTGTGAGTGTTATAGAATACTTTTGTTTTGTAGTATCACAATGTAATACATAGCATCATCAAAGGAAACCCTTTACAAGATTAATATCTCAAAAAAGAATCCGCTTTTTTATTTTTTTGAATAAAACATGTCTTTCTTGTGCACAGAAACACAATCAAAACGTTGCTTTATCAATGATAGCGCTATTTTTAAAAACTTCAAAAATCTAAAAGAATTTTTTTACCAGTTAGTTTAGTAGTCGAGTTTTAGTTTGGAACTTTATCGAGAAAGAAATAGTCTCGGTATTCAAGTTGTAAACTTCATCATCTAGGCGGCCTAGTTGATGTTAATTCTCTGCACTTCATCGTTAAAAAGAAACCTGACAGGAAATGTTTCTCCCTGTCAGGTTTCTTTTTAATATTAGCTGACCGCCTTCCTTTTACGCGTTGCACAATTCAGCCCGCGCTGCTTATCCTACTAAAATATAAACGACGAGAGTTAGGTAAAGAACACCTAATTCTCGTCGTTTATATTTTTTTAACGCCTTGCTTAACTTTCTATCCTAATGGTAATAATTGGTATAATAACGCGGCTACTGCTGCTCCGACTAATGGTCCTACGATGGGAACCCATGCGTATCCCCAGTCAGAGTCGCCTTTATTGGCGATCGGCAAGATTTGGTGAGCGATTCTTGGACCTAAGTCTCGAGCCGGGTTGATGGCATATCCAGTTGTTCCTCCTAATGAAAGACCAATAGATACGATCAATAAACCAACTACGATCGGGTTTAATCCATCTGTAAATTCACCTTGTGTGAAAGCCAATAATCCAAATACTAACATACCCGTACCGATAGCTTCACTAACGATATTGGAAATTGGACTTTTAATTGCCGGACCTGTTGAGAAAACACCAAGGATTGTTTCAGAGTCTTCTGTTGCTTTCCAGTGCGGCATGTAGTGGACCCAGACCAACACTGCTCCAGCAATACCTCCTAATATTTGTGCACCCATATAAGGCAATACTAAATCCCAGCTAAATTCTCCTGCTATAGCCATTCCTAATGTTACTGCTGGGTTAATATGCGCCGGGCTTAAAAATCCTGATGAGAAAACAGCTATTGTAACCGCTAGTCCCCAACCTAATGTGATCATCAGCCAACCTGTATTAAATCCTTTTGTTTTATTTAATACAGTGCCCGCCACAACACCGTCCCCTAGTAACACTAAAATCATTGTTCCAATAAATTCTCCAATCAACTGTTGCCATAAAGTTGTGTCCATTCTCTTTCCCTCTCTTTCATTCTCATAGTCTTAAGCCTCAATTCCTGCTCACTTCATGTATTGCATTTTCCAAATCCTGACTCATCTTTTTATTCGCTGCTTCATCCCATTGATAAAAATCAGCCATAACATTTACTACTGCATCTTTGATTTCTTGCACGTGCGGATGATTAAATAGTAACGCATCTGTTCGACGAGCAAAATAATCGGTTGGTGTCAGTGTCATTTCATGTTCTAAAGAATATTTCAGTGATAAACCTTCTCCAGGATTTAATCCATGTAATTGATCAAAAGCCTCTGTTTCATTAAATAAGATTTCTGCGTTTGAACCATACCATTCTACTAATCGCATAGCTTCTGATTTGGGCAACCCTAATTGCACACCTTTTGCTGATAATTCTTCTATATATTTACCAAACCCGTCTCCTAATGGAACATCTCCACCAGAAAGCTTGATGGCTTTTGTTTCAACTTTTGGAAACTCTTTGCCGGATTTCTCTTTCAGCCGTTTTTCAATCAGATCGATCGATCCCTCAGCCATCCGACGGTAATCCGTCAATTTTCCGCCAGCGATGGTCATTAAGCCATCACTCGACTCTTTCAAAGAGCTTCCACGAGATACGGCAGAAGGATCTTTTCCTTTCCCCTCACTGATCAACGGTCTTAATCCTGCCCAGCTGGCTTCAATGTCTTCGTTGGTCAAATGTGCTTCAGGAAAACGCTGATTGACAGCTTTAAGCAGATATACTATGTCTTCATCAGTCACTTTTGGATCGGCAATGTCGCCTTGATAATCTGTATCCGTAGTCCCAAAATATGTTTTATCCCGTCGTGGTACAATAAATATCATACGATTGTCTTGTAAACCAGTATCGGTATAAATAGGTCCATTTACAGGCAATCGGTTCTTGTCCACTACTAAATGAACACCTTTCGTGGGCCGCATTCGACTTTCTGTTTCCGGCAAACTCATTTTTCTTATCGTGTCTGACCAAGGTCCTGTGGCGTTGATCACCACGGTCGCTTGAATCTCAAATACTTCGCCAGTCAGTACATCTTCTGCTTTCACTCCACATATTTGATTCTCTGTATCGTAAATAAAAGCGAGAGCTCGAACATAATTTGCAATGACAGAACCGTATTCATGGGCTTTTTTCAATAATTCAAGCGTTAAACGAGCGTCATCAGAAGTGTAATCCAAATAAACACCGGACTCCAATAACCCTTCCTTATTCAGAGCTGGTTCTCTACTTAAGGTTTCTTCTCGATCCAAAAAGTAATGTTTGTATTCTTCCTGCACATCCGAAAGCTCATCATAAAGTTTTAACGCCACCTTTGCTGAAAAAGAATCAAATGAAGCTCCATGTTCATCATAGATCGGAAGCGTCATTGGAGCTGGTTGGACAATATGAGGCGCGTTATTGTAGATGATTTCTCGTTCTTGAGATACATCCGCTACCAATTCAACCTCAAATTGCTTTAAATAACGCAAGCCGCCATGAATCAATTTCGTAGAACGACTGCTTGTTCCTGCAGCAAAATCCTGCATTTCAATCAATCCGTTGGAAATGCCTTTAGCTCCGGCTTCTAACAAAATTCCTGCACCAGTGATGCCCCCGCCGATAATCAATAGATCCAGCGGTATCTGTTTCATAGTCTCGATATTTTCTTGACGAGTCTTTCCTGAAAATGCCATGTTTCCATAACCTCCTTAAAGAACAACGTCGTGTTTCATAGTTTAGTCTTCGCTTTTTCTTAACGGTTTGTGTTTGAAGACTTTTGTAGCCTCAACAGCATTTTGCCATCCTGCATATAAGTCTTCACGTTTTTCAGCATCCATTTTGGATTCGAATGTAGCGTTCTTTTCCCAATATTTTTTGATTTCTTCTTGGCTGTTCCAAAATCCAGTTGCTAACCCTGCAAGATAAGCAGCACCTAAAGCAGTTGTTTCGCTTACTTTAGAACGCTCAATCGTCACATCTAGAATGTCGGCTTGGAATTGCATCAAGAAATCATTATTGGCTGCTCCACCGTCAACACGCATAGTCGTCGTTTCGATGCCGGAATCTTTATTCATCGTATCGATGACGTCTCTTGTTTGATAAGCTAACGACTCCAAAGTAGCTCTGATAAAGTGTTCCTTGGTTGTTCCACGTGTAACTCCGAAGACTGCACCACGTGCATCTTGATCCCAGTGAGGGGCACCTAATCCTGTAAAGGCTGGGACAACATAAACATTGTCCGTAGTATCTACTTTTTTAGCATATTCTTCTGATTCTGGAGATGATCTGAACAGACGCATACCATCACGAAGCCACTGAATAGCAGATCCAGCTACAAAAATACTTCCTTCTAAAGCATAAGTTACTTCTCCATTCAAACCGTAAGCAATGGTAGTTAACAGTCCATTTTTAGATTTGATAGGTTCTTTTCCGGTATTCATAATAATAAACGCACCTGTACCATAGGTATTTTTGACCATACCTTTTTCGTATCCTGTTTGCCCAAACAGTGCAGCTTGTTGGTCCCCCGCAATTCCTGCTATCGGAACTTGCTCTCCATAGAAATGCTCTGCGATGGTTTTTCCGTAAACTTCAGAAGAAGATTTTACTTCAGGAAGCATAGCTTCGGGAATATTTAAAATTTCTAAAATCTCTTTATCCCATTCTAAGTCATAAATATTGTACATCATCGTACGGCTGGCATTAGAATAATCGGTAACATGAACAGCACCGCCAGTCAGCTTCCAAACAAGCCATGTATCGATCGTTCCAAATAATAATTCACCTTTTTCAGCTCTTTCTTGAGCTCCTTCAACTTTATCCAACAACCATCTAACTTTAGTAGCAGAGAAATAAGAATCGATCACTAAACCAGTTTTTTTGTGGATCATATCTGTGTAGCCGTCATCTTTTAACTTTGTAGAAATATCATTGGTTTGTTTTGATTGCCACACCACTGCATGATAGATTGGGCGGCCATTTTCTTTATCCCACACCACGGTAGTTTCCCGTTGATTGGTGATTCCGATACTATCGATTTCACCGGGTCTAAGTCCTGACTCGATCAAAGCACCGGCAATAACCGTCAACACAGAGATCCAGATTTCATTTGCATCATGTTCTACCCAACCTGGTTCAGGAAAATATTGAGTAAACTCTTTTTGGAAGGTCCATTTCGGGTTCCCTTCCTTATCAAAAATAATAGCTCTGGTACTGGTCGTTCCTTGGTCGATCGACATGATATATTTCTTTTCCATTCTCTTGCCTCCTAAATTTTTTTCGCTTACATTCTTTTAAAATGTAAGCAGTTACTTTTAAAACTACTATAACGTTCTTTATTTAAGGAGTAAAATAATAACCTTCTTATTAGGAAAAGTTTTTTTCTCTGTCACAAATGAGTCATAATGGTTATCTTTTTACGATTTAGTGTTTCATTGTTATAATCTATATGAAGAAGTTAACGGTTGAAATCAATACCCATTCGATAAACAACTTTTTCAAAAAAAAAACAAGGAGCTGAAAATATCGTGAATAAAGCACAGGTAGACATTATCAAAAATGGCAAAGGTTTTATCGCTGCACTGGACCAAAGTGGTGGAAGTACGCCGAAAGCTTTAGCACTTTACGGTGTGGATGAAAATTCATATTCTGATGAAGATACAATGTTTGATCTTGTCCATGAAATGAGAACACGTATTATTACCTCTCCATCATTTAATTCAAATTCGATACTAGGGGCTATTCTTTTTGAGCAGACTATGGACCGTAAGATCGAAGATGACTATACAGCAGATTATTTATGGGATAAAAAAGGCATTGTCCCTTTCTTGAAAATCGATAAAGGTTTGGCAGAAGAAGCTGAAGGCGTTCAATTAATGAAGCCCAATCCAACTTTAGATGACTTATTGAAACGCGCAAACGAACGAAATATTTTTGGTACGAAAATGCGCTCTGTTATCAAAGAACCCAATAGAGACGGCATCCATCAAGTAGTAGACCAACAATTTGAAACAGCAAAACAAATTCTCAATGCCGGTTTAGTGCCGATTATTGAACCAGAAGTCAATATTTACAGTGAAGACAAAGAAAAATGCGAAAGTCTTTTGAAAGAAGAACTCTTAACGTACTTGGATCAACTGGATGACTCTCAAAATGTGATGATCAAGTTATCTATTCCAACAGTCGCTGATTTTTATAGAGAATTGATCGAACATCCTCGCGTTCTGCGAGTAGTGGCTTTGTCTGGAGGTTATCCGCGCGAAGAAGCCAACGAAAAATTGAAAAACAACACCGGCTTGATTGCCAGCTTCTCTCGTGCTCTATCTGAAGGACTATACGCTAATCAATCGGAAGAAGAATTTGATGCGATCTTAAAAGATTCTATTCAAGAAATTTATGATGCATCTGTTTCTTAATTTAAAACCAATAAAAGCCCTTTTCACTAGTCAGTAGTGGAAAGGGCTTTTACTGTAGGATGAAACAAGCTTTGCTCTTTTCTTTAAAAGTACTCTATTGAATGAGTTACTTTTTCAGCAAGTACAGGCGATCAAATTCAATGGCTACTTCATAGGCTCCGACTTCTTCTTGGATTTTCTTTTGGATAGAGGCGTGGAGGGCTTGGTTAGTAGTCTTTTCAATATTATCAGGAACTACTAAATCAAAACGAATAATAGCTGTTCCATTTTTTTCTTCCACACGAAAATCATGGAACTTAAGATTCAGTTGATAGGATTGCAAGATGCGTTTGACTTGTTTGTAAATGTTCGTTTGTTCCTCATTCTGGATTGCGATCGGGTCCAAATGACACACCAACTCTACCTCTAACTGTTCTTTAAATTCTTTTTCAATAGTATCGATTACGCGATGGGCTTCTGTCAAACTCCAGCTGTCATCGATCTCGATATGAATAGTAGCAAATGTTTTGTTTGGGCCATAATGGTGGAGCAGTAAATCATGGTAACCCACGATAGCCGTATAATTGTCTAAAAACTGCGTGATTTTTTCTATTTCTTGTTCATTTGGTCTTGGACCAAGCAAGTCATCAATTGAGTCGCGTATGATTTGGATTCCATTGTATAAAATATACACCGCAATCAATGTACCAGCATAACCGTCTATTTGCCAGCCAAAAAGAACTTCTACGATGGAGGCACCTAACACAACCAATGTGGTGTAAACATCGTTGTAACTGTCTTGAGCCGCTGCTTCAATAGCATTGGAATGGATCGTATTTGCTACTCGCTTATAGAAATACCCCTGACACACCTTTATCATCACTGAGACTATCAACAGGATAAAAACAAGCGGTGTCGTGGATAAAGGCTCTGGATTCAAGATGCGTTGAATGGAAGTTAATAAAAATTGAAATCCCACAAACATGATCCCGATGGAAACCATTAGTCCGATGATGTATTCAGAACGTTCGTGACCGTATGGGTGTTCTTTATCTGCAGGTTTGGCAGCCATATGAAAACCAAATAATGTAAGGATAGAGGACGCGAAATCTGCCATGCTATTGATTGCATCTCCTATAATAGAGACGCTTCCAGATATCCAGCCTGCACTTAATTTAAACAGAAAGAGAAGCAGGTTGGAAAATAAGCCTATTTTACCAGAGAAAATCCCAATCTGAGAACGACTCCCTTTTTTTAGCTGCTGATTAAGGTAATAATCTATCCATTTTTTCATCGTTTACAAGACTCCTAAAATATAGTATTCGTCCATTATAACAAAAGAATCGAATTTTTCACGTCATTTTTCAGCTCAGATGGTTCCTTTTTAACAACAATAAAAGAATGAGAACTTTTAGTAACCCAAAAGTTCTCATTCTTTAACTGTTGTCAAACTTAGACCACATTCAGCGTTCTTCGATTTTCTGGAAGATCAATTTTCCGATGTCCTGCATCCAAGCATACATTTGAGCTTCATCTTGGACGTCCATAGCAAGAGCTGCGATATACACTTTCTTGTCTTTGTAGCGGAATAAAGCCACATCATGCAAGACAGTGTTGTCTTCATCTGTTTTATTTAATATTTCCAGAATAGGGATATTTTTTTCGGTTAATGATCCAGGCAATCCGTTTCGAAATTGTTGATTTACTAAAGGAAATTCAATTTTTTCTTGCCACTCCAGATTCTGTTCTCCTAATTGAATGATGTCTTTCATCACTGCAATGGCTCCCTTAGGAGAGATTTCATTGGTCAAGCCAGAAGCATAATCCATCAAGTAACGTCTTAGCTTCACATCTTTTTTCCATTCTTTTGTTTCGATCCATTCTTGAATCGTTCTGAGCCCAACATGGGCGATCAATTGGTTGGTCGCTTCATGATCTGAAACAGCGATCATCATTGTCAGCAAATCTTCTATGGTCCATTTTTCGATTCGGGGCAGTAAATGCAGTACCCCTTTGCCTGCGATCCGTCTTTCCGTTGGTACAATGATTTCTTCCAGCAGATCCATTTGCCCACGAACAGCTTTTTCATAGTAAAATAAATAGATGGGCAACTTGGTCAGATTCGCTGCTGTAAACAGCTTTTCTGCTTGCCACGTTACCATTTTATCCCCTACTGAGACCATCAAGCCTTTAGTGTCTAAGGGCGTATACTGCTTGTTCACAGCAATGAGTTCTTTTTCCCATTCCATAAAGATCCCTCGCTTTCACAGAAATTAGGTGTTCCTATTTAGCTACCTAACGAAGTTCTTCCTGACACAACCATTACTCTGACTGCATTTTACCTGTTGTTTCCTCACTATCATCATATAGCTTTCTTGTCTTAAAAGCCACTGATTAGTCATCGCTCAATTTACTAACTTAGGGCAACAAAAAGTGACCGCATTCCTTTAACGGCCACTTTCCTGCTTATAATATTCCAACGACTTTTGTGCCATGTACTTCTTGCACCGCTAATTCTTGTTGGATTTCTTCTAAATTATCTTGCGTGATTCCTCCACCGGGCAAAATAATGATCCGGTCTCCAGCATAATTGATCCCTTCTCTTAATTTGACAAAATGCTCTTCAATCGGAGTAGTCAAAGGACCTCCGTGTGTTAAAATACGTGAAAAGCCTGCGTCACATAACCAATCGATAGTTTTCTGCTGAAAATCTTCCGCAATCTCATCAAATGCCATATGGAATGTCTTCTCCATGGAACCGCCATACTTAACGACTTGACGTAAAAAATCTTTGTCCAGCTCTTTCTTTTCCGTTAAAGCTCCAATAACAATGCCATCAACCCCAGCATGTTGAGCCAGTTGAATGTCTCGCAGCATAATAGCCTTTTCGATATCGTCATATACAAAATTACCGCCACGAGGACGGATGATGGCCATAACCGGAACCGCCTTGGTTTTGCAATAAGCTATTGCTTGTTCCATTACACCTAAACTGACCGTTGTTCCCCCAACAGCCAAGTTATCACACAGTTCAATTCGATCGGCTCCTTGTTGAATAGCTTTAGGAATCTTGGTGAAGTTTTCTACGCAGACTTCTTTTAACATACTATCTCCTCGTTCCTTTTGATTATCCTACTAACCGTTTTTGGCAAAGCTTATAAAAATGATGTAGTGTTCCTGTTAAACCAGCTTCTCGAGAAAAATCAAACATAGGATTTTCTTTGACTAAATACTCCTGAACCGTTCCTTCATAAATCAATTCGACTTGTTCAAGTTGTCTAAAGTCATCCGGTGTCGTCAGGTGCGGAGCTTTATCATGCAGCTGAATATCGGCTTCTTTCAGTGCATGAGCTACAAATTGTGAGCAAAAATAAGCATTGTCACGATTAAAGTCTCTGTGCAGCACGATCGCTAACAGGCCTAAAAAGTTGTACTTATATTTGTCTTTGTCTTTCTCAAATTGACTCATCATAAACTGCAGCTGTTTGTATTGCAGTGGCGTGACCTCTAAACTGTAGAGCTCACAAAAAGCTTCGTTTAATAGATGTGCTGTCACATCTTCTCGAACAAAACCTCCAAAAAACGGATTATAGACATTCTTTCTTGCGAAACTGTAAACTTGAGTCAACTGATTGTCTAAAGCTAAAGAGGCATGATTGTAAGGTTTACGTGTATATTTTTTAATCGCTGTATTCAAAACAGTTCCTGTATCCGTTAAAAGCAAGTAAATTTTCATTTTTCCCCTCTGTTTTTCATTCTATGATAGTATCTTACTACTGATTATGTACTGCTTATTCGATGCGTTCTGTTCTCTACATCTAAATTTTAGTATAGCACAATTTTTTCGTGACGCGAGCACAAAAAAACGACGATTATTCGTCGTTTTTAGGCTTATTTTATTAAGGGTAACGGATATATTGTTGCTGCCCTATCATTTGCTCGACATTTATTTTAACTCCGTAATCGAAATTCAGCTGCAGCATCTCTTCACGATTTTCAGCTTCAATTAAATCTAACGTATGTAGACTATTCTTCAATCTTTCTTTATTTTTTGTTAGTTCTTTAACAAAATACCGTTGATTTTTAGTCAACTTCTTCCATTCTGCAGTAGTTTCTAAATACGCTACATAGGCTTCTATTTCAGCATTTTTTTCCAATAACAATTTGAGCGTATCGTATTGGTACAGATTGACTATCGCAGCTGTTTTTTGTGTCTTTCTAACATCGTCTACGGTAATCTCTTCCCGAATCAATACATCTTTTTCATAATAGTCCTTGTATTCTAAAATGCATTGATTGTATTCCTGGTGCCACTCCCACAGTTTTTGGTAGGCTTGATGTCCTGCAATGACCTCTGATAGTTCACTATCCACAGGAATCGCTAAAGGAAGCGTATAATAATCTAGATCGATTTTCAAGTGGTCTTCTCCAATAGAAAAAATATTTTTGCTGATATCGGCAAATGTAGACAAGTATGTCTGTGCTTCGTAAGCTTCAGCTTTCACTTCTTCTCCATCCAAAGTAAAATAAGCTGTCCCTACACTTTCTCCACCTTTAGTAAATCCTGTCATATAATACAATTTTCCATTTACACGGTAAGAAATCGGATTGACAAACGTTCCTTCTGTCCATGTTTTGAATTTCTTCATTCTTTTTGTTAACTGTTTAATGGTATTTTTATCCATTTTTTTCTCCTCATACTTTTTTTCTAATTGAATTCCAATCCAGTATAGCAAATTTTTTACTGGTAATCGTCAAAAAAGCACCGAAAGACTTCGCTGCTTTTTCACCGATAGTTATAAAATTACTATTTTGTTTGTTGGAGAGTCTACATTAATAAGCAGTTAATCCGCCATCTACAATAAACTCAGAACCTGTTGAATAGCTGGATTCATCAGAAGCTAAATACAATACAAGGTTGGTTACTTCCTCAGACTGAGCAACTCTTTTCAATGGAATTTGTTTTGCAAAAGCCTCTATAACAGCCTTTGTATCTTCTTGAACCACCATCGGAGTTGCAATCACACTTGGATGCACTGAATTGACACGGATACCATAATTGGCACATTCTCTTGCAGCAGCTTTTGTCAAACCGCGAACAGCAAATTTAGTATCAGTATAGCCAACAGCTCCCCCAACGATACCGTTCATAGAAGAGATGTTCACAATAGAACCGCCACCGGCTTTTTGCATAGACGGAACCACTGTTTTCATTCCTAAGAATACAGAAACTTGATTGATCTCCACAATGCGGCGGTAATCTTCTTCCGTTGTGTCTAGTAGAGATTTGCCATTGTGATGCCCGCATTGTTGACTAAGACATCCACTGGTCCAAATGTTTCTTCCGTTTTAGCAACAACAGCAGCCCACTCTTCTGCAATAAAGCGTCTTGCATGAGACTCACCCATACCTTGAGCAGCACCAGTAATAATGATAACTTTTTCTTCTAAACGAGCCATAAAAAAACTCCAGTTCCAGTAATAAAATCATTTTTATTTTTTAATGTTATTTCAATAAACCCTAGCTTCTTTCAGTGCTTCCGTACCTTTAGGAGTAATTTCTAAATAAATCGCTCTACAATCATTCTTATCATACATCCGTTTTACCAATTCAAGCTTGGCCAGTTTTTCTGCCATTTTTGTACTCGTACTTTTGGAATACCCTAATGGTTCAGTCAAGTCAATGTGCTTTACCGGACCTTTGGCTTCTATCTTACTTAAAACACTAATGGTTGATATGCCAATAGGATAAGAAAAATCTTTAGTAAATCGAACAATATTTCCATTGATTACCTGTTCAATCATATGAGTTAGTTTGAAAATATTCGTTGCATTCTCCATTTAAACCTCCTATGAAGCTATAACCTGCGTACTAATCTTGACCAGTTTCCACGGTCAACTAAATACGCTTACAAAATAACAGTAGAGCAATGATTGTTAGGAACTTCAGACTGGTTGACCCTCCTTTATAACTCAATTGTTTCTATGTAAACAATTTAATTTAGAAGTATCTAGCTAAATTAAATTATTTGTCCTATATTTTGAGGTTCCATATTGGCACATATGCAATTAGAAGCAGATGAATGCTTTATACATTCCCCTGCCTCTAATACCCTATTTCTTTTCACATCCATACGTCACTTTGATAGCCATCTTTATGCTCTAAAGAATGTTTTACTTTTGCAGGTATTATGTCTGTATTTCCTGCTTGAAATAACTTTAATGATATTCATCCAGAATTTGTTGGGTAATCTCTTGGGGCGTTCCGCTGGAAATAATTAAATCTGTATCTTCAGGCGATTCCAGCTCTTTAGTTGCTTGACAGAAATCGATTCTCTTTTCAATGGATTCTAAAGTATCGCCTCTATTTTTCATACGTTCTATCATTTCTTCTTCGGTAATTTGAAAAAAGATCACTTTCGTTTCCTTTGCAAATTGTTCCTTCATCACACGAGCGCCATTTTTATCTAAGGTCACTTGCACTGTGTCGTACTTTCTCAACTTGCTTTCGACTTCTCTCACAGATAAACCATAAATATTCTCAGCATAAAAAGTTTGTTCAATAAACGGTTCTTCCTTCATTTGTTCGTTGGTTCGGAAATAATAATGGATTCCATTCTCTTCTCCTAAACGCGGCTTTCTTGTCGTTGACGTTACCAATTTAGGGATACCTTTTTCGACCAGCAAATCACTCACGGTTGATTTCCCGCTGCCGCTCGGTCCAACTAAAACCAAAATCCTTTTCTGACTTGGCATTTCCTTCCTCCTTGTTATTTCTCGATAGTGTTTTTATTGTACCAAAAAAGACTTGAAAGGTTGATTAATTTATATTAAAAATCAAAAAAGAAGAGATTATGGCAAATCCATCTGTAAACAGGAAGAAACCAGTTTTTTTCTGCGTTTTTCCTTTGACAAAAGAATAAATATAGTGTAAATTGTTCTAGGTGCGAATTTTAATTAGATGCAAATCTTTAAAAGTTCGTGTTTTTTTGTGTGCTAATAGAGCAACACTAAATAAAGAAACGAGGAATAGTCATGAAAATTTTTGATTACGAAGACGTTCAATTGATCCCTAATAAAAGTATTGTAAGAAGTCGTTCAGAATGCGACACTACTGTTACTTTAGGAAACCATACATTTGCATTGCCTGTTGTTCCAGCGAATATGCAAACTGTTATTGATGAAGAATTAGCTGAAAAATTAGCGGCCAACAATTATTTCTATGTTATGCACCGCTTTGATGAAGCCAGCCGTATCCCATTTATTGAAAAAATGCACGCTAAAGGTCTTTTTGCTTCTATTAGTGTAGGAGTAAAACAAAACGAATATTCATTTATCGAAGAATTAGCTGAAAAAACATTGATCCCAGAATATATCACGATTGATATTGCTCATGGTCATTCACAATCGGTTATCGATATGATCCAACACATCAAAAAACATTTGCCAGAATCATTTGTGATCGCTGGAAATGTAGGTACTCCAGAAGCTGTTCGTGAATTGGAAAATGCTGGAGCAGACGCTACAAAAGTCGGCGTGGGTCCTGGGAAAGTTTGTATCACGAAATTAAAAACTGGATTCGGTACTGGCGGTTGGCAATTAGCGGCTATCAATTGGTGTGCTAAAGCTGCGCGCAAACCGATTATTGCTGATGGTGGAATCCGTGATCACGGTGACATCGCTAAATCAATCCGTTTTGGTGCTTCAATGGTCATGATCGGTTCATTATTTGCAGGTCACGAAGAATCTCCAGGACACACGATTGAAAAAGACGGTAAAAAATACAAAGAATACTTTGGTAGTGCTTCTGAATACCAAAAAGGCGAACGCAAAAACGTCGAAGGTAAGAAAATCATGCTTGAACACAAAGGCAGCATCAAAGATACCTTAGTTGAAATGAAACAAGACTTACAATCCTCTATTTCATACGCTGGCGGAAAAGATCTCGAAGCCATCCGTAAAGTAGACTACGTACTGGTTAAAAACTCAATCTTTAACGGAGACCGCTAGAGAGCGGAACAGAGCGTTCAGACCACTGGCTATAAGAAGGAGCAGTCCAGTTGATGCTTTTTATCAACAGGACTGCTTCGGCTTATAGACATGTGGTCTGCTCTGTGCAGCTCGTCTTAGATAGAGAGAGTGGAGCGCGGCGTTTAGAGAGTGGAGCGCGGCGTTTAGATTACCGGCTATAAGAAGAAAAGGGTCAGTTAGGTGAACTTTCCTAACAGACCCTTTTCAGCTTATCGACGTGCAATCTGCCGCGCGCAACTCGTCTAAAGAGAGCGGAACAGAGCGTTTAGACCAGCGACTATAAGAAAATCCCCCAGACAGGTGCTTTTTACCTGACTGTGGGGATTGGCTTATAGACGCATGGTCTGCTCTGTGCAACTCGTTTTAACTAAAGAGTGGCTAAAAGTAGATTCTACAATATTTGACATTGGTAAGTAGAAAATACACTTCTGTTTAACTCTAACCCCATTAGAAACTCATTCTTAGAAATTACTGGAGGAATATGGGGTTGCTTATAGCGATGAAAAGGATGCAAAAAAGGAAACACTGTGGGCGTACACCCAAGTGTACCAGGCTTGTAAGCTGCTGAAGCAGCAACAATCATGGCTTTCCATAAGCAACCCTATAGGCCGGAGGAAATTTCTTTACTAACGTTAGAAGATGAAGATCCTAAAAGTAAAAACATCAAGGAGAACCTCCTTGGTGTTTTTTTTGCAAAATGATACTACCTATCTTTTTAACTCTTCCATTGACTAGTAAAAAAAGAGGTTCTAGCCGCAATTAATCGCAGCCAGAACCTCTTTTATTTGCACAGCTTAAAATGTATCAATCGTAAAGCTGATTTGTTTCGTGTCTCCTGATTCCAGTAAAATAATGCCGTCTTTTTCTTCTAACGTGCCTATTTCACCAGCAATATCTGGAAGTCCAAAGAAGGGTTCGATACAAATAAATGGTGCGTCGATTTGTTCTTTTGTCCATAGACATAGATATGGGAAGTCACTGACGTTTAAGGTTACCCCATGTTCTTCAGGACTAGTCAAGGTAATTTGATTCAATTTTGGCTCATCAATAATAATCAAACCGTCACGGAATGTTTCATGATTCATTTGCATCACACCATCGCGCATTTCACGAAGCACTTTTCGGTTTCCACTACGATAAGGCAGTGGGTTGCTTTCGAAGTATTTAACCTCTTCTTTTGGACTGATCGTAATCGTGTAATCTTCGTAGTTGCCGGCTCCGTTTAACGGAACGTTGAAAGCAGGATGACCTCCGATAGAAAACGGCATGCGTTCTTCTGAATGGTTATCCACTTTATAGCTCACAGAGACTAGTGAACCGATTAACGTGTACTCAATGGTCAATGTAAACTTATAAGGATACATTTCCGCTGATTGTTCGTTGTTCTGTAACGTGAATACCGCTTTTTCATCCGATTCTTTGATGGCTTCAAAGTCCATTTCCTTCGCAAAGCCATGTTGCGGCAGCTCGAAGACAGCGTCGCCTTTTTTGTATTTGTACTCATTCAAACGGCCAATGATCGGGAACAAGTTCGGCGCGTGGCTGCTCCAGTATTCGGGATTTCCATTCCAAAGGTAGTCAAAACCTGCTTTCCTATTGTAAATCTTTTGCAATTCTGCTCCTTTAGATGAAATCTCAACAAGCAGTTCTTCATTTTCCAATGTAATCACGTAAATCCCTCCAAAAATAAAATCGTTTTTCTTTTTCATCATAAATCTTTTTCTACTTTTTAGCTAACAGAACATTTTAATTAAACAGAGGAATGTGTCTTCTTATTCTCATAGCGATCAAAACAGCTAACCCGGCTTTTACCAAATCGCCTGGTATAAACAAGCCCATTCCTGTCCAAAAGACTTGTGTAATGGAATAGCCTGCTCCTAAGTAACCATTTAAAATCAGAGCCATGTAAGGCATTCCAATCAAGTAAGTAAGGAAAGTCCCGACTATCGTTGCTTTCGCGTAAGAAACCATGTTGTTTTCCCACTTGAGCAACATCCTGCTCATTGCCCATGCTGCTAAAATAAAGCCGAACAAAAAGCCAAAGCTGGGACTCAGTACTGATTGACCTCCGCCAAACACTAATTTCAGCAACAAGTGCAAAACTTGCGTCAATAAGGCTGCTTTTGGTTTTAACAACAGACCTGTCACCAGTACAAAAAGAGTCTGCAGAGTAAACGGTACGGGTCCCATCGGAATAAGGATAAATCCGCTTATAAACGTCAAGGCAGCCATCAGACTGATTTGCGTAAGGTCTCTAACCGATAAAGTCATTTTTCATTACCTCCCACCAATCGAATGCTGATTTCTCCATAACGCAAGGTCTTCATTTGTCCATCGTTCAGTTCCACAATTAATCCGCCTTCGTCATCAATCGCTCGCGCAGTCCCGCTCATGACTTTCTGTTTGTCTGTAAACGAAACTGCCTGACCCAAAACGAAACAGCGTTTCCGGTATTCGTCCAAATACTGGATACTGTCTAAATGTTGGTATATATCATCTAGCTGGTTGATAATTTCTGCTGCTAGATGATTGCGCGTCAACGTTACTTCTTGCTCTTGGAATAAAGCGCCGATAATGGATCGAAACTCTTCAGGAACTGAATCAGAAACTTTAAAATTCAATCCGATCCCTATGATAATGGAATCAATCGTTCCCGTTTCAAAATTCAGGATTCCTTCTGTCAAAATACCGCAAATTTTGCGTCCGTCAAGAAAGATATCGTTCACCCATTTGATTACGGGTTGTTTACCAGTTAGTTTCTCAATCGCTTGACATACCGCTACTGCTGCTACTGTAGTGATGGAAGCTGCGTTCAACTGGTCCTTATTTTTGTAGATCAAGCTCATGTACAGACCTGTTTGGTGAGGAGAGTAAAACTGTCTGCCTAAACGACCTCTTCCTTTTGTCTGTTCTTCCGCTAATAAGATTCCTTTGTTGATAGAGCGCTCATTAATGATGTTTTTAGCTTCATCATTTGTGGAACCGATTTGCGGATACACTTCAATGAAATCCGGTTCTTCTTTGAGCAGGGAATGCAGAACGGTTTTAGATAAAATATCCGGCTCATTGGTCAAGAGGTAGCCTTTGTTGGTAGTGGCTTCTATTTGAAAGCCTTCTGACTGCAATGATTTGATCGCTTTCCAGACAGATGTTCTTGAGACAGCTAAATGGTCGGCTATTTCCTGACCTGACACTGCTGATTCTTTATGCTGGTTTAAATAATCCAATACACGATTTTTTGTTGCCATTTTTTCACGCTCCGTATGTCATTTCTTATCTTCAGTTTACTTTTATTCCGCTCGTTGTCAACCATATTTTTTTAAAGGGTAACAATAAGCATGAACAATCCTAACGTTAGACAGCTAAAGAAACAAATTTATTCAACGTATCGTTGGTTTGGCTATTATTCAAAAAAAACTGCAATCTTCTATATAGAAGATTGCAGTACTATTTGCTATTCAATATCCAAAGGCACTCTTTTTGTTGGAGCTGGAAATGCTTGATCCAGTCTGTCCAACTCTTCTGAAGTCAATTTGATATCTTGAGCAGCGATGTTTTCTTTCATGTGTTCCAGATTTCCGGTACGTGGAATAGCAATGGTATTTTGTTGATGAAGAATAAAGGACAAAATTACTTGCATTTCGCTTACTTGATGCTTTTTAGCGATAGCTTGAATCGTATCGTTATGCTGCAAGCCTGAATTTAAATTACCGCCTTGTCCCATTGGGCAATACGCCATCACAGGTATGCCTATACTGTCCATATAAGGTTTCAAAGCAACCTCGATACCGCGTGAGCCTAGGTGGTACAATACTTGATTGATTTGATTTTGGTCACCATCAGCTTTATTCCGCAATGATGCTACTTCTTCTAAATCAAAATTGGAGATTCCCCAAGCTTTGATTTTACCTTCTGCTTTTAATTCTTCAAAGACTTCGATCGTTTCTTGCAGCGGCACTTGTCCAAGCCAGTGCAATAAATAAAGGTCCAAATAATCTGTTTGCAATCGTTCCAAGCTGGTGTTTAAACTTTGACGCATTCTTTGTTTACTCGCATTTTGAGGCAATACTTTTGATACTAATTTAAAACTTTCTCTATCGAAACCTTGAATCGCGTCACCCACTAACTTTTCAGAATTTCCATTACCATACATTTCGGCAGTATCAATTAACGTCACACCATGTTGCAGCGCATATTGAATCACTTCTTTTTCTTGCTGGTGATTCTCTTGTCTATCCCCCAAATGCCACGTCCCTATGCCAAATTTAGGATATTCTTCCCCATTTGGTAATTTAACCATTCTATCCCTCCTTGTAGACTTACTTTATCAAATCAAATCAGGTATAGGAAACTGGAACGCGTCAGCGTGGAGAAAAAAGTTTGTTCCCTCGGAAGTATTCATCAAGTGACACTGTATTTTGGTCTCACTTGGTCACTAACTCCACTTTATTCTTCAAGTGACACTTCTTTTGTACCTCACTTGATCAGTAAATCCGCTTTATTCTTCAAGTGACGCTTCTTTTGTACCTCACTTGATCACTAAATCCGCTTTATTCTTCAAGTGACGCTTCTTTTGTACCTCACTTGATCACTAAATCCGCTTTATTCATCAAGTGACGCTTCTTTTGTACCTCACTTGATGAATAAAATACACCAGTCTTATCTGCTTCGCTTTGCAATTAAAAAAGAACCCGTCACCGAGTTCTTTTCTTTCAAAAAATTGATTCAGATACTTTTCGTTTTCGAAAAGTTCACCTATTAACACTCATTTCTACTCACCCAATTGCGCCTCTGGTTCGTCTGCTGATTTCCCGAAGAAATATAGGAAAGCTGCTGTAACGATCATAGACACCGGCAACACGATCCAAATCGGCAAACCTAATCCTGCTGGCAGGAAACCAAAGAGAACAGAAATGATCCCAACAACAATCGCGTACGGCAGTTGCGTTTGCACGTGGTCTAAGTGGTTTACACCCGCTCCCATAGAAGACAGAATGGTCGTATCCGAAATAGGCGAACAGTGGTCTCCAAAGATCGCTCCAGTCAATACCGCTCCTGCTGAAATTACAATAAATTCCGGGTCTCCAGAAATCCCTGCTGCTAACGGAATCGCTAACGGCATCAAGATCCCCATCGTTCCATAAGAAGTTCCTGTAGCAAATGCAATAACGGACCCCAATATGAAAATAATAGAAGGCAACAAGAACGCTGGTAAAGAATCGGATAGTAAAGATACCAAGAATCCAGCTGTTCCTAAATCAGTGATCGAAGCACTTAATGACCAAGCCAACAGCAAAATAGCTCCTGTAATGATCAGCGACTTCATTCCATTGATCCATGTATCAACAGCTTCTCCCCACGTAAAGGCTTTTTGTTTCACACCCATTGCCATAGCCACAAGACTAGCCAGTAAAGCAGCTTGGAACAACACGATGCTGGCGTCAGAAGCACCAAACGCTTCTTGGATAGCCGAAAAAGAAATGGGACTGCTTTGCATAGATTGGATCAATTCGGCGTTTTCTCCCGCCATGATTGCATTGTATCCATTAAAGTAAAATCCGATCAATGATGCTGCAATCAATGTACCTATCGGAATGATGGCATTCCAGATACTTAATTTGACACCTTCTACTGGTTCCATTTCATCCAACTCACTGGAAGAAGGACTCGGGTTGATCTCTTCTATATTCGTTGGATCAAATTTTCTCGCTCTTCTTTCTGCCTTGAGCATCGGTCCAAATTCTTTTAAAAATAGGGCTGTACAGACGACAAACAATAGCATCAAAATGTTGTAGAAGCGGTAAGGAATCGTTTCAATAAAGACACTATAGGCATTCACCGATTGTCCGATTGCTTCATAACCATCTTGGATCAAGCCAACTTCATACCCAACCCATGTAGAGATCAACGCAATTCCGGCAACTGGAGCGGCTGTGGCATCGACAATAAAGGCCAATTTTTCACGCGAGATTTTCTTTTCATCTGTTACGGGACGCATGACCGGCCCAACGATCAACGCATTGGCATAGTCGTCAAAAAAGAGAAATAATCCCAATAACCATGAAATCACTTGCGCACTGATTGGGCCTTTAGCTTTTGAAGCCAGTGCATTTGCTACCGCTCTGGTCCCGCCCATTTTAGTCATCAAAGCGATCAAACCGCCGATGACCAATACTTGCAGAATGATTCCGGCATTATAACGGTCAGCTAGTGAAGATAAAGTATACTCCACAATACTTAAAAATGACTGAACGATTGCAAACAACACATTTCCATCCACTGAATGCAGCACCATTGCTCCTGCAAAAATCCCTAAAAATAAAGATATGATGACATTTTTTGTTACGAATGCCAGCAGTATAGACACTACAGGCGGAACTAATGAAAACCAGCCAAACTGAATGGCGCCATCTGCGCCAGTCGTAAAGTCAGCTGAAAAAGTAATAAACACAAACGCTAACGCAATTATTCCAATAACTATATTTTTTTTCACTACTAAACTCCCTTTCTTTTTGAGCACAAAAAAAGCGATACCTAGAGCTCTAATCAACTCAAGGCATCACTTTTGTACATAGCATTATATACATTATTTGACCTTTTTGCTGATAGTCCTCCACAAATTTTTGTAAATTTATGACAGTGATCAGCATATTCTGCTGACCCCCAGCTTCCAATATTTGGCCATATTGCAAACTTCGGCGATTCATCCTTTCTAGTCACTTCATCGTGCCATCTCTGTGACTGTACTTTTAAAAATCGCGCCTCTATCTTTTTTTGTATTCCATGCTATGTTACACAATATTTTTATGGGTTGCAACCCATGTGCGGTATTTTTTCAGTGGACTTTCTCTTTCGGTGATTCGTACATTAATTTCTTGGTGCCTTTCTCTCTTGTTTTCTAAGATTAAGAAATCCAGCAATACACACTACAAGAGCACTTAATGCGTCTACGATCAGATCCTCCATCGTATCGACCAAAGCATCACGTCCAACCAACACCGTTCTATCCGCTGTAATAAATTTCTGCATGTTGGTTCCTAAAACAGCATCTGCTAAAAATTCATAAATTTCCCAAATCGTTCCTGCCGCCAGTGCAAAACAAAAAGCAAACAAAGCGACAAAAATCGGGCTTAAATGGATGTTCACTTTTTCTGAATCGTTAAAGAAACTGACTACCACAAAACCTAAAGCTCCTAGCATCGCTCCGCTAAACATGTGAAGAATCAAGTCCCAACTGGGAACACGATAGTAAAAATCTCGTACTTCTCCTAAATAGATTGCACAAAATAAGAATACAAAGTACATAACTTCCATGATATCAGGGATGTTCACCGAAAATTTCCGTTCAATGAGTGACGGAATAAACATGACGATCACACCTACTAAACATTGCAACAATGTCAATACATAATCACTTTTTACTTTTTCGTATCCGTTGTCTGCTACGCCTGAAGGAGCTGTAAACAACATATATACAGCATAAATAACGGATAATGCCAATAATACCAACACAACTCTACCAACTATATCTTTCCACCTGGCTGATTTGTCTTCACTTTTATGATTCACTCTTATAACTCCTCCAAAATAATCTATAAAATCTTATTTTACCACACGAATAGTACCAGAACCTATCAATTTGATAAGATTTACCTTATTTTTTGACACTTAAAAAAATTTAAAGAAAACCGAAGAAAGATTGCTATCTATTTGGTATTTCCGTACAATTATGAATGTATTTATTATCACAACATAAGGAGATTAATAATGAGTTATATATGGATGGTTTTAAAAGGTATGTTAATGGGAATAGCCAACATTATTCCAGGGGTCAGCGGAGGAACTATGGCGGTTTCACTAGGGATTTACGATGACTTGATTTATTCGATTACACATTTAGTTAAGGACTGGAAGAAAAGCTTCCGCATCTTGCTTCCTTTAGGCGGGGGATTGGTTTTAGGCATTATTGGTTTTTCTTATTTAATCGAAGTCTTGCTTAGCCAATACACGTTGCCCACTGCATTAGCCTTTATTGGATTGATATTAGGTGGGATTCCGATCTTGGCAAAATCTTTTTTACTCGCTTTACGTCAAGAACAAAAGAAAGTTTCATTTTTCCACATTGCATTATTCATTGTCTTTTTTGCTCTTGTTGTCAGTCTTGCACTAGTTCAAGCAGAAGGAAATACGATGTCAACTATCACTCTTTCATTTGGATCAGTCATCACCATGTTCTTTATCGGGGTCATTGCTTCGGCTACTATGGTCGTACCAGGCGTTAGTGGATCACTGGTACTTATGGTCCTTGGTTATTATTATGGTATTCTAAATTCGGTCACCGGCTTTTTTAATGCTTTAACTTCCATGGATATGGGGCAATTATGGCATTATACAGGAATTTTGTTCCCGTTTGGCATAGGTGTTCTAGCAGGGATTTTCCTAATCAGTAAATTGATTGAGTACTTGTTTACAAATCACCCTACTTTAACTTACAGCGGAATTCTTGGATTAGTTTTAGCTTCACCATTTGCTATCCTGTATAACACCAACGCTTTAAATGATCTTCAAGGTTCAAATGCTCTGCTATTTTTAATTCTTGGATTGATTCTTGCAGTAGTTTGTTTCTTGTTGACTTATTATTTAGGAAAAACGGAAGAACCTGCATAGTCGTAAAAAAACATGACTTGAATTTTTAAAAATCCAGGTCATGTTTTTTTAGAAAGCTTTTCCATCCTAAAAATGCTAAACTGTGGGTAAGAATTTTATACGCTGAAAAACAAACGGATGTTAATTTTGAAAGGAAGATACTTGATGGAAATCCATGTGATGACTCTTGATGAAAAGTTAGCTTATTTAGAAAGTAAATCTTATTCTGGAAATGATCTGGGAGTGACGTATACAAAAAATAAGACGACCTTTAAAGTTTGGTCGCCTCTTGCTGAAAAAGTTGTGGTAAATCTTTACCAGACTGGAGACAGTGCCGAGAATTCATTGATCCAATCTTACCCTTTAACGCATGAGAACAATGTATGGACCGCCAGCTTAGCAGGTGATTTCGAAGGCCTCTTTTACACTTACACCATCACCGTTAGCGGCACATCCAACGAAACGATGGATATACATGCAACAGCAGCTGGTGTGAACGGGAATCGTGCAGCGATCATCGATTTTGATAAAACCAATCCTGAAAACTGGTCTGAAGATGATCATGTTACCCAACAACAGATAACCGACGCTTTTATTTGGGAAGTCCATGTAGCCGATTTTTCTTCGGATGAACATTCTGGAATCAGTCTGGAAAATCAAGGAAAATATTTAGCTTTTACGGAACTGGGAACAACTTACAAAAACGAAAAAGAATTCTCTACAGGCGTCGATCATTTAAGCAAACTGGGCGTGAATTATGTTCATCTCTTACCTGTTTTTGATTTTGAAAACGACGAGGAAGGTTCAGATTACAACTGGGGCTATGATCCTAAAAATTATAATGTCCCTGAAGGCCGTTATTCTTCAGACCCGCGCGATCCCTCAGCACGTATTCGTGAATTTAAGCAAATGGTCCAAAGTCTGCACGCACAAGATATTGGTGTGGTGTTGGATGTAGTCTACAATCATACGCTTGAAACCGAAGATTCCAGCTTTAATTTGACCGTTCCCGACTATTATTACCGCCAAACGGACACTGGTGAATTTGCGGATGGATCAGCTTGCGGGAATGAAACAGCCAGCGATCGCAGTATGATGCGCAAATATATGGTGGATTCTATTTTATATTGGGCTTCAGAATATCATTTGGATGGTTTCCGCTTTGATTTGATGGGGTTGCATGATGTTGAAACAATGAATGCGATCCGCACAGCATTAAACGAAAAAGGCCTGCAGCATGTGATTCTTTACGGAGAACCTTGGGACGCCGGAAGTAATGAGATCAAAACACCCAATATCCCTGCCAATAAAGGGAATGCATCTCATTTCATGGATGGTATTGCCATTTTCAATGACGATTTTAGAGATCCTGTAAAAGGTTCGGTTTTCAACAAGACTGATGGAGGTTTTCTGCAAGGTCAAAACGGGATTGATTTTCACGATGCAGACGTCATGGCTGGAATCAGTGCCAATACGATTGGTGCTGCTGCTTCAGAATATGAATTGGCTGACAAGACTTGGGCCAGAAACCCAGCACAAGTGGTGAGCTACAATTCTGCTCACGATAATTTAAGCCTTTATGACAAATTGGTGGAAAGTACTTTTGATGAGCCCTATTTTGGCAGAAATGACTGGGTCATTCAAATCAATAAATTAGCTGCTGCCTTGCTGTTTACTTCTCAAGGTACCTTGTTTATGCAGGCAGGAGAGGAATTTGGCCGTACTAAATTTGGAGACGAGAACAGTTTCGTGTCTTCTATTGATGTCAATAAGCTGGACTGGAGTCTGCTTAAAACGAATAGCGACCTGGTGGATTATTACCGCGGGTTGAGTCAGATTCGCCGCAAATTTACTCCGTTAAGAGACGCTACCGCACAAACTGCGAAAGCTATGGCTTTTTCTCGTGACTCTATTGAAAATCTAATTGCTTATACGATTCCGAATTCTTACGCAGGAGAAAGCGATTGGAAATGGATGGCAGTCATCTTGAACTCATCTGGTGAAACACATGAGGTTACTTTGGAGAGCCATACTGATGAATTACCTACTCATTGGACTATTGTCGCTAACAAAGACCACGCTGGATTAGAAGCGTTGGGAACGGTAGAAGGAAGTACGATGACGATAGAACCGCACAGTGCTTTGATTTTAGTTTCTTAATAGTTGAATGTTCACTTTATGGTGTTGGAAAAGAAATTCCTTCCGAATTCGAGGTTGCTTGGTGAGACCCATGGGAACGCTTGGAAGGTACAACCCCAAAAAGTTAGAGTAAAATCTAATTTTTTGGGGTCTTTTTTTATGACAAAGTATAGTGTAGTGAAGAATTTAAGCTGCAATTGTTCAAGAATATTTTGGCTATCATTTATTAACGAAGAAACAGGAAGTTTTCTCCTCACTCTATCTTTAAATGCTGCACGAATAGGAAAAAACGAGTCTGAGACAGCCGTTGGCACTGTTGTTTTATTTTATTACTCAAGTGAGACTTAATTTAATGTCCACTTGAAGAATAAACCCATTTTATTACTCAAGTGAGACCTTAATTTTATGCCACTTAATAAGTAAACCTACTTTATTCTTCAAGTGGGGACTTATTCAATGCTCACTTGAAGAATAACCTTCATTCACTCATCAAACGAATATCTCTTTCACGCTGAATAGAGCATCCCACTGAAAGAAGACATTGATATTATCAAAGAACACTCCAAGAGTCGTACCAATATTATATGATGAAAAAACCAATAGATTAAATTTCCAAGAAAAACCCGCTCTCTTCGGCAATCAATTGTTGAAGAGAGCGGGTTTTTCTTATTCTTCTAGTGACCTTTTCTTTTGCACGATTGCCGTTCAATAATCTGATGCGGCAAGATCATCTTGACCGCCAATGTTTGCTTGCCTTCCATCAATTCAATCAGCTGATAAACAGTTTGTGATGTCAGCGAATCAGTATGCAGATCGATAGAAGTCAGTTCAGGTTGAGATTTTTCCGCAAAAATCGAGTTATTGAATCCAATAATCGAGACATCTGCCGGGATTTTCAATCCAAAACCACTAAGCATATAGCTCATATTCAATGCGATCAAATCATCGCTGGCCACGATACCGGTCGGAAAATCGCTGCTGCTAAACAGCTGCTGGATTTTTTTGCGGTAAGCTGCTTCAGGAAGAGTCACATCTAGCATCAAATCCGGATCAACGGCCAATCCTGCATCTTCCAACGCCTGCCCATAACCTTTTAGTCGCTCTCGAATCACCATTTGTTTTGTATCTTCCCCGATAAAAGCAATCCTTTGATGACCCAGTTCCAACAGATAGTTGGTCGCATCTTTTCCGGCAATCACATTGTCGTTATCGACATACAGCATTTCATTTTCGTATTTATACGGTTTACCAATCATCGCATACGGCACTTTTTCTTGATGCAGGTATTCAATAATAGGGTCATCTTTTTTGGAATACAACACGATAAAACCGTCTACTCGTCCGCCTTTGGCCATCGTTTGAATACTTTCCAACAGCTCTGCTTCCGTTGTTCCCGAAGCGATCGACACCATATACTTCTTCTCGTTACAGGCTTTACTGATCCCTCGAATCATGCTGAGAAAAAAGGTGTTCTGAAAAGCTTGACCTTGGGAGACCGGCAAAATAACTCCAATCGTTTGAGTGGTCTGATTGACTAAACCGCGCGCGGTCAAATTAGGCCGATATCCGACTTCTTCCATGATGCGCCGAACGTTTTGCTTCGTTTTTTCACTGATGCTTGGAGAATCCTGGATGGTACGCGATACAGTTGAAGTGGCAACTCCAGCTTTTTTTGCTACATCTTTGATTGTGACTGACATCTGCGCACATCCTTTCTGCCTTTATTTTAAGCTATTCCGTTGGTGTTGTAAACGTGTACTTGGTAAAGGACCGATGCATTCTCCCTGGTTCCAAGATGATGGATCGAAATTCTGGATGGTGTACGGCATCCGGAAATTCTTGTGTTTCTAAGGCTATTCCGCGGTGGCTGCTCATTTTTTCTCCATCCACTAAATAATCTTCGTCCATTCCTGTCGTTGAAAAGACAACGACTGCTTCGCGATTCGTTTCGATCTTCAAAGAACGTCCGCTTTCTGGCTCACACAACCGAATCGTTTTTGCTCCAGACAATTTAAATGGCGTATCGAACCCTTCACGCCGTTCATTGATCGCATCTGCCAGCCTTTTCGGTTCTCTAAAATCAAGCGCTGTCTCTGCAACGGGAAGTAAACGTCCTGTTGGTATTTTGGTTTTGTCCGTTTCCGCATAGCTTTCTGCATCCATTTGCAAGGTGTGTTCCAATATCTTGCGTTTGGTGTTGCCGCTCAAGTTAAAATACGTATGATTGGTTGGATTAAACAGTGTTGTTTGATCCGTTTCTGCGGTAACCAGCATTTCCCATATATTGTCATTGGTCCAATAATAGGTCACTGTTACTCGCAGATTCCCCGGATAGCCGTTGTCTCCATCTGGACTCATCAATGAGAAAGCGACACCGATCCTATTGTCTTCTTGAACGATTTGACTGTCCCAAACAAGCTGACTGAAATTGTGCTCTCCGCCATGCATATGATGCTTTCGATTGTTTTGAGTCAATTGATAAGTTGACCATGTACCATCAGCGATCCGTCCCGCTACTCTTCCGATAAAAGCCCCAAAATAAGGCGAATCCTTTACATAATCCTCCAATTGCTTGAACCCTAAAACCACGTTTTCCTTTTTTCCCCATTGGTCCGGTACTTCGATCCCCGTCACTACTGCCCCATAATTGATGCAGCGAAAAACCGCTTGTTGATCATTCGTCAGGACATATTCAAAAACTTCCTGACCTTCATACCAGCCATAGTGTTGTTTACGCGCGTCCAATCGTTTCACTCCATACATTTTCCAATAAAGCGACAGTCAGATCAGCCGTGCTTGGGACAACTTTTGCAGCTTTTCCCAAATTTTTGCTTTCACCCACACCGATAGAAACCATATTAGCCGCATTGATAGAGTCGATTCCGGCAGCTGCATCTTCCACACCCACACATTCGCTCACATCAACGCCCAACTGTTTAGCGCCTGTCACGAAAATTTCTGGATCCGGTTTACCAGCTTTTAATCCAGCTGGGTCAACGATCTCATCAAAATAGTCTGTGATTTGGAGTTTATCCAAAATGGTTGGACCATTTTTACTAGCAGAAGCTAAACCTAATTTGATATTGTTTGCTTTCAGTTCGTCCAACAAGGCTTTAATGCCAGGCAATAAGTCGGATGGCGACATTTTTTCAATCAACGTTTTGTACAAATCATTTTTTTCAGTAGCCATCGCTTCTTTTTCAGTTTCTGAATAAGCGTCTTGTTTGTTGCCTTTTTCTAAAATGCGGTTCAATGAATCCGTACGGCTGACTCCTTTTAATTGTTCATTGAATTCTTCGTCGATTTCAATCCCAATTTTAGTTCCTAAGGCTTTCCACGCTTCAAAATGGTAAGCCGCTGTATCCGTAATGACTCCGTCTAAATCAAATAGTACTGCTTTCATAAGCTGGTTGCTTCCTCTCTATTGGTTCATATTTTGTGGTGCTTTGGTTTCAGTCGTATAAACGTCATTTAACACTATGGATTCGCCGTAAACAGACATTTCCAAGGTTTCGCCTTCAAGCAACACGATCGCTACTTCTTCGTTGGTCACCGAAATTTTCAATAAGCGTCCACGGTAATTGATGTGGAAAGCATAATTCGTCCAGTTTTCCGGCAAATAAGGTCTAAAAGACAAGTGTTCATGAACGGTTTGCATTCCCGCAAACCCTTGAACGATTGTCAGCCAGCTTCCGGTCATCGAAGTAATGTGCAAGCCGTCTTCCGTATCATTGTTGTAGTTGTCTAAGTCCAAACGAGCTGTACGCGCATAGAATTCTACGGCTTTGTCCATTTTACCAAGGTCTGCTGCCAAAATCGCATGGATACTCGGAGACAAACTAGATTCATGCACGGTCATTGGTTCGTAAAAATCAAAGTTGCGTTCGATTTCTTCCATCGTGTAATTTTCTTTAAAGAAGTAAATTCCTTGCAAAACATCCGCTTGTTTGATGAACGGTGAACGCAAGATTTTATCCCATGACCATTTTTGATTCAATGGTAAGTCGGCTGGGTCCAATTCAGAAACTGGGCGCAAATCTTTATCTAAGAAAGTATCGTGTTGCACAAAAACTTGCTCTGTTTCATCATAAGGATAATACATTTTATTGATGATGTCTTGCCATTTTGCTGCTTCTTCTTTGGTTACTTGTAAAGTGGCTTGTTTTTCTGAAGAAAGTGTTAAAGATTCTAACGTATACTTCAATGTCCAAGCAGCCAATTTATTTGTATACCAGTTGTTGTTGACGTTATTCTCGTATTCATTCGGACCTGTTACTCCATGTACCATGTATTGATCTTTTTTGCGGTTGTAATGCACACGGTCTGCCCAGAAACGACTGATGCCGACTAAAACATCCAAACCTTTTTCTTTCAAATACGTTTGGTCGCCTGTATAGTTCGTGTAATTGTAAATTGCATAAGCCATCGCACCATTCCGGTGAATCTCTTCAAAAGTAATTTCCCACTCATTGTGGCATTCTACCCCGGTGAAAGTGACCATTGGATACAACGCACCTTTTAGGCCTTGTTGGTGCGCATTGTGTTCCGCTTGAGGCAATTGATTGTGACGGTACGACAATAAGTTTTCGGTTATTTTGGGATCTGCTAAAGCTAAATACAACGGAACTGCATAAGCTTCTGTGTCCCAGTAAGTTGCGCCGCCGTATTTTTCACCCGTAAAGCCTTTAGGTCCAATATTCAAACGAGTATCTTCTCCATAGTAAGTAGAGAACAATTGGAACAAGTTGAAACGGATGCCTTGTTGAGCTGCAGGATCGCCACCGATTTCAATATCAGCTTTTTTCCAACGTTCCAACCAAAGCGATTCATGGCGCATACGCAATTCTTCAAAAGACAACTGATCCACTACTTCACTGATTGTACGGCTTTGTTTTTCTACATCCGCTTTAGCGTAATCACGAGAAGTCGTCAACACGATGCGTTTTTCGATGACCGCTTTCTCACCAGCTGCTAACGTTCCAGCATACGTTTGGGAGACTTTCATCTCAGTCACCAATTCGTCTGTCTTTTCCAAATTAGTCACGTGGTTAGACATCATAGCGCCTACGGTAAATTGCTCGATCCCGAAGTTATTTGGTTTCGTTTCGATGACTAAGCTGTTTTTCGCTTGAGAAACAGGAAGCCAGAATTTTTCATCGTAATTGGAATCTTCATTGGTTACATTTCCATCAAGAGCAGGAATTAATTCTAGTGTCACATCATCAGTCAAACTGGTTACTTCCATTTTAACGGCACACAGTTCTTTTTGGTCTAAGCTGACAAATCGTTCAACAACGACTTGAACTTTTTTACCAGCTTTTTCTACTATATAACTTCTTTTCAAGATTCCGTGCTGCATATCCAATTCCATTTCAAAATCCGAAACAGTATCTGTATACAAATCAACTTTTTCGCCATCCATTACAATATCTAATTGAATAAAGTTCATTGTATTGATTACTTTACCAAAATATTCTGGATAGCCGTTTTTCCACCAGCCAACACGTGTTTTGTCCGGATACCACACGCCGCCAATATAACTCCCTTGATGGCGGTCCCCTGAATAAGCTTCTTCAAAGTTCCCGCGCATTCCCATATAACCGTTTCCAATACTGGTCAAGCTTTCTTGCAATCTGCGTTCTTCTTTATCTAATACCGTTGTTTTTACTTTCCATTCGTCAATTTCAAATAGTCTATTATAAGCCACTTTTTTTCCTCCTGTATGTTCATTGCGTTAGTCAAAACTGGTGCAATGCTGGTTTTCTAAGTTCTCTAATGCAAGTTTAAACGCAAACGATTGCATTGTCAATTTGAAAGGGGTTTATTTTTTCTCAAGGTAAATAAAGAACATTGAAATGACAACGTTTCTCGTTTCTGTTACCGGTAACAACTTTTAACAACCTAAAAACGCTTGCATTTTTTTAAGGTAGGACTTATATTTAAAGCAATCGTTTGCATAAGCAAATTGAATATTTTAAAGGAGGATTTAAAATGAAACAATTATTTTCATTTGATTTTTGGCAAAAACTAGGTAAAGCGTTAATGGTCGTTGTGGCTGTTATGCCTGCCGCCGGATTAATGATTAGTATTGGAAAAATGATTGCCATGTTCAGCGGAGATATTACTCTTGTGTTGACCATTGGTAGTGTGATGGAAAATCTCGGTTGGGCTATTATCAACAATCTACATATCTTATTTGCAGTTGCTATTGGTGGTTCTTGGGCTAAAGAACGTGCTGGTGGAGCCTTTGCTGCTGTCTTAGCTTTTATTTTGATCAATATGACTTCAGGTGCCATCTTTGGAGTAACCTCTGATATGTTAGTTACTGAAGGCGCTACAACCGCTACGCTATTTGGACAAGTGATTCCTGTAGATGGTTACTTTACTTCTGTTCTTGGGGCTCCTGCTTTAAACATGGGTGTGTTCGTCGGAATTATTTCTGGATTTGTAGGGGCCGTTATTTTCAATAAGTATTATAACTACCGCAAATTACCGGAAGCCCTTTCTTTCTTTAATGGGAAACGTTTCGTACCTTTCGTAGTCATTGTATGGTCCGTGATTATTTCAATCGGATTGGCACTTGTCTGGCCAGTTGTTCAAACTGGTATTAACAACTTCGGGCAATGGATCGCAACTTCTAGTGAAACAGCGCCTGTATTTGCGCCATTTATTTATGGTACATTGGAGCGTCTGTTGTTGCCATTTGGATTGCATCATATGTTAACGATCCCAGTGAACTACACAGCTCTTGGTGGTACTTACACTGTCTTGACTGGAGCTGCTGCAGGAAGTCAAGTATTTGGGCAAGATCCACTATGGTTGGCATGGGTCAGCGACTTAGTTAACTTAAAAAATGCTGGCGATACAGCTGCTTACAATGAATTATTGACAACTGTTACTCCTGCTCGTTTCAAAGTAGGTCAAATGATTGGTGCAGCTGGGACTTTACTGGGGATTGCATTTGCTATGTACCGTCGTACGGATAAAGAAAAACGTCCGAAATACAAATCTATGTTTCTATCTGCTGGTTTAGCTGTTTTCTTAACAGGTGTTACTGAACCGCTTGAATTTATGTTTATGTTTGCCGCACCAGCTTTATATGGTGTTTACGCTGTTCTTCAAGGGATTTCATTTGCGCTGGCAGATATTATTGCCTTGCGGGTCCACTCATTCGGTATCCTTGAATTCTTGACTCGTATCCCAATGTCTATCAATGCCGGATTAGTCTGGGATGTTGTCAACTTTGTCATCTCTTGTGTGGTCTTCTTCTTCTTGGCTTACTTTGTTTCTTACTGGATGATCGGCAAATTTAAAATTGCTACTCCAGGTCGTTTGGGCAACTATATCGAAGAAGGAAATGCTGACGGTGAAGTTGCAACTGAAGGAGTTCCCGCTGCAACAGGCACTGCTGATGCACAAGTTACTGGAATTATCGAAGCTTTAGGTGGAAAAGACAACATTTCAGATGTAGATGCTTGTATGACACGTCTTCGTGTAACGGTTAAAGATCCTGAAGTCGTTAAAGATGAAGCCGCTTGGAAAAGACTTGGCGCTTTAGGTTTAGTCAAAAAAGGAACAGGTATCCAAGCCGTTTATGGACCGAAAGCTGATGTCTTAAAATCAGACATCAATGATATATTAGGAGTGTAGTTTTGAAATTTTTAACCTTAAACACGCACAGCTGGATGGAAGAAAATCCTTTAGAAAAATTGGAAGACTTATGCGACGCAATCATTCGTCACGCTTTTGATGTGATTGCATTGCAAGAAGTCAATCAGCTCATGACGTCTCCCCTCGTGGAATCGTCTGAACTGACTGCTTTTTATGAAGCCAATAAGGAGTATCCCCTCAAAGAAGACAACTTCGCTTTTCTATTGCAGCAAAAGTTGAAAGAAAAAGGACTGGCTTACTATTGGACTTGGGAACCTTCTCATATCGGGTACGATATCTATGATGAAGGACTAGCCGTCTTGAGTTTGCATCCGATCCAAGAAGTTTATTCGTTTTTTGCTTCAGAAAATACAGCTTACGACGATTACAAAAGCCGCAAAGTAATCGGTATCAAATCAGCCGATCACTGGTTCTTTAGTTTACATTTGGGCTGGTGGCATGATGAGCATGATCCGTTCCCAGCACAATGGGAGAAATGCACTGCTGTTTTTGATCGTTTAAAAGCGCCTGTCTTTTTAATGGGAGATTTCAATAATTCTGCTCAAGTTGAGCAAGAAGGCTACGAATTGGTCACCCAAACTTGGTTCGACACCTATCATTTGGCAAACCAAAAAGACGCTGGATTTACCGTTGCAGAAGCTATTGATGGCTGGACAGATAACCAAAGTGGTTTGCGCATCGATTATATTTTTTCCAATCGTCCCGTAAACGTGCGTTCTTCTAGAGTGATATTCAATGGTGTCAATGAACCGTTCGTTTCCGATCATTTTGGAATTGCTGTAGAAATCAAAAAATAACAATTGAAACGTGGTTCCACATTTACCCCTTGTGAAAACTAATGGCTAGAATTTTACAGACTAACATAATCAACTATAGAGACTGACCTAAATTCGATTATTCCTCGATTTTAGGTCAGTCTTTTTGGCTTATCCGAGCTGCTTGGCGTTCTTCCTATCAGAGTCGACTTCTCATTTTATATCCTCAAATAGACATTGCCAAACAAGTTAGAGCCATTTGATCCTCTCCTATTACCCTAAATGGATGCTACTGACCAAGTTAGAGCCATTTGATCCTCTCTTATCACCCTAAATGGACGCTACTGACCAAATTAGAGCCATTTGATCCTCTCCTATTACCCTAAATGGATGCTACTGACCAAATTAGAGCCATTTGATCCTTTCCTATCACCCTAAATGAACGCTAACGATCAAGTTAGGGCCATTTGATCCTTTCCTATCACCCTAAATGGACGCTACTGACCAAGTTAGAGCCATTTGATCCTCTCCTACCACCCTAAATGGACGCTACTGACCAAGTTAGAGCCATTTGATCCTCTCCTACCACCCTAAATGGACGCTACTGATCAAGTTAGGGCCATTTGATCCTTTCCTATCACCCTAAATGGACGCTATCAATCAAATTAGCACCATCTAACCCTTTTCTACCACCTCTCAAACAGAACCTCCTCAAAAACATTACAGCCTGCGCTTCACTCTTCTTTAAAAGCTAAAAGCGGATTAATTGAATCTGTTTCGGTGAACGTGTACCATTTTATATACAGAAGAAAAAACGTGTCCAAATGATTTAACTTAAAGGGAGGTTCTTCACATGGATTTAGGGATCAAAGAAAAAACAGCTTTAATTGTCGGAGCTGATTCAGGTCTTGGTTTAGCAACTGCTAAAACACTCTTGGAAGAAGGTGCGACCGTCATTATCACAGGGATAGACCAAGAAAAACTCGACCGAGCTGCTGAAAGCTTAAGCGACCAATCAAACGTGCACCATTATCTTGCCGATGTGACGAAAAGCGAATCACTGAAAAAATTGCATCAACAGATTCAACAAGATATTGGTAAAATCGATATTTTGGTACACTCAGCAGGCATTTCGGGTGCAAGCGGTCTTTTCCATGAAATCGATGAAGCAGACTGGCGAGAGACGCTGGATGTCGATTTGATGGGTGCTGTGCGTACAGTCAAAGAATTTTTGCCAGATCTAAGAATAGGTGGCTGGGGTAGGCTCGTCATGATCTCTTCTGAAAATGCTGAAGAAGCTTATCTGGATGAAATCCCGTATGACTGCGCTAAAGCCGGTATGCTGGCGTTAGTCAAAGGACTCTCCAAAACTTATGCCAAAGAAGGACTTTTAGTCAATGCTGTCTCACCGGCCTTTATCGAGACACCTATGACAGACACTATGATGGAAGAGCGTTCAAAAGAACTGAATGTCTCAAAAGAAGAAGCTATCCAATCATTTCTGGATAATAAAAGACCCAATATCGAGCTGAAGCGTCGTGGACAACCGGAAGAAGTCGCGGCAGTGATTGCTTTCCTTTGTTCAAACAAAGCTTCTTTCGTGAATGGTTCTAATTACCGCATTGATGCTGGTTCAGTTTCTACGATTTAATTTGGAGAAGGAGGAATAAAAATGGCAGAAGAATTAAGTGATATCCAAAAAATGCAGCAAGCAAATCAAGCATATGATTATCTGATTATTGGTGGTGGTATGGTTGCTGGCTATGCTGCTAAAGGGATTCGAGAGCAGGACGGTACTGGGTCAATCAAAATTTTATCCAACGATAAAGACGTTCCTTATACGCGTCCGGCCTTGACCAAAAAACTGTGGACAGACGACTCTTTTACTGATGACCAAGTCCCCTTAAACACCACCGAAGAAACAGGTGCTGAAATCCAATTGGGAGCTGAAGTTACAGCCATCGATCGAGCTAGACATACGGTCCAGCTAGCAGACGGATCAGTGATCGGTTATCAAAAATTGCTGTTGGCAACTGGTAGTGAACCGACTAAAATCGAAGGTCCCGAATCGGATCAAGTGATTTTTTTCAGAAGTTGGGAAGATTACCGCAAGTTACGTGCTCTTTCGGGTAACGACCGACATATTTTAGTAGTCGGCGGCGGTTATATCGGAGCTGAATTAGCAGCTGGTTTGATTCAGAATAATACACGCGTCACCTTGATCTATCCAGATGGAGTATTAGGCTCCAGCCAATTCCCTGAAGAGATCGCAAATGAATACGAAGCAGCATTCAAAGAAGCTGGTGTTGAAATGGTGAGCGGCAAACGCGTTGAATCTTACCGAAAAGAAGATGATGAATTTGTCTTGACCCTTGATGATGAAACAGAACTAAACGGAGATGCTGTTGTATTTGGTCTAGGTGTTTCCCCACGTGTTTCTTTAGCTGAAGAAAGCGGGTTGAACGTAGAGGACGGTGTCGTGGTAAATGAATTCCTAAGAACCGATGATCCTGATATTTACGCAGCTGGAGATATCGCTTCTTATCCTGACCCTATTCTAGGCCGCGACCGTATCGAACATGTGGACCATGCCCGTAATTCTGGAGAAGCTGTCGGAAAAGCCATGGCGGGTTCAAATGAACCTTATGACTATACACCTTACTTCTACTCTGTCGTGTTTGACATTTCATGGAAAGCTATCGGAACACTGGATCCTGAATTAGATACGTTGATTGATGAAGTAGATGATGGAAAAGTTATTTACTATCTGAAAGACGATAAACCAGTCGGAATTCTCTTGTGGAATGTTGAAGCAGATTTAGATGATGTCCGAAAAATCCTCAGTGACCCTCCTGCTGATTCTTCTGCGCTAAAAGGAGCCCTTCACGAAAAATAAAACGTTTAGTCAATTAAATAACCTCTTTCTGCTGTCTCAGCCGCAGAAAGAGGTTATTTAATTTGTTCGTATCATATGGACAATATTATAGAAGAAAGAGAACCTAGAAACTTTTTTCGTGTTTATTCTACTTTTACAACTGGCAAATTCTATTGTGGATCATTTGCACAGCTCACTATAAATAACGCATCTAATCCGGTGGCTAAATTTGTTCATTTTTTCTTATCCATTGCTTTTCTTCTTTTTGCATACCATTTTTAGCGTAGCAGTCTCTAAAAAAATGGTCAACAAAACAAAATTTTTTTCTTTGTTCAAATAATGCATTTTTCCAAAGATTCCCTATTTTAAAGCATTTTTTGAATATTCAGAATATACAATAGTGTATATATCATTAAAAATGAGAGGTTTTGCTAAATTCAAACTTGTTTTTAATAAAGAGTGCACTTATACTAATACAGTATTAAAAAATTTGAATGGAGGAAATAATAAATGATAAATAAAAAATCTACTTTGTTATTATTATCATTGTGCACTGCTTTTGTATTAGCAGCATGTGGCGGCGGTTCAGGCGAAACCTCCGACTCTGGAGAACAACAACAAGTATTGAATTTAGTAGAAACTGCTGAGATCCCTACTATGGATTCAACGCAAGCTACGGATACTGTTGCTTTTACTGTTTTGACAAATGTAAACGAAGGTCTCTATCGCCAAAAAGACGACGGCTCTTTAGAATTAGGTATGGCTGCTGAAGAACCAACTATCAGCGAAGATGGCTTGACGTACACATTCAAAATTCGCGAAGATGCTAACTGGTCTAACGGAGACCCAGTAACAGCAAATGATTTTGTTTATGCATGGAAAAAGCTGGTTGACCCGGCTACAGCAGCTTCTTACTCTTACATGATGGACGGCGTTATCGCTAACGCTTCAGAAATCATTGGCGGAGAAATGGCAGCTGACGAACTAGGCGTTACAGCTGTAGATGATAAAACGTTGGAAATACAATTGGTTACTAATCTTCCATACTTCGAAGATTTACTTTCTCTAACTATGTTCTACCCTCAAAACCAAGCTTTTGTGGAAGAACAAGGTGACAACTACGCATTATCTAGTGATGCTTTAGTTTACAATGGTCCTTTCTTACTTGAAGACTGGACAGCTGCAGGATTATCTTGGACATACGCTAAAAACCCAGATTACTGGGATGCAGCAACAGTTGCTTTAGATCAAATCAATGTTGAAGTTATCAAAGAAACCTCAACTGCTTTGAACTTATACGATACTGACGCTACTGACCGTATCTTGCTGAAAGGTGAATACGTAGCTCAAAGAACTGGCGATGCAGAATTGCACACAATGCCAACTTCATCTGTATTCTACTTGAAATTTGGACTGAGTGATCCAGAAAGCCCATTGAACAACGAAAATATTCGTAAAGCATTGTCAATGGCATTCGATAAAGAAGCTTACTCAAAAGTCGTATTACAAGACGGTTCTGTTCCAGCTAACGGTTTAGTTCCTCAAGGTCTTGCTACAGACCCTGAAACTGACGAAGACTTCCGTGAGCAAAATGGCGACTTGTCAACTTATGACGTAGCGGCTGCTCAAGAATATTGGCAAACTGGTCTGGAAGAATTAGGTGTAGATTCTATCAGCTTAGAACTCCTATCTGATGATACAGACAACTCAAAGCGTTCTTCTGAATTTATCCAAAGTCAATTAGTAACTAATTTACCTGGATTACAAATCAATTTACGCAACGTACCATTTAAAGTTCGTCTAGCTTCTAATACTGCTGGAGAGTACGACATCCAATTAGCTGGATGGAGTGCTGATTATGCTGATCCAATCAACTTCTTAGAATTGTTTGAAACAGAAAATGGCAACAATACTTCAAATTACTCTAATTCAGAATACGACACTTTGGTTCAACAAGCTCGTGCTGAAGTAGATGACTTAAATGCTCGTTGGGATATGCTGTTGCAAGCAGAACAAATCTTGATTGAAGATGGTATAATTGCTCCTGTCTACCAACGTGCAAACGCAGTTTTAGAAAAAGATTACGTTAACGGTATTGCAGAACATTTAGTAGGCGCAGAATACACTTACAAATGGGCAACTGTTGAAAAATAATTTTTTAATCGTTTGATGAAGGAACAAAATAAAGCAATCATCAGCCTCCGTAATTTTGAGTTGGCTGATAATTGCTTTATTTTATGATTATAATAAGTAATCCCATAAGGATAGTATGCTGAGAGCTAGAAGAATGATTCCAATCGTTAGAACAGATTGATAACTTTTTCCTACTGACTTAGACAGTGCGTCTTGACTGTGGTTATCTTCTATTTCGTCTGAATCTTGCTTTCTTTTTCTCAGCCTGGCTATTCTTTTCATGCTGTAGTGAAAAAAATCAAAGGTCCCTTTGGATAGAACGAAACCGAAAAGGCCGATGATCAGCAGCGGCAATGCCGCTAAAAACAAGCTGTTGGATAATTCAATCCATTGGATGGTTTGATGCTTAAACCACTGATAAAGCACAATCGCACTAACGAAAATAAATGAGATCAACAGATTTTTTTTAGTGAATTTCATGATTTGTGAATCCTTTCTTTGAATGAACATTTCTAATGTAACTAAAAAATACGTTAAATACAATTCAATTTTACAATTCTGAGTTATTTTTTTTACTCTACTGATATGATACACTGTCATCTATGAACAAATTTTATTACGGAGGTTGGATCACAATGAAGAGCTATACAAAGTACATTGGAAAACGCGTTTTATATATGCTTCTTACTTTGTTCCTAATTGCTTCGATAACATTCTTTCTCATGAAGCTCTTACCTGGTACTCCTTATAGTAACCAAGATAAGCTAAGTGAAGAACAAATTTTTATTATGAATGAAAAATATGGTTTGAACGAACCTATTATCGTGCAATATGGAATTTATATTTTAGGACTTGTTACAGGTGACTTAGGAACTTCTTTCCAATTCAATAATACTCCTGTTGCAGAATTGATAGGGTCAAGGATAGCCCCATCTGCTCAAATTGGTATACAGGCGGTAGTCGTCGGAACGATTCTGGGGATTGTATTGGGTGTCGTATCCGCCATGAAACAAGGAACGTGGGTCGATACCACGTCAACATTAACCGCGATCGTCGGCCGCTCCATCCCTAACTTTGTGTTTGCAGTATTGCTGCAATTGATTTTTGGTGTTTGGTTGGGTTGGTTCCCTATCGCCTTATGGACAGGCTTTGCATCGTCTATTTTACCATCTATTGCATTAGCGATTTCCCCGCTGGCCGATTCGGCACGATTTATGCGGACCGAGATGGTAGATGTTTTAAGTAGTGATTATGTAGAATTAGCAAAAGCCAAAGGCCTGAGCAAATGGGAAGTTGCCTTTAAACACGGAATCCGGAACGCCTTGATTCCACTAATTACTCTTTTAGGACCAATGGCTGTCGCTTTAATGACCGGTTCTATGGTAGTGGAAAATATTTTTGCGATTCCTGGTATTGGAGAACAATTTGTTAAATCGATTTTAACTAATGACTACCCAACGATCATGGGTGTGACAATGCTGTATTCATTATTATTAGTTTCAGTTATTCTATTGGTTGATATTCTTTATGGAATTATTGATCCTCGTATTAGAGTAGCTACAGAAGGAGGAAAATAATTTATGGTGAGCAACAACAACTTTCACTCTGAACCATCACTGCCTGAATTGACACCAGACTTATTTGTTAAAGCAGATAGTTTAGATGTTCAAGATAATGAAAAAATCACTGCCCCTTCTCTAAGTTTTATGCAAGATTCCTGGCGTCGTCTAAAGAAAAATAAAGTCGCTATGGTCAGTATGGTTCTTTTGATTATTATCACTTTATTGAGTATCTTCGCTCCAATGATTGCTCCTCAAAGTCCAAATGTTCAAACCATTGAACATGCGAATTTACCGCCTAAAATCCCTGGTTTGGATATCAGCGGTTTGAATGGAACAATCAATCAAAATGGAACACGTGTAGATAAATATGAACTGCAAGGCGTTGAAAGTGACGTATATTACTATTTGGGAACAGACAGTCTTGGTCGCGACTTATTGTCTCGTATTTTATATGGTACACGAGTATCCCTATTTATTGCTTTCGTAGCTGCCCTATTGAATCTGATTATCGGGGTAACTTACGGTCTATTATCCGGCTGGATTGGCGGAAAAGTAGATACCGTGATGCAGCGTATTCTGGAAATTCTTTCTGGGGTACCTAACTTGGTTATCGTGATCTTAATGTTATTAGTATTTGATCCTGGTATCATGTCTATTATCATTGCCTTAGCTTTAACTGAATGGATCTCGATGGCACGTATCGTTCGGGCACAAACCCTTAAATTGAAAAACCAAGAATATGTCTTAGCGGCTAAAACACTTGGACAATCTTCTTTAAGTATCGCCTTTAAACACATTATGCCTAACTTATTGGGTATTATTATTATTCAAGTTATGTTTTCAATTCCGTCCGCTATTTTCTTTGAAGCTTTCTTAAGCTTTATCGGTATCGGTATTCCAGCTCCTGATGCATCATTAGGTACATTGATCAATGATGGATACAAAACGTTCCGTTTCTTGCCTCACTTGATGTGGTATCCTTCTGCTATTATGAGTATCATTATGATCAGTTTCAACTTATTAGCAGATGGTTTACGAGATTCGTTTGATCCAAAACTGAGAGATTAGGAGGAAGCCTGATGGAAAATATATTAGAAGTAAAAGATCTGCATATTTCATTTGATACGTATGCAGGACAAGTCCACGCCATTCGTGGAGTGAATTTCGATTTGAAACCTGGTGAAACACTGGCCATCGTTGGTGAATCCGGATCAGGAAAATCAGTTACTAGTCGAAGCATTATGCGCTTGTTAGCTAATAATGCCAATGTCGACAGCGGCGAGATTCTCTTCAAAGGTGAAGACCTTGTTAAAAAATCAGAAAAAGATATGCAAAAAATTCGTGGTTCAGAGATTGCTATGATCTTCCAAGATCCTATGACTTCTTTGAATCCGACTCAAAAGATCGGCAAACAAATTGCTGAGCCTATTTTAAAACACCAAGATGTATCTAAAGAAGAAGCTTACAAAAAAGCAGAAGAATTATTGCGTTTGGTTGGTATCCCAAATCCTGAAAAAAGAATGAAGCAATACCCTCATCAATTTTCAGGTGGACAACGTCAACGTATCGTTATTGCGATTGCGTTAGGATGTAACCCAGATATTTTGATCGCTGATGAACCAACTACTGCTTTAGACGTAACGATTCAAGCGCAAATCTTAGAACTAATGAAAGAATTGCAACACAAAACCAAAACGTCTATCATCTTTATCACGCATGATTTAGGTGTAGTAGCAAACGTTGCTGACCGTGTAGCGGTTATGTATGCTGGTAAATTCGTTGAAGTAGGAACTGTTGACGAGATTTTCTATAATCCGCAACATCCATACACTTGGGGACTATTGAGTTCTATGCCTACTTTGGAAACAAGCGGCTCTTTATACGCTATTCCTGGAACCCCTCCAGACTTGTTGAACCCTCCTACAGGGGATGCATTTGCTCCTCGTAGTGAGTATGCGTTAAAAGTAGACACGATGTATGAACCGCCTTTATTCAAAGTGTCTGATACGCATTTTGCAGCTACTTGGTTACTGCATCCAGATGCTCCAAAAGTTACACCGCCAGCTGAAATCGTTGCGCGTCAGAACGGTTTCCGTGCTAAAAAATTGCAGATCCAACCTTCAGACGACTTGTCACAATTGAGTGGTCAAGACATGGAAGGTACACAAGATCAAAACAATCTTTCTGTTGACGAACTAACAACAGATCGGGATGGGAAAGGAGAAGCAAATGAGCCAAGATACTAAACGTAAAAAGATCTTAGAAGTTAAAAACTTAAAACAGTACTTTAACGTAGGAACTAAAAACGAAGTTAAAGCCATTGATGATATCTCTTTTGATATTTACGAAGGAGAAACGTTAGGACTTGTTGGTGAATCCGGTTGTGGTAAAACCACTACAGGACGCGCCATCATTCGTCTGTACGATCCTACTGATGGTGAAATCTACTTTGACGGTACTGAAGTCCACTCGTTAAATGGCAGAAAAGAGCAACTTGATTTTAGAAAAGATATGCAAATGATTTTCCAAGATCCATATGCTTCTTTGAATCCTCGTATGAAAGTAAGAGATATCGTTGCTGAAGGAATCAAGATCCACAAATTAGCCGACAGTGAAGATGAAATCGACGCTCGCGTGGAAGAATTATTGGAATTAGTTGGTTTGAATAAAGACCATTCATCTCGCTATCCTCATGAGTTTTCAGGTGGACAACGTCAACGTATCGGGATTGCTCGAGCTTTAGCAGTTGATCCAAAAATGATCATTGCTGATGAGCCTATCTCTGCTCTTGATGTTTCAATCCAAGCTCAAGTTGTTAACTTGTTGATGGAATTACAAGAAAAACAAAAACTGACTTTCTTATTTATTGCCCATGATCTATCTATGGTGAAATATATCAGTAACCGTATTGGCGTAATGTACTTTGGTAAATTAGTTGAATTAGCTCCTGCTGACAGTGTTTACAACAAACCGTTACACCCTTACACAGAAAGTCTTTTATCTGCTATTCCTCTTCCTGATCCTGATTATGAACGCAGTCGTACACGTTTTGCCTATACACCGCGTCCTTCAAATAGCGAAGAAGAAAAACTTAGAGAAATTGCACCCGAACACTTCGTATATTGTCGTGAATCTGATGTACCAAAACTTCAAGAAAAATTAGCGAAATACTAATTTCAAACGATTATTGTGCTTATCCCCTGCTATTCAGCGGGGGATTTTTTTAGATTTTCATATTTTAGCGTTGGTAAAGAAATTTCCTCCGCCCTATGGGGTGGCTTATGGAGCGCCATGGGAACTCCTGGAGCCGAAAACCACGTCTCCAGGCTTGCAAGCTTCAAACTTAGTGTAACGGCTAAAGCCTAACACTAAGTAATTCCCATTGCATCCTTTTCATGGCTATAAGCCACCCCATATTTCTCCAGAAATTTCTAAGAATGAGTTTCTAGCAGGGATTGAATAAAAAATAATTTCCGTTTTACTTCCCAACGTCATAGCTCGTAGAACCATTTTTTTATTTGGTAGACTTTTTAGTGAGTATTGATTAAATTTTTGCTAGTTTTTTCGTTACCTATATGATAAACTATTTATCAGTAACTAATCAATAGTTAATAAATTAAAAAACGCAATGATGAGAAGAGTACAGTATCCATTCCTTTTGTAGAGAGCTTGGTCAGGTGAAAGCAAGCATTGGAATGCTACTCGAAGATGGTCTCGAAGCGGCTGGTTTGAGGATAACAGTGAACGTTATCTTAGAATCAGACGGGTCCTCCCGTTACAGCGGAACAGTATACCTTTTGCATTAAAAAGCGTACTGGTTGAGGCAAAAATAGCGATATTTTTGCGAAGATAGGTGGTACCACGAATCGATTAAACTCATTCGTCCTTCTTTTATACGTTTCGGCGTATAGAAGAAGGACTTTTTTTGTTATTAAAATTATATAGGAAAGAAGGAATCAGTAATGAATAAATTTGTAAAAACAGGTCTTGTTGCCTTAGCTTCAGTCTTTATTTTAAGTGCTTGCGGAGGAAACTCTAATGCTTCAGATAGTAATTCTTCAGACAGTAATGGTAACGGATTAGCCGAAGTACAAGAAATAGCAGTGAGCGTTCCTGCGAGCATGACCACAATCGATACTACTTATACTACTGACAAAAACACGTTTACCGTAGCACAGCATCTTTATGAAGGATTGTATCGTTTAGATGAAAACAGCACTCCTGTTCCAGGCTTAGCCGCTGAGGAAGTAGAAATCAGTGAAGATGGACGCACTTATACATTCACCATCCGTAATGATGCAAATTGGAGCAATGGCGATCCTATCACTGCTCAAGATTTTGTTTATGCTTGGACAGAACTAGTTGACCCTGCTGCTGCTGCTCCTAATGCTTACTTGTTGGATGCAGTCGTAAACGGCTATGAAATTCGTACGGGTGAAACAGATCCTTCCGAATTAGCCGTCGAAGCTGTATCGGACAAAGTATTCAAAGTTGAATTAGTGGAACCTCTGCCTTCTTTCTTAACATTAATTTCAGTTGTTTGGTTGGCTCCAAAAAATGAAGCTTATGTAGAAGAACAAGGTGAAGCATATGCAACAACAGCTGAAACAGGTGTTTACAGCGGCCCATTTGTATTGTCAAACTGGGAGCAAGGTAATGAATCATGGACCTTGGAACCGAATGAAAACTACTATGCAGCTGACGAAGTACATTTGACAAAAATCGACTTCACTACGATCAAAGAAGAGCAAACGGGAATCAACTTGTATGCCTCTGGTGAGTTGAACTTAACTAAAGTCAGCGGCCAATATGTAGCACAATATCAAAATGAAGAAGGTTTTGTCTCTCACAATGATATCGCTAATCAATTCATTGATTTCAATAAAGAACCTGGTACTTCTTTAGCCAATGCTCACTTACGTAAAGCGATCGCTTTATCGATTAATAAAGAAGGCTTAGTAAATACCGTTTTAAATGATGGCGCAGTAGCTTTAAATGGATTGGTTCCAAACGAATTGTACCAACATCCTGAAACCGGCGAAGATTTTAGAGAGTACAGTGGTGACTACAACACGTACAATTTGGAACAAGCGCAAGAAGAATGGGCATTGGCGCAAGAGGAGCTTGGCGACTCAGTAGAAATTTCTTTACTTGTGGCAGAAGACACTACTTCTACGCGAACAGCTGAATATGTTCAAAGCCAAATCCAAGAAAACTTGGAGGGCGTTACTGTAACGATTGATAAACAACCGAAAAACAGTGTTAATCAATCACGTTCCGATTCAAACTATGAAATGTCTATTTCTGGATGGATTGCCGGTGATAATAATTTAGGCTACTTCTTCAACTTGTATGAAGACGGATCAGCTTACAATTATGGCGGTTACAATAACGAAACATACAATCAGTTAGCTGCAGAAGCGAAAACAACTTACGCTAATGATCCAGACAAACAATTTGAAAACTATCAAAAAGCAGAGCAAATTCTCTTAGAAGAAGATGCAGCTCAAGTACCGTTATACCAAAGTGCATCAAACTATTTGATTGATCCCAAAGTAAAAGGAATCGAATTCCACCGCTACGCAAGCTACTTCCACTTCAGAACAGCCTATTTAGCTGAATAGAGAGCGGAGCAGAGCGTTAAGGATTTCGTAGAGTTCGATTTTGACCTGTAATTGGCGCTCTTTGCCAATAACAGGTCAAAACGAAATCATAGGAAGCCTGCTCTGCGCAGCTCGTTTTGAATAGAGAGCGGAGAAATGCCTTTAGGTGACCGAAGATAAGAACAAAATGACCAGTAGGCATTCTTTCCTAACTGGTCATTTTTAGTTTTTTGAAGAAATTCCTTCCGGAATCTCTAAGAGTTTGTATTTAAAATATATCTCTTTATAATAAACCCCCTATTTCCTTGTAAATATTCAGGAAGAAATAAGGACTTTTAGTGTAAATTGAATGCACACTTCTCTCATCAAGTTTCTACTTTGAAATAGGCTCTAGTTAACAATGTTAGTCTGTTCACCTGCTCTGTTGTGAGGTGGTTTTCTCAACTTTCATTTGATTGACTGGGGATAACGTATCAAATGCCATCATTTCCCAGCAATAAAAAAAGAAGCACTTCTGCCTCTTTTCGTGATTTATCTCTCTTTTATTTGCTCAGTTTTTTGTCCTTTTCCTGTAAAATACTCATTCATAAAGGTTGCTGCTAAGACGAGTGCACCGCCAAATAATTGCAACCCGGAGATCGGCTCTTTCAGCACAGTAGCTGAGATGATGACCGCTGTTAACGGATCAATATAGCTCAGTACCGCGAATGTCTGCCCTTCGATTTGTTGCAAACCTGAAAAAACAAAAACATACGCGATTCCCGTATGAACAATTCCCAATACCAGCAAAGACAGAAGTGACGGCATGGTCAGTTGGCTCGTTCCAAGTCCAGTGGTCAGCAATACATACGGTAATAAAATGACGGTAGCGATGATCAACGTTAATGCGGTCAAATGAAGGTCGCTAAGGCCTGTAACTTTTTTATTAGAGATAATGGCAATAGCATAAAACAAAGCTGCTGTCAGGCCAAATCCGATGCCTAACGGGTGGTTGTATCCCATAGAGCTGCCGCTGAATCCGATAATAAAAACCATTCCGATCATAGCCAGTAAGACAAAGCTGAATTTTTTTACTGTCAAAGCTTCTTTAAGCACTAACGGCGCCAACAACGTCAGCATAATCGGTTGAAAATAATAGCTGATTGTCGCATTTGAAACCGTTGTATAGCGATAAGCTTCAAACAAAAGAATCCAGTTGGCTCCTACAGCAAAGCCCGAAAGCAGCAAAAACTTCCCATTTTTCTGAATCGATTTAAACGGGATCCGCTCTTTTTTAAGCAGCAGAGTCCCCACAAGAAATAGGCTTCCTAATGCTCCACGATAAAACGCAATCTGATTAGTCTCCAGTGGGATTTGCCGAACAAAAATACTCAGCGTTCCAAAAATCAACATCGATAGTATAACCTTTACTTTTCCGCCCATCATAGAGCCACTTCCCCTTTACCTATCCAAATGAAGCTGTTGATGTATATAGTAGCATACTGAATTTGAAAAAGGGGAAGTTTTTAGATTTTTATAACATTGTGTGCAGAGAAAAAGCAGCCTCCTAAGACTGCTTCTTCTCTTGCAATTTATTGAGCACTCACATTTTGAGGCAGTTCGACAAAAGTCGGCTGTTGCTTTTGAAAAACTGCTAGTTGATCTACTCCATGCTCTCTCAGCATAGTAAAAGCATCTTTAAAGCGTAATTCATAATCTTCTACTACATGTGCATCTGAACTGACAGTAAATAAGGTGCCACCTACAGAACGATAAAGATCGATAGCATATTCATAGAGGTGTGCATTTCCGTATCTGTACATGCTTCTCGTATTCAATTCTAGTGCCATATCTTGTTGAACGGCCTCTTTAAAAATCTCCATTAGCTTTGGTTCTACAATCCTTAATTCCGCTACACTCACTTCATAACTTCGCAGACCGAAATCAAAATGAGCTAATACATTGGCATTTTTGAACTCACGTACACCTTGCAGCATCAAGTTGTAATATTCCTTCAGTTGATTCTCTAAAGGAACATCATCGTTACTCAACTGCATGAATCCATATTTGCCATTGTGATGGATGCTCATCAGTATCAAATCGTAATCTTTATCTTTCAAAAACTTTTGAATTCTCTCTTTATCTGGATACGTAAACCCAACTTCTATTCCCTTTAAGATACGATTGCCATAGAGTTGATTCAAACGCTCGATTTCCGCGGAATATCCGTCAAAATCTGGAATCACATCATCTGATGCTTGCTCCGTACTAAAGAAGTCCAAGTGTTCTGTTGTGATCAAGTTTTTACCAGCTGACCGTTCCAAGTAGTGTTCAAAAGTTTCGACAGAATCTGGTGAAAAATGAGTATGCATGTGTTGATCATAGTAATGCATGGGAAACTCCTCTCTTTTAAAACCTTATTTAGAGACTAGTGCTTGTTTACTTGCTTTATTTGCAGATGAAGCATTTCATTCCCATCAGAACCTCATCTGCCTTTTAACACTATTATATGATGGGAAGTCCTCCCATCCAACACTTTCATTATAGAGGATGGAAGTAAAACTCAGGTAAATTAGCCGTTAAGAATTCGTTTCTTTTACAACATTACACATAGCCTTATTCGCGACATTCGGAATTTCCTTGTAAGAATGAATAAAAACTCTGTAAAAGAAGTCCCGCCTTCTCTCACAGAGTAAAGTTTAATTAAAATTGACCTTGTCCTAAATAAGCCAGTGCATATTGCGCATACAGCTCTGCTCCGACTTTTAACGCTTCTTCATCGACATTGAAACGCCCAGAGTGGTGGGGCCAACATGTATCTTTATCCGGATTCCCACTACCAACGGTGGCAAATGCGCCAGGAATCTGCATCATATAGTAACCGAAGTCTTCTCCACCCATTGTAGGAGGACAATTATCGACTGCCGCTTCGCCAAAAGCTTGCGCAGCAACTTGTTGAACCAAATTAGCGGTTCTTTCTTCATTGTTTACCGGTTCAGTCATCCGTTGGTATTCTACCGTTGCTTGTCCGCCATACATACGGGCGATTTCTTCCGCATAATGTTTGATACATTCTTCTACTTTATCGCGCGTAGCCGGATCAAATGTCCGCACAGTACCTTCAATGTGAGCATTTTCTGCAATAACGTTAAAACGTGTTCCGACTTCCATTTTTCCTAAGGTCACAACAGCTGGTTGCATCGGATCGACTACGCGAGAAACAATGGATTGCACATTCGCTACGTATTGGGACGCCATGATAGCTGCATCAATGTTTAAATGCGGCTGTGCTGCATGACCGCCGCTTCCGACAAAATCTACTTTCACAATATCTGCAGCGGCAAAAGAAGGTCCAGCTGGACAAGAAACGGTTCCTACTTTTCCAGGAGCCCAAATGTGGATGCCAAAAGCATTATCTACTCCATCAACAGCACCTTGTTCCACCATCAATTTTGCACCTTCCGCAATTTCTTCAGCTGGTTGGAAGACTAAACGTACTGTACCCTCGAAAGTATCTTTTAATTGATTCAACGCAGAAGCTGCATTCATCAGCATAGACACATGAGCATCGTGCCCGCAAGCATGCATTTTTCCTTCTTCAACTGATTTGTACTCTACTTCATTTAATTGCTGAACCGATAAAGCATCCATATCAGCACGCAATAAAACAGTTTTTCCAGGTTTAGCACCTTTGATTTCAGCGATGACCCCCGTTGGTTTTGTTAAGCGGTAAGAAATACCTAATTCATCTAATTTAGCAGCTATTGTTTTAGTCGTTTCAAATTCTTCTAAAGACACTTCTGGATTCGCATGCAAGTGCCGACGAAAAGCGATCATTTCCTTTTCTTTAGAAGCTATCAATTCTTTAACGGGATTGGTTAATGTAATGGTATCTTGACTCATTCTCTCGGCTCCTTTAGGTTCAGCTGCTTTTATGCAGTAATTGAATTGTCTGAATATTTTGTAATTCTCACTATAACGATTCATTTTTCATTTGTCAAATCGAATTCTCATTACTTTTTAGATTGGTGTATCAACGTTTTTAAATAACTCAGTGTCTTTAATTTGTGAGAAAATTAGAATTGACAAAATATTCTAACTATTTTATCATTTAACACATTACTGTAAAGAAAAGAAATGAGGATTTTTATGAATAGTTTAGTTTCCATCACGATTATTTTTTGTATCTATGCCCTTGGCGATGTGATCGCTGTGAGAACCAAAAGTATTGTTTCTATGTTATTCACCGCATCTGTTTTCTTCTTAATCGCTTTTTGGTTGGGAATGCCTACCTCTATTTTCCAAGACTCCATGTTGTTACAGATCGGAAGCATTTTAATTGGTTTCTTGCTGGTTCATATGGGAACGATGTTGAATATCAAACAATTAAAAGAACAATGGAAAACCGTAGTGATCTGTGTTGCAGCAATTATAGGAATTACAGTGGCACTATTTTTGGTCGTTACTCCATTGATGGGCATAGAGACAGCCTTAGTTGGAGCTCCACCTTTATCTGGAGGCGTGATTGCAGCGATTCAAATGTCAGAAGCTGCTAATGCAATTGGACGCAGCGATTTAGCTTTACTGGCTTCTTTATTGGTCGTTGTCCAAGGTTTTGCCGGATATCCGATCGCCAGCTGGGCTCTGAAAAAAGAAGTTAAATCGTTTAAAGAAAAATACCGCAACAACGAAATCGAGCGCGTACAACAAGAAGAAACAACTTCCCCCTATAAAATATTTTCTGACTTACCTGAAAAATACCAATCAGGAAACGTTTATTTAGCAAAGGTTGCTGTAGTAGCTCTACTAGCCTCATTTGCTGCTAAAGGGCTAACCTCTTTATTAGGATTCCAATTGATCGATGCCAATATTATGTCTTTATTAATGGGGGTATTGTTCAGTGAATTGGGCTTTTTAGAAAAAAACATTCTGACAAAAGCAAATTCTTACGGCTTGGCTATGCCAGCACTAATTGTAGTCATCCTTTCCAATTTAGCTTCAGCCACACCTGACGTATTTCTAGATATACTGCCAGCTTTATTAGCGACTATTGTTTTTGGAACGATTGGAAATGTGCTTTTCTCCTTATTGGTCGGTCGTTTTTTAAAGATCTCACCTTGGATGAGTATCGCTTTAGGAATAACGGCTCTCTTTGGTTTTCCAGGTACAGCCATTTTGCCTGCTGAAGTAGCCAACAGCAATTTCTCAAACAGCGAAGAACGCCAATTATTTCTCGATTCAGTGACGCCTAAAATGCTTGTGGGTGGATTTGTGACAGTATCCATTGGATCAGTTGTCTTAGCAGGATTCTTAGCACCATTATTGATAAATCTTGTAGGATAAGCATCTGCGTTATGAAAAAAAAGGGACTGGGACAATAGTCTTTATCTCTGTCACATATTAAACGGGTGCTTTTAAATGCGTTCCAAAAGCCTGACCACATGCCTATAAACCAGCCTCCCCTTATGAGAAAAAGCATCTCATAAGGGGAGGCTGGTTTATATTCAATGGTCAAAATGTCTTTTGTCCTGCTCTCTCTTGTCTGAATTTTTCTTCACTTGGAGTTGCAGAAGAAAAATCTCCAATTTATCCATTGCCGCTTCTAAGACTTTCATATCTACACAAAAACTGATCCGCACATAATCGTCTGCTTCAAAATAACTGCCTGGAATAAGCGCAACGCCTTGTTCAAGAACTAGCTTCTGGCAGAAATCATATGAAGATAGCCCATATTTTTTGATAGACGGCAATATATAGAAAGTACCATCAGGCAATTCCACATCTACATTCATTGTTTTCAAGCGGTTGTATACGTAATCTCTCCGTAAGCGGTAGGAATTCAGCATCTCTTCGATATTGTAATCCAGTGCTGCTATAGCTGCATCTTGAATAAAGGTGTTGACACAAGAAAGTACATATTGGTGAATCTTGAGGGCTTCTTCGATAAAGTCCCAATCAGCTAATAAGTAGCCGATACGCCATCCAGTCATCGCATAAGGTTTCGAGAAGCTTTGACAGATGATGATGTAACTACGAATATCCTGGTATTTAGTTAATTGCTCAGGTTGTTCGGTAAATAACAATTGATTGTAAACATCATCGCTTATCACAAAAAGTTGGTGTTTCTTCACGGCCTCATAAATCACTTCTAACGAAGACGCATTAAGAATCGTTCCTGTAGGATTATTGGGCGAATTGATGATGATAGCTTTTGTGTTATCGGTAATGGCCGCCTCCAACATCTCTTTGGAAAGTTGGAATTGATTAGTAGAGGTATCGATCGGCACGCATACTCCGCTGTTCATTTGAATCAATTGACGGTATAAAGGAAAAGCCGGTTGTAAAATAATGACTTCTTCCCCAGGGTTGAGTAAAGTGGCTAAAGCCGTTGAAATAGCTTCAGTAGAACCAACCGTGATCATTACTTCTTCTGGTGAATACTCGATGTGATTGGTTTTTTTCTCAAATGCACAAATCGCCTCTCGCAACTCAAGGCTCCCTTGCGCTGATGAGTAATGAGTCTGGTTTTTATTCAGAGAATCGAGCGCAGCTTCTTTTATGGGTGCTGGTGTGGGAAAATCTGGTTCCCCCAAAGTCAGAAAAAGCGAGGCTTGATTGTCTACTGCATACTGATTAAATGCTCGTATCTCACTCGTCTCTACTTTAAGGACGTCTTCATTCAATCGTTCTTTCATTCGATCACTCCTTTTTGCTTATGAAAAAAAGTGTACCAGTTTGCAGAAAAAATACAATATCTAATTTTTTTTCCTGACAAATAGACAACAGAAAAATTTAATGGTAGTATATAAAACATCAAAAAAGCAACTTACAATTTAATAGAGGTAGCAATGTAGATGAGTAATACACCAGAGAAGGCATTCGATGACGATGTATGAAAGGCAGCCATTGCCGAACGATTGAAATCGGCAGATTTTATATCGTGGGGATATGGGAAATACCTATATCACTCCTGCTTAAAAAGCAGAGGCGCTATCATCTGTCTACATAACCATTGTATACATTTAAGACGCCAGAAATGGTGTCTTTTTTTATTGTTTGAGGAAAAAATTGTAAAAAGGAGTTTTGTATATGTCTGTTTACAAATATAACGGCTGCGGAAATACCTTTGTGATCACGGATTTCAAGAATGGAAAAGACTATTCTATGGAGGCTACCTCTTTGTGTAGTTCAGAACAATTTGATACAGATGGCTTAATCGTCGTCAAACAAAATCCGCTAGAGATGCTGCTGTTTAACCGTGACGGTTCCGAAGCTCCAATGTGCGGAAATGGGATTCGTTGTTTTGCCAAATATGTCCTAGACAAAGGTTTGACCACAGAAGAACGATTTCCTGTACAAACATTAGCTGGTGAGATGAACGTAGACATTCTTCAAAATGAGCCGTTCTACTGCGAAGTAAATATTGGTCGACCTGATTACTCAAACCATGCTTTTGATGCTGCTGACGATGCTCCTTACATCAATCGGACAATCTCTATTGATGGAGAAGACGTCACGTTCACCAGTTTGTTTATGGGTACTGTGCATACAGTTGTTTTCGTAGAAGATGCAGTAGCCATGCTGGAGACCGATTTAGGAGAAAAACTGTGCCATCATCCATTGTTTGCTCACCAAACAAATGTCAATTTTGTCCAAGTGCTGAATCGTAAAGAAATCATCGTGCGAACATTTGAACGTGGTGTCGGCTGGACATTGGCTTGCGGTACTGGCTGCAGCGCCAGCTTTGTGGTAGCTAGAGACGCAGGTTTAGTTGAAGATCGTGTAAAAGTACATCTAGAACAAGGAACATTGACTATCTCAGGTACAGAGGACATTTTCATGAATGGACCCGCTGTGTTTGAATACAAAAAATAGCTTTAGTGACTTAACTATTGAATTCTTAGGAGGAAATAATATTGAACGCACAAGAAATTATCCGATTTATTAAAGAAGCTAAAAAACGAACACCTGTGAAAGCTTACATCAATCTAAACGAAGCCATTGATTTCCCTAATTGTAAAGTATTTGGGGAAGGACTATCAAAAGTTGTCTTCGGTGATTACGAAGACTTGAAAGCCATCCTTGAAGAGAACAAAGAGCGTATCAATGATGTTGAACTAGAATACGACCGTAGAAATAGTGCTGTGCCTTTACTGGATACTACTAATGTAAATGCACGAATAGAACCTGGAGCGTTCATTCGAGATCAAGTAGAGATTCACGACCATGCAGTAATCATGATGGGGGCTATCATCAATATTGGCGCTATTGTCGGCGAAAATAGTATGATCGATATGGGAGCAGTTCTCGGTGGCCGAGCTATCGTTGGTAAAAATTGTCACATCGGCGCCGGCGCCGTTTTAGCTGGAGTGGTCGAACCCGCTTCAGCCACTCCTGTAATTGTAGAAGACGATGTCTTGATCGGCGCGAATGCTGTCATTATCGAAGGTGTTCGGATCGGCAAAGGTAGCGTGGTCGCCGCTGGAGCAGTGGTGATCGAGAATGTTCCAGAAAATGTGGTAGTTGGCGGCATTCCGGCGCGTATTTTAAAAGCAAAAGATGAAAAAACAGCCAGCAATACTGAATTGATCGCTGCTTTGCGAGAATTGTAAAATAAAAAAAATGCCATCCCAAAAGATACGCTGCTTCTAAAGTGTCGAAAGTCCATTTGCGTTCCTTTTTTGAGGCAATCTCCTCTTAAAGGGAACGTAATTTAATTTTATGTTCCCTTTTTCCAAAAAAATGAATGCAATAGGGAACGCAAAAAAGCGAGGAACTGGTATATTTCACCGTTTCCTCGCTCCTCATTTTCTAATTGGTTAGAGCCATTTGAAGCGCAATCTCCTACTAGACGAATCTACCTATTCTGCTTCTGCGTGTTCAAATACTAAATGCCATTCATTGCGCTTAGCTAAGAAGTCACGAGCAATTTGCTGTGCTCCCGCTAAAGTGTGGTGAGCTGCCCAGCCACATTGTTTTTCATTGCTGGCTGGAACTTCTGTAGCCACCAATACATCTTTCATTGTTTTTTCAAGTAATCCCAAGATATCTTTATAATCTTCGTGGTTCACAACTGTCAAATAAAAACCTGTTTGGCATCCCATCGGTCCGAAATCAACCACGTAATCTGCATGATTGCGGATCAATTCAGCCGTCAAATGTTCTAAAGAGTGAACAGACATCATGTCCAAATGTTCTTTATTGGGTTGTGCCATACGCACATCATATTTTAAAATACGGTCCCCATTTAGTCCTGTTTTCTCACTCGCTAAACGTACATACGGGGCACGGACTTTTGTATGATCCAAGTTAAAACTTTCAACATTCGTTTTTTCTGACATATTAAAAACTCCTTTTTTAGTTTAATTTGCTTTCTTGCCTTCTACGATCCAAACATACGGGTTCATTTGCGTAAAGGAAACGCTGAAACCAGCATCCTTGAAAGAGCGATACAAATCGGGTATCAAGGGATAGTATTCTCGTTTTAAATCTTCTTCTAGATCATAAAATTGGTTGTGAGCAGCTTCAGCTAGCTTTTGCTCATAAGAATCTCGGTCTATAAACATGGTATCTGCAAAAACTACGCTTCCTCCATCTTCCAGAAGCTCATAATATTGATGCAGAACTTCTGCTTTCTCGTTGGCATTCAAATGGTGGAACACATATGAACTCAAAATAGTGTTTATTTTGTAAGGAGGCAACGGAAAAGTTTGCATATCCCCATCAATAATATCGACAGTTCCCAACAGTTTAGCATCTGCTAGCTGCCTCATTTCTCCAGAAGGCTCAATGGGATAAACTCTTTTCCCCGCTGCCAACAGTTTTCGCGTTAAATTTCCAGTCCCGACCCCCAGCTCCAGAACAAATTCGCCACTTCGTTTGACCAGTTCTTGCAAAATCGAGTCGTATCCTAAAAAAACTTCCTTGTACTCTTCATCTTCTCCAGTTACAAAATCATCGTAATCCGTTGCCCAATCTGTGAAAATATCCAGAAATTCTCTTCCCATTCATTATCCCTCCATAGATGATGAAACAGATGTTAAAGCCTGCTCCAAATCTGCGATCAAATCTTCAGCATCTTCCAAGCCTACTGAGAATCTGACCAATTCATCTTTGATACCTGATTTTTCACGGTCTTCTTTAGGAATGGAACCATGAGTCATTAAGGCTGGAATCTCGATCAGACTTTCGACCGCGCCCAAGCTTTCCGCTAAAGTGATCAATTCCAACTTTTCTACAAATGCTTTAGCAGATAGTCCTTCTTTCAATTCGAATGAGACCATTCCGCCAAATCCACTGGTTTGTTTCTTCGCGATCTCATGTCCGACATGGCTTTCTAATCCAGGATAGTAGACTTTTTCGATAGCTGCATGATTGTCTAAATACTCTACGATGGCTGCGGCATTTTTTTCATGAGCGTCCATCCGAATGCCTAATGTTTTAATTCCGCGTTGCAAAATCCAGCTATCTTGAGGTCCTAAAATCCCGCCGATCGCATTTTGCAGAAAACCAATTTGTTCCGCTATTTGTGAGTCACTTGTAGTTACTAGACCAGCCACGATGTCACTGTGCCCACCTAGATATTTAGATGCGCTGTGTAAGACAATATCCGCACCTAATGTCAATGGACGTTGATGATAAGGTGTAGCAAATGTATTGTCTACAATCGTTATCAAATCGTGTTTTTTAGCGATTTCAGCCACTGCTTGAATATCAGTGATTTTCAATAATGGATTAGTAGGCGATTCTAAGAAAACGGCTTTTGTTTCTGGAAGAATAGCTGGTTCGATAGTCGTTAAATCACTCGTATCTACTACCGTAAAGGTCAACCCCAATCTTTTCAATACAGAATTGATCAGACGATAAGTTCCACCGTACACATCGTCACCTACTATGATATGATCCCCTTGTGAAAATAACGAGAAAATAGTATGCGTTCCTGCTGAACCAGAGGCGAAAGCAAAGCCTTTGACTCCACCTTCAATATCTTTGATCAATTCTTCGACTGCAAAGCGAGTCGGGTTGCCCGTTCGTGAATATTCAAATCCTTTATGCACCCCTACTTTTTCTTGTTTGTACGTTGATGTTTGATAAATCGGCACATTCACTGCACCTGTTGCTTTGTCTCGACTGACCCCGCCATGGATAAGAGCTGTTTTTAAATTCATTTTGTCTGATTCTCCTTTTGATAGATATTTTTACTTAAATAACGTTCACTGCTGTCTGGAAAAATAGTCACGATCGTACTTCCTGGTGGCAGCATTTCTGCTTCTTTCATACTGGCTGCAAATGCTGCTCCACTTGAGCTTCCTATCAACAGACCTGATTTTCCGGCTAATTCTCTGGCATAGAAAAAGGCTTCTTCATCCGAAATAGTGTAGACAGCATCAAATTGTTCTCTCTTCATAAAGTCAGGCATAAATTCCATTCCAATACCTTCCGTTTCATGGCCGTGAACTGGTCCTCCTGCAATGATCGAGCCTTCTGGTTCAACGATCGCCGTTCGGATGCGGCTGTCCCATTCTTTTAGATAAGCAGCTGTCCCTGTAAACGTCCCGCCACTGCCTGCACCTGCCACAAATGAAGTCAACTTCTCATTTTCTAAGTCCCGTTTGATTTCCGGACCGAGTGTTTCGTAATACGTTAAAGGATTAGCCGGATTTTCAAACTGCAATGGAATATAACTATTGGAGATTGCTTGCTGCAGTTCGCGAGCTTTTTCGATCGCTCCTGTGATGCCTTTTTCAGTAGGTGTATGCACGATTTCTCCTCCCAAAGCCTCCATCAATATTTGTTTTTCCAGACTGAATTTTTCTGGAACCGTAAAAATCGTCCGCAAGCCAAAATTTTGTGCTGCCAGAGCCAACCCAATACCTGTGTTGCCGGCAGTTGGTTCGATGATCGTGGTATCTTTATTGATCCATCCTTTATCGAACCCGTCCTGCAGCAGTTTGAAGCCTAAACGATCTTTTACACTGCCGCCAGGATTGAACGATTCCAGTTTGGCTAGGATACGGTTGCCATTTGGAATTTTGATTCCTTCAATTTCGACAAGCGGGGTGTTCCCAATCAAGTCTATGATTGTTTTAACAGGCATTTTTTTACTCCTTTTCTAATTTAAGGTACAAAAAAAGCGCACATGAGTAACGTTCTACTCATGCACACTTTGGCATTCATCATTTGTTTTTATAAGTGTTTTCAACAGAACAAACTAGTTTCATTCCTTTAAATCCAATTATGGAGAAAAAGATTGTATGAAACCGTTATCTGTCTTTATAGAAAAGCACTATAAAAAGAGAGAATTACGCAAATGAGTCTGGTGTTAAGCATGAGTGTTTATTTTCATTTAAACAACAACAACATACTAAACAACAACAGTTCATTTTGCGCATGGAATTCTCTCCTTTCTTTTTTACGTATTTTTTAACTAAGATCATCTTACACAACTAATTTTTTTCTGTCAAATTTTTTTTAATTTTATTTTTCTAAGTTGTAAATTTATTGTTGCATCTCTTCCGATTTTATATATTTATTAATTTCCCCACTCATACCCTTCCGAATAAAACAGCTTTTACAAGCTCTTTCGTTTTTATTGTCTCAATTTCTGTGTTACAAAGAGGATACAGATAATTAGCGGAAAAAACATTTGGTAAAGGAGATTTTAACAATGGAAAAAAAATTCGATATAGTAGTCATTGGTAGTGGTGTAGGTGGTATGGCAGCAGCTTCTGGTTTAGCCTCTGCGGGTAAAAAAGTTGCTATAATAGAGGAAGATCTATGGGGAGGAACTTGTCCAAACCGAGGTTGTGATCCAAAAAAAGTTTTGGTTTCCGCCGTTGAGGCTATAGATCGTGCTCAGCAACTACAAGGTAAAGGATTAGAAACTGTCCCTCATGTGAATTGGACAGAACTCATGGCTTTTAAAAAAACATTCACTGCCCCTGTGCCGAAACAAAGTAAAGAAAGCTTGGAATCGTCTGGAGTAGAAACGTTCACTGGCAAGGCAGAATTTATCAATAGCCAAACTTTAAAAGTAAATGAAGACAAACTAAAAGCGGAGCACTTTGTCATTGCCACTGGTGCACGTCCCTCATTGCTGGATATTGAAGGGAAAAAGCATTTCCTAAACAGTAATGACTTTTTGTCTCTTCCAGAAATGCCTGATACTATCACCTTAGTGGGCGGTGGTTATATCTCTTTTGAATTTGCGGCCATCGCTAATGCGGCAGGTGCGAAAGTACATGTGATCCAACACAATGATAGTCCTCTTAAAGCCTTTGACCGAGAACTGGTCGACCTTTTAATGGAACAATTAGAAGCTAAAGGGGTGACTTTCCACTTGAATATAGAAGTTTCTAAGATCGAAGCGACCTCGAATGGTTATTCATTATCTGATGATTCGGACTTTCACTTAGACAGCGATTTGGTTTTCTGCACTACAGGACGGATACCGAATACGGAAGCATTAGCCCTTGAAAATGCCGGAGTTGAGTGGGATAAAAAAGGGATCACTGTTAATGATTCTCTCCAAACAAGCAATCCAGCTATCTTTGCGATCGGAGATGTCTTGTCTAAAACCCAACCTAAATTGACCCCTGTTTCGAGTTTTGAAGCGGACTATTTAGTGTCACATTTGACTGGACAAAATACTAAACCTATATCTTATCCAAGCATTCCTACGATGGTTTTTTCCGGTCCCAAATTAGCCCAAGTTGGCGTAACGCCAGAAACAGCAGCGAATAACGAAAATGACTACGAACTGTCTACTATAGACGCCAGTAAGTGGTTCAGTTACAGACGATTAAACGAATCTATCTCAAAAATCAAAGTCGTTACAGATAAGAAAACTGGTTTATTAGTAGGCGCCACTTGTTTGAACAATGAAGCAGATGAACTGATCAATTATTTCAGCCAGCTGATCGAGCAAAAAGTTACCGCTGCAGCAGTCTCTAAACACATTTTTGCTTATCCAACTATTGCCAGCGATTTGTCTTATTTTTATTCTTGAGGTTGGTAAAAGAATTCTGATTTTTACATGATAAATCAAGACCAATAATTTACAATTTTGCAATAAAAAGGTATAGTTAATAATGGTTTGAAATTAGGTTACCTTATTAGAGGAGAGATCATATTGGAAAGAGTAGTTGGAACAGTAGTAAGAGGACTTCGTGGCCCAATCATTAATCAAGGAGACGACATTGAGCAAATCGTAGTAGATACAGTTTTAAATGCAGCAAAAGTTGAAGGTTTTTCAATTGAAGACCGCGATATTGTAACTGTAACTGAGTCTATCGTTGCTCGTGCGCAAGGAAACTATGCAACAATTGATGATATTGCAGCAGATGTTCAAGCTAAATTTGCTGGAGATACAATTGGTGTTATCTTCCCGATCCTTAGCCGCAACCGCTTTGCAAACAACTTGCAAGGAATCGCTCGTGGAGCAAAAAAAGTTGTTTTAATGTTGAGCTACCCATCTGATGAAGTAGGAAATCACTTAGTAAATATTGATGAGTTAGATACTAAAGGTATCAACCCTTGGACTGATATCTTAACTGAGCCTCAATTCCGTGAACACTTTGGGCAAGTTGTCCACCCGTTTACTGGAGTAGACTATATTGATTACTACAAAGGAATTGTTGAATCAGAAGGCGCTGAATGTGAAGTTATCTTCTCGAACAATCCAAAAACCATTTTAACATACACTAAAAGCATACTGACATGTGATATCCATTCACGTTTCAGAACAAAACGTATCCTGAAAGCTAATGGTGCTGAAAAAGTTTATGGTCTTGACGACATCCTTTCAGAATCGATCAACGGTAGCGGCTTTAATGAAGCTTATGGTTTGCTTGGTTCAAATAAAGCAACCGAAGAAAGCGTAAAATTATTCCCTAACAATTGCCAACCTATCGTAGACGGCATCCAAGCAAAAATCAAAGAATTGACTGGAAAAACAGTTGAAGTAATGGTTTATGGTGATGGAGCCTTCAAAGATCCAGTTGGAAAAATCTGGGAACTTGCTGATCCTGTAGTATCTCCAGGTTTTACTGAAGGTCTTAAAGGAACACCTAATGAAGTGAAATTGAAATACTTAGCTGACAACAACTTCTCTCAACTACGTGGAGACGAATTGAAACAAGCTATTTCTGAATACATTGAAAACAAACAAGAAGACTTGGTTGGATCAATGGAAGCACAAGGAACAACTCCTCGTCGTCTGACTGACTTGATTGGTTCATTGTCTGATTTAACTTCTGGAAGTGGAGACAAAGGAACACCTATGGTCTACATCCAAGGATACTTTGACAACTATACAGTTTAGAGAGCGAAAGCGGTTGGAAGATTTTCTTCCAACCGCTTTTTATTTTTTAAATATAAGGTAATTTTGGTTTTGCTAGGACAAAATGGATGCTCAGATTCGGTCTATTAATCAAGTAAAGTCGAATTTAGGACTCACTTGATTAATAGATAGGTTCTATTGATCAAGTGACCGCCCATTGCATCCTCACTTGACTAATAGAACAGATTGAACGCCCCACTTTTCCATCCTCTATACGAAAGCAGCCTCTCGATTCGCCAAAATTCGTGAATCGAGAGGCTGCATTTTTCATTTCTTATTCTTTTGGTTCTAGATCTTTAATAGAATTAATGTCCATATACTCCGGTACTACAAAACCGTTTTGCGTTCCGGTCAAGTTAGGTCCTAAATCTACTAGATCTTCTTCGTATTTTTCATAAAAAGAGTTGTGTGTAGTAGGCAGCCAAGGAGAAATTGAAGCATCTGCTTTTCCGTTTGCTACTGCTTCAAATAAAATCGCAGGGTCGACATCAGATACGGTCACATCATAGCCTTGTTGCTCTAAAACAGTTGCTAGAACTTGGCTAGAAGCTCGTTCTGAATCCCAAGGCGTTGAGACTAAGTCGATTTCTTCTCCGTCTACTTTTTCTGTACCTTCTAACCAGCCATTGATTTTATCTTGGTTGGATTCTATCCAATCTGCTGAAGCTTCTTCAATGGAACTCGTTTGGGCGTCAAACGTAATTTTTTCCATATCTTCCACTTCCCATTCAAAGGCATCCAAAATATTATAAGCATTTGGCATTTCTTCTTCAAATCCTAGTCGGGCAATAGTATGGATACTTTCCACTTCTCCCAATGTTCCTTTAGGATCTTCAATAAATTTCAAATCATACTGGGTGAATTTGTAATGAGGAGCCCAGCCTGTAACAATAATAGGTTCTTCATTTTCAATCGCTTGTCCAAGCAGCGTCAACATACCTGCTGTAGAACTTTCTTCCAGTTCCCATCCCTCTAGATTATCGTATTCTTCTAATGTCTTTTCTGATAAACCTGTCAATCCTGCTCCAGGTTCGATACCTATAATCGTATGCTCTACTTGTTCACTGATGCTGTTATTCGCACTTGCAGCATCTTCTTCTTTACTACCGCATCCTGTTGCAAGCAGCACCGTTGTCAATCCCATCGTTATCCCTATGTTTCTTACTTTCATTTCTTTTCCTCCATCATATTAAAAGCATTCCACTTTTTTATTTCGGCTAATGTTTCGTCCTTGAGCAACGCATGATTAAATGCATCAATCAAGGGATAGTTAGTCTTTTCGCTCCACTTTGTTTTTTTGATTACCGATAACCATATGTACAAATAAGCAGCTCTTTCTATTAGGAATCCATTAATACTCAGAAGTATACCCCTGTTTTTATTCACTTATATGCAATTTATTCTTGAGGCCTCCTCTCTTGAGAGCAGGTCACCGATTTAGAATAGCCACTATCCACCGTAACATTAATCGCATATCGTTTCAAATTTGATCAATAAAAACACAGAAATAGACAGCGCTGCTTCTTTCAGCAAACACTGTCTCTATTTTGGTTATTCTCTTATAAAATCAATCATCCACTCATTTACTTGTTCGGCTTTTTCATGTTGAATCCAGTGCGTCGCTTCTCCAATCAATCTTCCTCGACCCTTATCGCAGTACTCTAAACTTTTGCTCGCTAATTCTTGACCTAAAAACTGATCTTTAGCTCCCCAGATCACAAAAGTCGGGACTTTTACTCTTGCGGGAACCTTTTGGCTGGAAGGGTAACGAACTAAAGCGCGATACCAATTGATCATCGAGCGCATCGCTCTGGGCTGCGACCAAGCAGAGCGGTAACGTTGCAAGTCTTCTTCACTGAACGTCCCTTTTTGACTGGTTGCTTTCAACGCTTTCACTGCTGGCTCCCAATCAGACACACTAAACAGTCGTTCCGGCACTCCTCGCAATTGGAAGAAACCGATATAAGAGCTTTTCAAAATTTGCAGCGGATGCTGCAGTATTTGCTTAGCCATAGCTTGTTCATGAGGTGCATTCAAAATGATCAATTTGTGCAGCAGGTCAGGATACTCTCTTGCTACTCTCCAAGCAACGATGCCTCCCCAGTCGTGTCCAACCAAATAGACTTTTTCTTTTCCGGAGGCTTTGATTAAACCGGCAATATCGGCTGCTAAATCTTTCATTTGATAGTCACGGATTTTTTTAGGTTTGTCGCTAAGATTATACCCTCTCTGGTCAGGAGTCCAAACTCGATAGCCTTGACTCGCTAAAGCGGAGATTTGTTTTTCCCACCCGTACCAAAATTCAGGAAAACCATGCAGTAAAAGAACCACTTCTCCTTCTTTCGGTCCTGCTTGAACCACATGTAGCTTGATGCCGTTTGTTTCAATAAACGTATGTTCAATAGTTTCCATTTTGCTTACAACCTCCTGATCGACTCTAAGTTTCAAATTATTGGATGACTAGTTGATAATGGTACTTACTTTCCTATATTCTAGTCCATCTTCTGTTAGTATTCGAAAGATAAGGCTTTTAAAAATGTCTACAAAAAAAGAAAGCCACTTGTAGGCTTTCTTTTACGATAGAGTATTAAATATATTTTTTGATCGTTCTTACCATTAAATCCACTAACAAAAAGAATCCAATACGCGAAATAGAATCGTCTCGTTTGGTATCCATCTCTTCTGTGTGGCAATACAGCTTCAAATCTGCATAAGATGCCAAAATACTCGATTGAAAAGCTGTTAAGCTGATGATTTTGGCTTTTTTCATATGGACTTTGCGCGCTGTATCAATGATTTTTTTCGTACTGCCTGACAACGAGATCAAGATCACTACATCATTTTCGGTGACCAAATTTGTAAAAGTCTCCGATAAATTATAATCCTTGATGAAAAAACAGTGCAGACCTAATGAAAAGAGCAAGTGTTCCAGATAGTACCCCACTGGCTTACTAGTTCCCCGAGCCATAATGAAAATATTCTTTGCTTGAATGATCTCTTCAGCACAGCGATCAAGATCTTCTTCTGAAACGAGAGAAAGAGTTTTATCGATGCTGCTGGTCACTGTTTCTTTTGCAGATAATTTGCTGTTATGTACTGTAACAGCTTTTTCTCGCAGTTGCTGATTGATATGGTACTTGAGTTCTTTGAATCCACTGAACCCCATTTTTTGCGCAAGATTGATAATCACGGTTTTAGATACAAAAGAAAGTTCAGCAAGTTGGTTGATATTCACGTACGGAATCTCTTCCAAATGATTCATCATGTATGATAGAGCTTTTCTTTCGCTTTCAGTCAAATCATCGTAGCTATCTATAAAATCAAGCATGGCACTCATCCTTTTAGCAGTATACCTTCAGTATATCACACTCTTTAGATCATGGAAGTTGGATTTAACCACTGCTTCAATTCTTCTTTAGACGCATATTCTAGAGACAATGCGGCTTCTTCTAATGTCGTATTTTCTTTTAACGCTTTATGAGCGATCTCAGCTGATTTTTCATACCCGATGTGAGGCGTTAAAGCTGTAACGAGCATTAACGAACGATGAACCAATTCATCCATACGATCGGTATTTACGGTCAATCCAACCAGACATTTTTCTCTGAGTGAGCGCATCCCGTCCGTTAACAAACCGACCGTTTGCAAGAAATTATGAATAATGACAGGTTTATACACGTTCAATTCGAAATTCCCTTGACTGGCAGCCACTTGAATCGTGGTGTCGTTGCCCATAACTTGAGCGGCGATCATCGTTAGAGCTTCCGCTTGAGTAGGATTAACTTTTCCCGGCATGATTGAACTTCCCGGTTCATTGACCGGTAAAGACAGCTCTCCCAATCCGCTGCGGGGACCGCTCGCCAGCCAACGGATATCATTGGCTATTTTCATCAAATCACTGGCTAATGCTCGCAAAGAACCATGAACAAATGACAATGGCTGATGACTAGTCAAAGCAAAGAACTTGTTCTCATCACTGACAAATGGAATCCCTAAAGCTTTCTCCAGCTCTCGAGACACTTTGACACCGAAATCACTGGATGCATTTACTCCAGTCCCGACGGCCGTTCCTCCAATAGCCAGCTTCAATAAAGAACTGCTGCTCATTTCTATTGCTTTTAAACTGTTTTCAATCATGCTTCTCCATCCACTCAGTTCTTGAGCAAATGTAAGAGGTGTGGCATCTTGCAAATGGGTTCTGCCTATCTTGATGACTCCTTCATATCGTTCCATCAATGCTGAAATGACTTCTAGCCACTTTTTCATTTCTGGTAGTAGTTGTTCTTGGATTTCTTTATAAGCTGCAATATGCATAGCCGTTGGAAATACATCGTTCGAGCTTTGTGACAGGTTCACATCATCATTAGGATGCACAGGAGTCGTCTTAGAAGCTAAGTGGCCCAGTACCTCATTTACATTCATATTGGTTTGCGTTCCGCTTCCGGTTTGCCATAAGCACAATGGAAATTGCGATTCATACTCGTTCAAATTATCCAATACCAGCGCACAAGCTTCTTGGATGCTGGTCCCTTTATCTGAAGAAAGCTTGCCCTCTTCTTTGTTTACAATAGCACAGGCTTTTTTCACTTGAACCAAGGCTTCAATCAACTTTAGCGGCATTTTTTCTGTTCCAATTTGAAAATTTTCTATACTCCGTTGGGTTTGAGCACCCCATAAAGCATCTTGGGGAACGGCTATTTCTCCAAGAGAGTCCTTTTCGATTCTATCCACTCTTATTCCTCCTAGATAGTCGCTACTCCGGTGTTTCGAGCAGCTTGAGCGACATACTCAGCCACTTGTTCCGCAACTTTTTTATTTAAAGCATCCGGTATAATATAGTCTTCCGATAATTCTTCTTCAGGAATCATGTCTGCAATTGCTTTTGCGGCAGCAACTTTCATTTCCTTATTGATCGTTGTTGCACGTACTGCCAATGCTCCTTTGAAAATACCTGGGAAAGCCAGTACATTGTTGATTTGGTTTGGAAAATCTGAGCGGCCTGTCCCCATAATACGTGCACCGGCTGCTTTAGCCTCATTATACATGATCTCAGGTATTGGGTTGGCCATCGCAAATACGATCGCATCATTTGCCATAGACTGAATCATTTCACGCGTAACGATTCCTCCAACAGAAACTCCGATAAAGATATCTGCACCTTTCATAGCGTCACTCAGGTTTCCTTTTACTTGTTGAGGATTAGAGCGCTGTGCCAATCGTTTTTTATGTTCGTCCATTGGTCCTTGTCTGTTTTCTGCTAAAATACCATGTTCGTCGCAGATGACAGCTTCTTTTATCCCCATATCCATCAGCATCGTTATGATGGCTGTACCAGCTGCTCCAGGTCCGTTCAACACAACTTTTATCTCACTTAACTCTTTCTTGATCAAACGCAAACTATTCATGATTCCAGAAACTACCACGATAGCTGTTCCATGCTGGTCATCGTGAAAAACAGGAATCGGCAACAGATCATCCAGTTGTTTTTCGATTTCAAAACATCTCGGCGAAGAAATATCTTCTAAGTTTATCCCGCCAAATGTTGGAGCTAGAAAACGTACCGTTTGAATGATTTCTTCAGAGACTTTTGTATCTAGACAAATCGGAACAGCATCTACTCCAGCGAATTCTTTAAACAAGATCGCTTTTCCTTCCATTACCGGCATTGCAGCTTCTGGTCCGATATCTCCTAATCCAAGGACAGCTGTTCCATCTGTTACGACCGCCACAAGATTCCCTTTTGACGTATAAGTATAAGATTCTCTCACGTCTTCATGGATTTTTCTGCATGGTTCCGCAACGCCTGGCGTGTAAGCCAAAGCTAAATCCTCTCTTGTATTGATCGAAACTTTGCTTTCAACAGAGATTTTACCTTTTTTTTCTTTATGCAGAGCTAAACTTTTCTCATTCGTATCCATTCTTTTCTCACCTTTCTGTAAAACAGTCTCAAACGAGGAAAAGAGACCTCTCCATTATATAAATTGAGGTCTCCAGACACAATAAAATTAATTCGTATATTCTGCTGCTATTTCTTCTGCCAGTGCAGCAGCACGTCCAGCTTCTTTTTCAGCAATTTGAACAGACAATCCGATGTAATTGCGCGGATCGATCATGGCTCTTACTTCTTCTTCCGTAAATTCACTAGCTATCGTCTCATTTGCCATCAAATTAGTGTAAAAGTCTTCACCTTCATCAGCTGTTTTCATGGCAATATCGTACATCAACGAATGAGCGTTGTCTTTTCCGAGTTTAGTAGCTAGTTCCATCATCACATGCTCACAATTGTCCAGGCCTTGATTTCTCAATGCATTATGCAGCATTCGTTCTCTATGCGGAACCATCGTACGAGTCAATTCTTCCGTTCTTAAAAGAACTTCTGTAGTTAGTTCTAACGCTTCCTCCAATATACCGTCAAACAGCATATAAGAGCTGCTATCACCTTCATAAGGTCTCACAGAAGAATACATTCCAACGCCTGGTAAAGAATACAGTTTTTGTGAATTGGCTACGATCCCTTTAGCTAATTTAGGATTGATCTTGTGTGGCATTGTACTGCTCCCAACCGTTCCTTTACTAAATCCTTCAGAAATCTCACCGATTTCTTCTAGTGTTGTGCTGTAGACTTCTTCCCCTATTTTGTGGCAAATATTCGCCATCAATGCCAAATTCATCATGTATTCTATTTTATGAGTACTGATATTACGTGATGGGACTTCCATTGGATACATTCCAGTCAGTTCAGCCACCCGTTTTTGCACAGCCGGTCCCACTTCTGGCATGGAACTGAATGTTCCTACAGCTCCACCCATCATGATTTTAAAGACTCTCTTTTCTACTTCCTGCATTCGTTCATAACACTCAATGAAATCACTGATCCATGCAGAAACTTTGTATCCGTAAGTAATTGGAGTCGCATGACGACCGTGTGTACGTCCCGGCATAACAGCATCTTTGTTTTCTTCCGCTAACTTGCTTAAGTTTCCTAAAATTTCCCCTAACAGTTGCATGTATTTATCATGGACTTGTTTGACCATGTACAATTGAGAGCTTTGTTGGATGTTTTGTGTTGTGATGCCGTAATGGACGTATTTCCCGCTTTCTTCCGGACACGCTTTTACGAGTACTTTTAAGAACGGCACGAAACCATGACCAATTTTACGGTAGATTCGATCCATTTCTTCAAAGTCGATATTTTCGACTTTAGCAGCTGTTTTAATATCTCTAGCTGCTGACTCGGGGATAAACCCTTCTTCAGCTTGAGCTTGAGCTAGCGCACTTTCAAACAACAACCACGTTTTATATTTTTCTTCGTCGGAAAATAATGCTTTTATCCCTCTGTCATCTATTGTTTTGCTTTTTGAATCATATAATGCTCTCATTTGATAGAAAACCTCCTAAATAATTTAAGCCAGTGCTTCATCTACAGCGTTTCTGACAAACTCTACTTGTGGACCATAAACGATATGGATATGTTTAGCTGCTGGGAAAAAGAACCCAGTGCAGCCGGATTTTTCCAACAGATTTTTGTCCACGACATTAACGTCTTTGATATCGATCCTCAATCGTGTAATGCAATTTTCTACGTGATCGATGTTGCTTCTTCCACCTAGCGCTTGTACTACGATATCAGCGATCTCACCATAGCGTTTTTCTCTGATTAAGGTATTGTCTAAGTTCTGAGATTCTTCTCGTCCTGGGGTCTTGATGTTGTATTTCAAAATAGCCCATTTGAAAATGAAATAGGTCAAGACGCCTAAACCTGCGCCAATCAATACTAGGAAAATCCAATTGGTTTTTTCATAAAGCAAACCAAAAATGGTAAAGTCAAAAATCGTCCCTCGAATATACCCTACTGCTACATTAGCTAAAGACAATAGAACAGCTCCGATTCCAACGATTACCGCGTAAACTACAAATAATAATGGAGCTATAAAGACAAAAGTAAATTCAAGCGGCTCAGTAACATTTCCAAGCATAGCTGTCAAAACCATTGTGATCAGCATTGATTTCACTTCTGTTTTGTTTTCAGCTCGTGCTGTTTTGTACATTGCCAACGCGATCGCTGGGAATAAGAATAACGTCACTAACATTTGTTGTTGCGCCATAAAACGTGTCAAATCAGGCATCATAGTCCAGTACTCACTGTTAGGACCTTGATTGAACAATACCTCATTCATTGCCGGTACTACACCGACAAATGTTTCTCCTCCGATCACATAAGAACCACCTGCTTCAGTAAAGCGGAACAAAGCGTTCCATACGTGGTGCAAACCAAATGGGATGAATAATCGTTCTCCAGCTGCCGTAAAGAAAGGTCCCATAACACTTAAGAAAACAACTGATAATCTCATCAATAATCCAACAAATAATTCCCAAATAAACGGTAAGCAAGCACCGATTGCAATCATGATCCCAATAGTAATAATGGGAACAGACTTCTTACCTGAAAAGAACGCTAAAGCTGTCGGCAATTCCAAATTATAAAAACGATCCGTTGCCCAAGCTGCTACTAAACCAGTAATGATTCCTCCAGCTGCACTAATGTTCATTGTCTGGATTCCTAAAACAGTTATTTGACCGACTTGAGTCATCACTTCCGGATCCGCTATTTTACCGGTCAAAGTCAACCAGACATTCATCGTAATAATCAAAGTCAAATATCCAGTAACAGCTGCAAAAACGGAAATTCCTTTATCTTTTTTACTCATCCCGTAAGCGACTCCCATTGCAAACAATAGTGGAATATTGTCAAAAATAACACTGGCGATCGTCCGAATGCTGACCAATAAAGCATTGATGTTCTCATTCCCTAAAAATGCAAACCGTTCAATCATATAAGGCTGTACAAAAGCCCCGCTGATCCCTAAAATCATCCCAACAGGTGCTAACACCCCTATCGGCAGCAAAAGTGTTCGTCCAAATCGTTGAACAGATTCACTAAATTTTTTCTTTTCCCCCATCAGTTCATTCTCCTTTTATTCATGATGACATTATCTTAGCATGCAGTCATTCAATAAAAAAGCGCTATCATATTATTCTATCTGATGTATGTCAGGGAAAATGACTTAGGTCATACGGGACTTTAGATATAAAAAAAAGCCGTTCCTTCTACTAAAAGAAATAACGACTTTCTCGATCTATGGGTTTGTTCCACTGAGTCTTGGAACGCTGAACAGTTTCTCTCTTTGATTCAAATGACTCCATACATTCCACGGATGACCCATGTGAGGCAAAGAATACACCTCTATAGGTTCTTTTTTTATAGGGTGGTCAAATGACAACACATCCGCCCAAAGTGCAATTTGCTGTCCAGGTTTGTTGACGTGCTGTCCGTACTTTTGATCTCCAAAAATCGGATGACCTATTGAAGACAATTGGACACGAATTTGGTGAGGTCTTCCTGTGTGAAGTTTGACAGAAAGCAAACTAAAATTATTTCTAGACTCAAGTACCTCATAATCCAACACGGCTTTTTTAGCTTTTGGATGTTTGGGGTCGACGAAAACTTTGTTCTCTCTTTTGTCTTTATGAAGATGATGAACCAGTTGCCCTTTTTTCTGCTTTGGGACACCGTGAACGACAGAAAGGTAGCTTCTTTCGACGACTCGACGGCGGAACATATCTGATAACCTGGATGCTGCTTTGGATGTTTTAGCAAACACCATCGCACCGCCAACTGGACGATCCAATCGATGAATAAGTCCCAAATACACATTTCCAGGTTTTTGATACCGCACTTTCAGGTCTTCTTTCAGTACTGTCAGCAAATCTGAGTCCCCGCTTTTGTCTGCTTGTACTGGAATATTGACAGGTTTTTGAACCATCAGCAAATGATTATCTTCATACAACACATGAACCTTCATTCTTTACTCTTCTCCTTAATGCATAATGTTTCCATCATATCATTTTTAAGAGAAGGCAAGTCCTTATTAACAACATCTCTCATCAATCCCTTACTAACAAGGGTGAGAATCTACAGCTTTTCTGTTTTCTTTACGGTCGTCAGTCCATTCTATTTATTATTAGAGGCCTTTCAAAAAGTACTTGGTGTCATTTTTTTAAAATGAAACTCAGATACTTTTTTGGGTGTCGCTTTACTCGATTTTATTTTATTTCTTTTTTAGCAAGATAAAGCAAAATAATAAAATTTAGTTGAAAGAGATAAGCAGCAGGTCTTGCTATTAATTCGTCTTGAAAAATAAAAAACATTCCCATAAGAAAGTTGAATAGTCCTAATAAAAAAAGCGGATTTTTCTTAATTTCTTTATTCAAAAGTAAACCTCCCAGTAAAAAACGATATAGCTAATGATAGATTTTTTTAATTTAAAAGTAAATGGGGCGCGATGTGTTTCACCTTAAAAGATATCGATGAAGCTGCTGACATTGAAGTTTTGATTTAACCAACCATTAACTTTACTAGTGGGCAAAGAAAAAAACTTCTCATAACCGAGAAGTTTTTTCATTTAGCTTAACCTTTAACAGATGCACTTGAGACTGCGTCCACTGTTTCTGTGGTTTCTTCTTTTGCACTCATAGAAGCTCCTGAAGTGGCATCGACGTCTTCTGTTTTATGGTCTTTAGCTGAAGCACCAGAAACAGCGTCTACATCACCTACTAATGTTTGACCAGTTTGTTTCAAATACCAATCAATGATCGGTTTAAAGTCTAAAATAAACTCATTGATTCCGGCAAAGTTTCCTTCTTTATCATGCATAGCTTGATAATTATGCACGACATATTTGTCAGGACCATGTGTTGGCACATTGACACGAAATGCATCCATTGCTCCAGAACGCAATTGTTGAATCACATACCCTACGTTTTTATGCACTTTTTCTGGATGACATTTGGCTAATGGGTTCCCTACTTGTCCAGGAACACGAGCAGCTAACATTTCCTCTGCCGGTTTGGTTTGATTGTAATATAAGAATTGGTTGTTGCTGTCTGCATAAGTTAATTCCATTGGCATTGAAGCTAAGAAACAATTCAATTGATCAACCGTTAATAATCCACGATCCAATTTAACATACGTATTTCCTTCTACTGCACCAACTTTTTCTGCGGCTTGTTCCAACCAATCATCTGCGTACATATCAATGTCTTCAATGGTTGTGTTGATTTTGCCAGTTGCGTATAGATCTTCTGGTTCAAGTTCTATTTTTTTAGGCCCTTCTATTACAGTGACCACTTTGATGAACTGAAGGAATTTTTCTAAACAACTGCCTAAAAATCCAACTGTTCCTTGGTCTTTTAAATTTTCATTCTCATCAAAAGCTTCTTTCACTTTGCCCAATAAGAATTCATTTCCGGGCAACACCATGGCATTTACACCTGGAGCATCTAGAATTTGGCGCAAATGCAGCTGTGCACGAGAAGATCCTTGATCATAATAAGAAGCACCCACGATCATGACCGGTTTATTTTCTAAAGGATGAATCTTAAATGACAACCACTCCAGCACGCTTTTCAACCCGGCAGGTATCGTGTGGTTATGTTCTGGTGTGGCAATAATCACACCATCTGCATTTAGGATTTTTCTGTTTATTTTTTGAATAATCGGGCTGTTCGTTTGATCATCACTTTGATTGAACATTGGAACATCTTTGATCTCGATGATCTCTAGATCAAATAAAGAGCTGAATTGTTTTTTGATAAACTTTAATAATGTACGATTATACGATACTTCTGCGTTGGATCCTACAATACCGACTAATTTCATTTTTTTAACCCCTATCTTTATATTGTTTCCCAAGAAAAGTTTTCTGCTTCTTTTTTGTTTTGGGCATGTGCATGGTTCAATTGATTCGTAATAGTGACAAAATCTAAGAAATCTTCAAATAACCCCTCTAATTTTTGCACTTGGACATGATCATTCAGCTGATTTTCCTCATCAAAAGCTTGTAAAGAATGACTCAGCAAAAATTCAGAACTTGGCATAATGCGTGCTTTCAACTCTGGAGCATCTAAAATCTGACGCAAGTGTAATTGAGCCCTTGAAGATCCTAAAGTTCCGTAAGAGGCTCCGGTAATCATTACGGGCTTATCAACAAAAGGGAAAATACCATAAGAAAGCCAGCTCAGCGCATTCAGCAATGCCGCGGTAACAGTATGATCGTATTCTGGCGTGCTGATGATAACGCCATCTGCATCATTGATCTTATCTGCCATCACTTGCACGATTTCAGGAATTCCTTTATCTTCAGGCTTGTTGAATACCGGCATGTCTTTGATTTCCAAAATCTCAATTTCTGCTTTAGCGGAAAAATGGTTTTGCATAAATTGCAGCAATGTACGATTTGTTGAGTGGTCTGAGTTTGTTCCTACTAATCCAATAAATTTTTTCATTTTTTTACTTCCTTTCAATTTCCTCGATTTTTAACCGTTTATTTTTTCCAAACCCTTTGAATAACATAACTGTTCGTCTTTTGTAATCACTAATCCTTCTATTCCTTCTACTCTGTTCAATTCAGTGATGATTTCATCAGCTGATTGACCGTATAAGCGAGTAGACCATATCTCCCCATCCACCGATCGATCCGACCGAATAGTCAGACTGGCTACCTCTGTTTCGATAGGGCACCCTGTATGAGGACTTAAAATGTGATGGTAGGTTTTCCCCTTATTCACTAAACTTCTTTCGTAAATTCCTGAAGTCACGACGGATTGGTTTTTGATTTTCAACGTGGTCAAATAGTGTTCGCGATCCAAGTTGGGATTTTGAATCCCTATAGTCCAATACTTTTTTTTAGAAGTTTGAGAAGGTCCTAACCCAACGACGTTTCCGCCTAAATTGATTAATGCAGAGGCCACACCCTCGCTTTTTAAATACTGAATGACTAAGTCTGCAATATAGCCTTTTGCTAAAGCCCCTAAATCAATCGACATCCCCTTCTCGCTTAAATAAACTGATTTTTCTTTGTCGTTTAACATAATCTTGTGAGGATCTATCTTCTTCAGCAGCGCCTTGATAATTGGCTCTGAAGGCACTTTGGCATCAGCAAATCCAATTCGCCACGTTTGGACTAACGGACCAATAGCAATATTCAAATAACTGCCTGGAGCACAACTATGTCTCTTTCCTATCTGGATCAATTCATACAACTCGGGATGAACAGTAACAGGACAAATCCCTGCATGGCGATTGACGGCCATCAATTCAGAACTGGGATCATTGGCGCTGAATCGATGTTCGTATTCTTTTAACCGATTGATTACTTCAGACATTATCGGCTCTGGAGATTCATGTTCCACTAATAAATCAATGACAGTTCCCATTAAACGAACCGTTTCTCTTTTTTGTATCAGTTTATTCATCTCCTTGACTCAACAAGACTTCTTTTTCTAAACTTGCTAGTTCAGCTAACGCGATTTTATTTCGATTGATTTTTGAATAGGCTCTAGCATCATAAATCAATTCCAAAATCACTTCTTTTGGTTGATGTTCTATAATGGCATTTTTAGCTAACTGAATAGCTGCTCTAGCAAGATAATACGTTACGTGATTATCTGAGCAAATAGCAACAGCATAATGGAGCAAAGCATTACTGATGTCTATTTCTTGGATTTTGGAATAAAACAGACCACATTGAAACACAATATTGAGTACTCTCCAAGTATCTTCAGTGGTTGTGGTTGGATAACTGTAAATTTTTTCCAAAATCTTATTAAAATAAAATTCAGCTTTCTCTTGATCATTTTCGCGTGAATAAACCATTCCGCTCCCCGTATAAGCTAGTAAACGAAAAATAATAGAATCTTCAGTCTCTTCAGCTAATAAAATGTGATCGAACATAAAAAGAACATCCGTAATTGCATGCTTCTGAAAAATCATGACAAAACCACTTAAATAATGGTAACGCATTGCTAGCTTAGGTTCTTCTATATCACTACTGATTGAGATGGTGTTGAGCAGCTGCTTAGCTTGCTCATATTCACTCGTAATCAAAAAAAATTCAGCTTGGTTCATCTTTTCAATGATCTCTGAATATTTTACGCCTACTTTTGGGAACAACTCGCCTAAAGGCAACCCCAGACGATTGCACAGCTGAATAAGGATTTTTAAACTTGGTACTTTTCCGTTATTTTCGAAACGACTTAAGGTAGCTTGTGTACAGATCCCTTCGGCCACTTCACTTTGAGAAAGTCCTATCGCTTTACGCGCTTCAACAAATCGCTCTATATTCACGTCCATCCCTCCATACAATAACTAGCGGCGGTTTAGTTTGTGCTCATTTTCACATTTGTTTTACACCTCGAATTATACCTTCCAGAAATATAATCGTCAACTAAATATATAAAAAATTATATAATTTTGTGAATTTTTTACTAACAAAAATTTCATTACTTTATTGCTCTTTCTTTAGAGTATCTGTAATAAATTGTTGATTTAACTTGTTTTTTCATCGTCACCCTATTTATATAAAATAGTATAGGAGAGTAAAAAAGCTATTTCGTTCAACTTCGAACAATGTAATTTTATAATCCCAAGGTATAATGAAATAATTTATATTAATGTATGCATTAACAAGCGGAATAATGTATAAAATTCTATAATTAAGCGCACAAAAAGTGGAACCTAACTAGACTCATGCTAGTAGATTCCACTTTTTTCTCCTAATTCAACTATAAGGCGCGTAAGCTATCTCAATGACTGCAGCAAGTTTTTCCTTGACCTCTGCAGTGGTGAAGGCTCCTGACAGGCCATTTAAATTCAATGATTTCATCGTTGCATAATTGATTCCTAAATGTTCAGCCAACAACAAGTACTCTCTAGTCAGTGACGTGTGGGAAACCGTACGATTGTCGGTATTGATGCAGCAGCGGATCCCTTTTTCCATAAAATCAAGCAAGGGGTAATCTTCCCAACTATCCACCGCGTTCGTTTGAATATTACTCGTCGGGCATAATTCGATGACCGTTCCTTTTTCCACACACAGTGCCTGTGCTGTTTCATCCATTTGAGTGGCGATGCCATGTCCAATACGGTCGGCTCCTAAATGGATTGCTTGAACAACATTATGAGCACAACCGCATTCGCCAGAATGAAGGGTAATTTGCAGGCCTTTTTCTTGCGCAAAAGCAGTCAAAGGTTCAATGTGGTCATTTGCCAAATCAGGTTCCGGTCCTGCCATATCAAAACCAACCAATAAGCTTTCTTGCGTTTGTGTCAATTCGGACAACATCGCAAGATTTTCTTCGTTAGAATCCTGACGCATACCGCAAATCAATAGGTTCACTAGGATATTGTATTGTTCCATGGCTCGATGGACCCCTTCACTGACCGCTGAAATAATTTCTGGTAACGTCATTCCTGCTTCTGTATGCAAGAGCGGAGCAAAACGCAATTCCATATAACGAACATTTTCCAAAGCCGCTGCTTCAGCAGTCGCAAAAGCTGACTCTTCAAGCTGCTCACGGGTTTGCATGAGTTGGAGAGTGATATCGAAACTTTTTAGATAATCCGATAAATCTCTGCATTTTTCCGGTGCCACTACTTGATCCAGTAAAGCTCCATCAAGTTGTTGTTTTTCCGCTAGTTTCTTTAATGTTTTCATCGGCACAGAACCATCTAAATGGCAGTGTAACTCTACTTTAGGTAGTTGATGAACAATTTCTTTCTGCACGTTATCCAGATCCCTTCACAAATTATTTTCTATTCCATCTGGTGTTTTGGTTATTTAAATCTCCTCATATGACGCTCAACATGTTTGAAATATTGCCATTAAGTATCTGGTAGAAATCTGGTTTTCAGAACGATAATCAAACGAATGATATAAAAAAAAACGCCGATTCTGTGGTTAACTCACAATTAGCGCGTTTTTATTCTTCTTTATGCCAAAGCTGGTTTATAGTACGAAAGAACGACTTCGACTTATCTATAAACGAAGAATTTAATAGTTTCAAATATATCAAATGTACCTTCATTTAACAACCTGAATGGCCGCATTTTTCATTATTTCGCTTTATAATAATTGTGTATTTATTTAAATAGAGACTGATTTTAATGATAGACAAGTATTTTTTATTGGACATCAAATAGAGATGAAGCTCACTGAGGCTCCATCTCTATTTACTACATTCTTTTTCAGCCAGCCTTTACTTTATCTTCCGTATAGACATGTACTTGGTTACGCCCTGATTGTTTTGCTGAATACAATGCTTTGTCCGCTTTGATCAACAACTGATCTACAGTCTCCTTTGCCTCTTGTATCGCTTCGGCCACTCCCATACTGAACGTAACCGGAATGTCTCCTTCTGCAGAATGAAGATTCTGAATCTCTAGACTTTTACGCAATTTATTTCCTAATGCTGCTGCCTCTATTGCTGTATAACCACTCAGAGACAAAGCAAATTCTTCCCCACCGTATCTAGCAAACACCAGTCCTTCCGTTAACTGATTTTCACAAATGTTTACGACATGCTTAAGTATTTGATCTCCTATATGATGTCCATATGTATCATTCACCTGCTTAAAATGATCAATATCCATCAGTATTACTGTAAACGGAGTGTATTCTCGTTTCGATGCTTCAAAATCTTGTACGCAGCGTTCCATAAAGGCCCGTCGATTATATATATGAGTCAGTCCATCATAATTGGCTTGGTACTCCAATTTAGTTTGGAGTCTTTTGAGTTCAGTAATATCTGTAAAAATCAGTATTAAACCTTTACTATTTTTCCCCTGTATCAATGGTGAGATACGAATCTGGTACATACTTTTGACACCATTCACAATCACCTGTACTTCTTGGGACTGACTGGTCACTTCAAGATTTAATGGAACAGAATTGCCTGACAATGGATACCAAATTTTAGAAAAGTCCATTCCAAGTAGAGTTTTATTTAATTGTGGAAAATACTCTTCACATGTCTGATTGAACTCGATCAATTGGCGAGACTCATCCAATACCATTACACCATCATTGATGCCATTAAATATCGCATCTTTTGCAATGGGCATCAGCGTGAACAAACGGGAAGATTTGATCGACCACAAATACAACAGAGATGACAACCACAAGACCATCGGAACTGGGTCTACTCCTTCAGGGGTCAATCCTACTAAATACAGAAAAGCTGTCAGTATAGGAATCAATTGTCCGAGTATTAAAGCAAATAATTGTGGGCGATAATTTTTTGCAGTCTCTTTCCAATGAGAGATAGCCAATAACAAAGCAACCAGCATACAGGTAAATATGTAGATTCCATGAATCGTATACCATAGCCCTATTTCCTGCCGTATATAAGGAGCGCCTAAAGATGAGTCGATCTCAAACACTCGATAATGAAGATGATGCCAGTCATTCGTTGCTACCATGACTAACGTAATCAAAGGAACAACCAGAAGAGAAAAAGCTTTTTTTCTTGAAATTGAAATGCCTAAATACTGCATAACAAACAGTAGTCCTAACGGCGTAGAAATCGGCATCCCCACATATTGCATAACTGTCCAAAATTTGATCTGATCAAGCGTTGTAGCTAGTAATCCAAAAGCTGAAGCAAAACAATAAACAGCTATTGTTGCAGTGTAAACCATAAAAATATGCGCAATTCTTTTGTAACGGGGCCGATTAACATACACATATAAGAATAAATATAAGTTCAATACACCAGACGTACAGATAATTGATACATAAGCAGTCAATTGTGAATTCATGATAGGGCATCCTCTTTTAGTCATTTTTTACTTTTAATGTAACACAGTTTTTTTTATATAGGTACATCAAAATCGGCTCATTATCCATTGACACAAACCGTTCACATATAAACGTTTGCGACAGCATATAAGGCAATTTGATACCCATTAGATAAGAACTGTTTCCTTTACTTGAATGAACTATTTTTTTAATTTATCTGCCAGTCGATAAAACTAAGGACTAACTTAAACTTGAAGTTTTGTTAGATTATTTATTCTTGAGAACCTTTTTCTGATATGATATTCCTATGACAGTTTAAGGGAGGAAAATAAATCATGTTGGAATTCAAACAAAATATCCGGGGAAATGTAGCCCTAGGCGTAAACCCACTTGGATGCAAACAAGAAGTACTGAATCAAATTGACTATGTGAAAAGCAAAGGGACTTATGAAGGACCGAAAAAAGTATTGATCATTGGTGCTTCATCAAGCTATGGTTTAGCTACCCGTATCAGCCTAGCTTTCGGTGCAGGAGCAGATACCATTGGTGTTTCTTTTGAAAAGGGACCAAAAAACGAAAAGAATCTAGGAACAGCTGGTTGGTACAACAATATCGCTTTTCGAGAAGCAGCTGAAAAAGAAGGCTTAGTCGCCAAAAACTTTGTACAAGACGCCTTTAGCCATGAGAGCAAACAAGAGATCATCGATTATATAAAAAATGAATTTGGCGGTAAAGTCGACCTAGTCGTTTACAGTCTGGCAAGCGGCAGAAGAACAGATCCTGATACTGGAGAAACCTATACTTCCTCCATTAAAGCTCTTAGCGAGCCAGTAGTTGGTCCGAATATTAATATGCAAAACCACTCTTTCTATACTGAGACTCTGGATCCTGCAACTGATGAAGAAATCGCAGGTACAGTCAAAGTCATGGGTGGCGAAGACTGGCAGTTATGGATGGAAGCCCTAAAAGCAGCAGGTGTATTGGCTGATGGAGTGCTGACAACTAATTATTCTTATTTAGGAACAGAGTTGAATCGTCCTTATTACGGTGGAGGTACTCTTGGTCTTGCTAAAGCGGATTGTGATGAAAAGGCGGAGAACATTAATGAATTGCTGGCTGATATTAACGGAAAAGCCGAAATTGTGGTTGCTACTGCAGTTACAACTAAAGCCAGTTCAGTGATTCCATTTTTCCCTGTTTATTGCATCGCTCTATACAAAGTCATGTCAGACAAAGGAACTCACGAAACACCCATTATGCACCAAGACCGCATTTACCGCGAAATGATTTATGGCGAAAAGTCTGAATATGATGAAATGGGACGACTTAGACCTGACAGCTGGGAACTGGACAGCGACACTCAAGCTCAAACGAAAGAGCTTATCTCAAAATTAAATGAAGATAATTTCAATTCTGAAATAGCCGCTTATGACATCTTGGTTAAAGAGTTCTCAAATTTAAGCGGATTTATGGTAGATGGCTATACTGAGCAAGAAGTGACTATAGAAGATTTAAAAGCGTTAAACTATTAAGTTATTTTGACCATATCGATAAGAACAAAAACCCCCAAGCAGAAAAATGCTTGGGGGTTTTCAATGTAGATGAATCTAGAATTTGATGTTGGATTCGCTCTTTGCTATCACTTATAAGAAGATTCACTGTGAATACATCAATGAGTTTTGGTTCCTTAGTTTAGATTTGGAAAATTTTTTAGAATTCGTCACGTGCTTTACGCAAGTCTATAAAATCTTCCAGCGTTTCTGCCTGAATAAACAGATTGATTTCTTTCTCCCGACCGATGGTTGACGGTAGTGTCGGCACTCCTTGTGCGCGCAAATGATTGACGTGGCCCAAGGCTTCAGAAATCACCTCATTAGACGGCTGCACAGAATGAGCAAAGTTCAAATTGGTTTGTGTATATTCATGTGCCGCATAGACTTGTACTTTATCGTCTAAACGCTTGAATGTCTGCAAAGCACCATATTGAGCTTGATAATCTCCTGTAAAGACTCGACCACAGCCAGCTGAAAATAAAGCATCTCCACAAAAGAGACTCATTCCCATTAAAAAGCTGATGTGTCCAGCAGTATGACCACCAGTTTTGAAAACTTGAATATTTTGGCCCAGCAACTTGAAAGAGACTCCCTCTTGAACAATAGAATCAGCTAAAGGTTCCGTTTCTTTCGGTCCATATACAGGAGTACCCCGGTGTTTCGCTAAGATTTCTTTCACCCCGCCAATATGGTCATCGTGATTATGAGTCAAAAGAATAGCGATTAAATCCAGCTGTTGTTCCTCCAAGTAATCTATGACGCCTTCAGCTTCTCCGGGATCGATCACTACTGCTTCGGTGCCTTCTTTAATGACCCAAATATAATTGTCAGAAAGAGCTTTGATAGGTTTAACATCCATTGCTTTTCCCCCTTAGTTTGATTTTTATCCTAAACAAAAAATTCAGTTATACCGCCTATCGACTATAAAAATAGAACTTCTAAAAATAAAGAAGTTCTATTTTTATAGTCTGGACCTATTTAATGGTGTTTGCTGTCTAAGCAAACACCAAATTTATCGATTCTACAACATTTAACGTTGGTGAGTAGAAAATACACTTCTTTTTAACTCTAACTCTATTAGAAACTCAGTTTTAGAAATTTCTGGAGGACTATGGGGTTGCTTATAACCATGAAAAGGATGCAATGAGAATTATCCCGAGTTAAGCTTCAGCTTTTACTCGGGGTTTGACGCTTGCAAGTCTTGAGACGCGGTTTTCGGCTCAAGGCGTTCCCATGGCATTCCATAAGCAATCCCATAGTCCGGAGGAAATTTCTTTATTAACGTTAGAAGATGAAGAGCCAATTTATTCCTGCTACTCTCACAAAGTAGTGATGATCGGTCCTTCTTGCGTAAGAATAATGGTGTGTTCGTATTGAGCCACCAAGCTTTTCTGAGTAAGTAGTGTCCATTCATCTTCTTCGGATTCGAGTACTTCCTCTTCCAGAGTAGAAATAAACGGTTCAAAAGCAATCACCATACCCTCTTTTAAGAGCTCATCATCCCAACGAGAAAAATAATTAAAAATATGGTCCGGTGCTTCATGAATGGAACGTCCAATGCCATGTCCAGTAAGGTCTTTAATTACGGTCAATCCTTGTCGTTTTGCTACATTGTGTACTGCTTTTCCAAGGGCGCTTTTTTTAGATCCTGGTTTTGCTTTTTTAAGACCTGCGTAGAAGGCTTCTTTAGCAACCTCGCATACTTTTTCTTTACTTGTCTCTCCCTGACCAACCACAAAAGAAATCCCAGTGTCTGCGAAATACCCATTTTTAGAAGCTGATACATCAATATTTACAAGATCACCTTCTTGGATAACCCGACCTCCTGGAATTCCGTGCGCTACTTCCTCATTTACACTTATGCACACATACCCTGGAAAATTATATGTTTCTTTAGGTGCGGACAAAGCCCCAGCTTCTTCAAAACTCTTTTCTGCCATTTCATCAAGCTCTTTTGTAGTCATTCCGGGCTTAGTACACTCGACTAATTTATTTCTGATGGATCCGCAAATACGGCCAATTTCTTTTAGTCCATTAAAGTCCTCTTCACTTTTTGCAATCATTATATGTCCTCTTTTTAAATGTAATTTTATACCTATCCTTCTTAGTTCGTGATATATCTAAATAAGACTTTCCTCAAGCTATGAAAAGAAAAACTTCACTACCTCGTTTTTATGAACTATTCCCCAATCGGTTGATATTCCACTGCCAGACCTCTTTGGACACCTGGTCGTTCTGCAATGCGGTGAGACCATTCCAAAAGATGAGTGTACTCATCCAGATTTAAAAATTCATACGAGCCTTCATATAATTCTCCTAAAGCTAAACGACCGTACCAAGACCAGATGGCAATATCTGCGATGGTATAAGTGTCACCAGCTATATAAGAACGCTGTGCTAAGGTTTTGTCGAGCAAATCCAATTGACGTTTCGTTTCCATCGTAAAGCGATCGATCGGATATTCCATAGGCTCGGGAGCATAAGCGAAAAAGTGACCAAATCCTCCCCCAACATACGGACCTGCTCCAATTTGCCAGAATAACCAATTTAGGGTTTCAGTCCGACCATGAATATCTTTCGGAATCAGTTCATTAAATTTCTCAGCCAAGTAAAGAAGAATAGAACCTGATTCAAAAATGTCCACACGAGGGCTTTGACTTTGGTCTACTAAAGCTGGAATCTTAGAATTTGGATTGATTTCGACAAAATCAGAACCAAATTGATCGCCTTCTCCAATATTAATAGTATACAAGTCATAATCTATGCCCTCTGCACCTAATTCTTTCAGCTCTTCGAACATGATCGTAACTTTGATACCATTCGGTGTTCCCAACGAATAAAGTTGGAACGTAGCTTCTCCTACTGGTAATTTCTGTTCAAAACGACTGCCAGCTGTTGGACGATTGCCGCCTTTTTTTGAATTCTCTTCTTCCCACTGCCACACTTTTGGTAATTTGTACGCTGCCATTCTACCACTCCTCATACTATTTATTAGTAACTTCATCATACTACTCTTGTACTACTATGCACAAATTTCAGCTTATTATCTATTCATGATAAGCTGCTCCGCATCGTTTATCACTGTGGTTTTTTATATCCGTAATTATGATACGAAACCCTCAACTTCCTTAGTGAGCTCTGCTTCTTTCGTTAATTCATTTAGTCTACCAACTATTTCTTTGTCGAATGTAATTTTGTCAATGAACGCTCGTATTAACAGATTAAACTCTGCGCTTTTTGCCTATTAATAGATTAGAAACCAATATAGAAAATAACACGGGCGTGCCTATACGATCTATTCATGCTAGAATAACAATAAGAAACTATTGGAGGATGATATTATTATGAAACAACAACTCGTTGAGATTTGCCTGCGTGTCAGAGATCTTGAGGCTACTTTAGATTTTTATACTAATCTATTCGATTTTGAAATTGCCAGCCGCAGAGAATTCCCTGAAAATAAGTTTGATTTAGTTTATCTGAATTCGCCCGGTTCATCTGTTCAAATTGAACTCACTTACAATTACGATGCCGAGCCATATAATGTAGGAGATGGCTTCAGTCATTTAGGTGTGACTGTCAGTGACTTAGAAAAAATGCATGAAGTTTGTAAAGCTTCTGCTTACGAAACAGGTGAGTTAAGAGGACTTTCAGGCGGCACACCCTCTTATTTCTTTGTGACAGACCCTGACGGCTATCGAATCGAAGTAAAGCGCGCAAAATAATTTTTTGACTATTTTAAATGTAAGCCTGTTGGTTGTTGCCAATAGGCTTACATTTTTTTAATTCTTTCTTGTCAACACTTAAAATCCCTTGTAAATTCATTGCTTTCTAAAAACCTTATCTACTTATGATACGGTTCTCCGTATTATGTTTAAATGAGGTTTTGTTACTGCTATTAGCTTCAGAAATTTATTGGTTTTTCAAACCTAATTTTTATAGAATGTTCTTACTTACTTGTTTCAATTTTATAATATATTCCTTTTGAATTAGAGTTAAACCCATATTCGATTTCTAAATCCCAAATTACATTTCGATATTTTAATGAAGCCAAATGAATTAATTCATCTTCTTCGAAAAGCAAGTTTCGCCCTGATCTACTATCATCAAATTGGTAAAGTGAACCTACTTTATTAGCCATAACTAATATCTCTTCTTTTGTCAAAGGCGCAAAGGTGACAGAAAGACTTTTGACTCTGACTTCTAAATCATTTGAGTTCAGTAAAAAAATTTCATTACGTAATCCGTTTAATTCGACTTTATACTTTGTTTCTTCTAGCATTGATTGGTATTTGTCTAGCCAAGAATCTTTGTAGAAAAAAATTTGAGGAAGAGAGCCAAGTAAAGTATCAAAATGATTGGAATTTTCTGGAAGCTCTGCAAATAGCTTTTTAAGTTTTTCTTTTTCTTGATAAGCTACTATTATCTTAATCAGGGACTTGTCAAAGACTTGTAAGAAGTCATTAATAATAATTGAATTAAATCTCTTGAAAAAGTATTTTTTAAAAAATCTTTTATCTTCTAGAAGATTAATAGCCATTTTTTCAGATACTTTCCCATCCTGTCTAACTTTCTTTTCTAAATGTTTTTCGTTTATAGGACCTATATCCAACTTATAATTTATTTCTTCCTGTATTTGATTTCCTAATTCACTAGCAATATTTTGATAAATGTTTACATCAATCTCTTCTGCTTCATATAATATTTTTGAAATATAATTACGATTGATAGCTTTTTTTGCCGTTTCTAATTGTTCTGATATTGCATTAAATGCATCTATAAATAAATCACTAAATATGACATATTGTTTTTGAAAATTATCTTTACTTAGAAAAATATCATTATATAATTGGTCAATTTCATATCCAGATTGTTGAATGTAAACTGATAGGTCTTCAGTTCTATAAGCTTTATGCAAAAACAAATCCATAAAGAAATTACGTATTACTTTATCCATTATTAACCACTTACTAGAAGAACCTATAGGACTGTCAGGATATACTTCCCAATCACCAATCTGATAGGTGACATCTTGGATTAGATTGGAAAAATCATTATGTTTAACATCTAGTTCATATAAATACTCATTTATAGAGGGTGTGTATTGTAAAACAATGTCTTTAATAAACGGCTGTAACTTTTTAATTTTATTTGAATTAACATCTTCCAACAGAATGTAGAAACAGTAAGTAAGAATTGACAGACAATACTGATTATAGAGTGGAAGGTTTTCTTCTCTATAATATTCAATTTCAGAAAAAAACGTGGTTTCTAAAACTTGTTTTTCCTTATTATCTAACAATACTCTCACATAAGAAACAACTTCATCTAATTCTCCATCTCTTTTCAAGTGTCCAATTAAAATATCATGAAAAGCTTTCATGCGTATTTTTAAAAATGAACTCTCCCAATCAACCTTTTGAAATAACTGATTATAAACTTGAACAACATACCTTGTAGTTCGGGAGGAATTTTTATGTCTCTTATCAGATGAAAGATTCTTATTAATTCTTATTTGTTCATATAACGTGATATATGGAAAGTCAGCTTCTTTGTAAAAATATTTTTGAGGAAAAGAAGATAGTATATCAAACATTTGAATTAATAAGTTGTTATCAAAATCAACTTGACGTTTTGCTTCATTTGCACTTTTATACATATTTAAAAGTGAATTATACAATACTTCGTTAACATCCCTCGTACTAAAATATGATATTCTTTTGAATACTTCCTCATAATGAACTTCTATCAAATTATTTCTCTCTTTGTTGGAATTATTATAAATACCATAATAAATTTCAAAATTTTCTTTTAATTCTAATAATTTATGCTCATAAGCTAGTTCTGTTAAATGATTATTTAAATTCTTAAGTATTTGTTCTGCATCTTCTTCAATTCCATTGGCTACCTCAAATACAATATGCTTTTGTAAATCTTTATAAACTTCATCTTTTTTTATAAACAATTTCAAAATATCATGGGTCAAATAGCTTACCAAAAATAAACTGATTATAAAGAGAGAAACACTTCCATTTAAAAACTTAAATATCAAAAATATATAATTAAGAAATAAGATAGCTATTTCAAAAAGAATAATCGATTGATGTGTAAAAACTTTATAGTGGTTGGTCATTAAAAAATGCCCAACTCTAAGTCCATATCTCTTCTCTCTTGTGCTTTCCAGTAATAAAGCTAACAATGCTATACCTAATGTCGAAACAGATGCTTGAATTCCAAATAAATCGATTACTAAAGTACTAAATTCATTATTTGTAATAGGCAGAGTAATAATTTTAACATTTAGAACATCACATATAGCACTTATACTAATGAATAAAACTAGAAGAATAAAAATTATTATTTCATGTTTCTTTTTTTTATTTTTCATTTATACCTCCAACATAAGACCAAACAAAGTAACCTAAACTTTGTTTTATCTCTTGTAATTGCATCATAGTAATTCAAAACCTCATCTACTTATGATACGGTTCTCAGTATCTTTTGTCTCTGTGATTTTTTATATTAGTAATTATGTATATCTACTCTAATATATGTCTTCAGTAGTCCTCACTCTTTCTAATTTATTATTTTCATCATAAATTACTTCGTAAAATTGATTATTAATTCTTGTTTTAAAAATAAATTGCTTCTTATTGTATTGATTATTTTGTTCCACAAAGAATACTTGATTAACGTGAATATCGAACCTTTTAGATATTAGTTCTTTAGCTTTTTTTTCTAAAGTATTATCTATTTTCTGACCAACAACAGCAGACTCCTCTCCCCCAAATAAATCTTTAATAGCTGTTAGAATAGTGAGCGCATCGGCTGCACCACCTATTAATATCAGTATATTTGAAAAACCTCCACTTGCACCTACCTCAATAGATACAGATTCCCCTTGATAAATTTTGTAACTAATGTTTTTTTCATTTAAGTAGTTAAATATTTTTTCAGTATCCTCAAACGATAAGTTTAATCCTTGGGAACCGATTCTAATCATTTGAGAATTAATGTTCTGAGTTAATCGTGTGGAATTATCAATAATATTTACTTCTTCAAAGTTATATAAATATTCCTCAAAAGAAACCTGTACCTTCTTTATTATTTCTGCTTCTTCAATACCATAACTTTTTGGTATATTTAATACTTTGTATATAACCGATAGAAAACCTTCATTATAAACTATGTCAGTTGAATTACGATGAACACCACTAGAAAACATTGTTCTTTTCAGTTCTGTAACTACCTTTTTAAAATCTTGGTATCCTGTCGATATATTTTTTTCTAATAATGTTTTTTCACCTAATACTTTATACTCAATATTTTCAGATAATTCTACGAAATTATCATATTCAATAACTAACTTTACTTTAAAAAGCATAGTATCCCTCCTATAACTTTCATTTTGGATATGCATATTAAGTTGAATATTTGTTTCGTATACACAAATATTCAACTCAAATTTTTATTATTGTATATGGTAACGAAATACGTTAATACTACCAAAACCTCATTTACTTATGATACGGTTCATTCCGATTGATCTTAAACCCACGATAAATCTGCTCAATTAAAACGAGTCGCATCAATTGATGAGGCAGCGTCATTTTGCCAAAAGAAATCTTCGTATTGCTTCGATCCATTACATCCTTGCTTAATCCTAAAGAGCCGCCAATAATAAATACCAAGTTACTCTTCCCTTGGATCCCTAATTGATTGATCTCCTGAGCAAATTCTTCTGAAGTACGTTGTTTTCCTTCAATAGCTAAGGCAAATACATGAGCTTGGTCTGGAACTTTAGCTAGGATGCGTTCGCCTTCTTTATCTTTTACTTGGATCATTTCCAATTCACTCAGTTTTTCAGGCGCTTTTTCATCTGGAACTTCAATTAATTCTAATTTACAAAATGGTCCTAATCTTTTTGCGTATTCTGCAATGCCCATTTTTAGATATTTTTCTTTTAGTTTTCCCACTGTTATAATTTTGATATTCACAGTTATCCCCCTTTAATCACATGTTGTCCACAGAAGTTATCCACATATCCACAATCCAGCATCAACATTTAGTATACGAATATACGTTCACTACAAAATATAGTTTGTGGATAAATTTTTATTTGTAATTATCCACATCTCTTATTTTCGTTAAACTATTTTCAAAAGCATGCCTTTACAAGGTTTTCGCCCTTGTTTTTCTACTTTCCCTTGAACTTATACACAACTGTTAACAACTTTGTGGATAAGTTTTACAGCCCGTAAATTTAACCTTTCTCCTTATTCTACAAAAGTTATCCACAAAAAGCGACCTTTACTTTAATTTATCGACAGGCATCTATTTACCACAAGACAAAAAAAATAGGAGTGGGATACAGGTGCCCACTCCTATCTCTTTTACTATTCTATTTTTTTACCGGTGAACTTAACAGCGTTCTACATCAAGTCACTAGATGATGTCATGACTACATTTAGAGTCATTCGTTCTCCGCCTCTGTAGACTTCTATTTCTACTTCTTGGCCTACTTCTGTACCATAGATAGCTTGTCGTAATTCAATGGTGTCGGTGATGTCTTCTCCATTGAATCCTACAATAACATCGTATTGTTCCATACCGCCTTGTTCAGCTGAGGATCCTGACTGAACTTGAGCTACCACTACCCCTGAATTGATATCATCAGGCAATTGCAATACAGTTGTTTGTTGTTGTTCTGAAATTTGGCTTAGATCCAATAAGCTGATTCCGAGTACCGGACGAACCACTTCACCATTGGCTTCCAATTCAGCAATGATATCTACTACATCGTTACTTGGAATAGCGAATCCCATACCTTCTACAGTATCTGATGAAATTTTCATTGAATTGATCCCAATGACTTGTCCTGCAATATTCACTAATGCCCCACCAGAGTTACCGGGATTGATCGCTGCATCGGTTTGAATAGCTGTCATTTCCCAATCTACTTCTCCGTTAGCATCAATATCCACTGGAACACTTCTGTTTTTAGCTGAGATGATACCTGAAGTAACAGAAGAAGCATAGTTGGTGCCTAATGGAGATCCAATAGCTAATGCCGGCTCTCCAACCGTCAACACATCAGAATCGCCGAACTCAGCAACCGTCGTTACATTTTCAGAAGAGATTTTCAAAACAGCCAAATCTGTCCAAGAATCTGATCCCACCAATTCAGCTTCTACTTTAGTACCATCTTTTAACAATACTTCAATAGCATCTGATCCTTCGATAACGTGGTTGTTGGTAACAATGTATGAGGAATCCCCATCAGTTTTGTAAATGACGCCACTACCTTCTCCAGCAGTTTGCAACTCGCTGTCTTCGATGGATGACTCTTCGCTTGCACCGAAAACTCCACCAAATCCTTCTGTATTTTGTTGTTGCATATTGATAACTGAAACAACCGAATCTTCTACTTTTGCCACAGCATCTGTGATTTCTGAAGTAACTTCTACGCGCATTTGTGTGGTTTCTCCATCTGTTTGAGTAGATGCAGCATCTGAACTAGCTCCTTCATCAGAAGTCGCTTGACAACCTGCAAGTGCCACAGCAGTTAAACCGAATACCAAACTCTTTTTTAATGTATCTTTCACCGCTCATTCACCTCTTAATATAATTTGTTTGTAACTCTATTCTACAAATGAGTTTTGAATTTTATATGAATCCTTTGAGATAAAACAACATTTCTTATTCTTTATTCTATCATAAAAAAGAAAATTCCATGAAAATTAGCTCTCCAATTCAACGCTTACTTGATCCAATAGACAAAAATGAACCTCTATTTTAAGAGAGGTCCATCCTTTTTTAAACTATGAATTTATTTCAAGGTGTTTGTATAATATCGAATAACCAAAAACTGAATAACTTATAGGAATGCTGATGCGTAACATTAGGATGTTTCGCTTGAGAGAAGCATCTTTTAATTCGGACAGTTTAAAACGATACAAGTTATGCTTCAATTCTTTGAGCTGTTTTTTTCCATTTGGTTTATATTTGTATCCAACCAGAAGCAAATACAGATTCAAACGCATATACATTTCTTTGATCCGCCATAATAACTGAGTAGAGTGTATTTTTAATCGATCCATTATTTTTAGTAAAGCCGCTAATCCGGAAAAGTAATTGTCATAAAACTCTTTTTTCCATACATGATTTTCTGTCATATAATGATACTTCGATTCTGGCACACACAATATTGACTGACTTTTAAAGTAAAGTTGGCAGCAAATATCCAAGTCTGCATATAAGTGCAATTTTTGATCAAACAAAATCATTGTTCCGCTTTTAAATAAACTAGCTGAAAAGAGCTTATTGCATAGGAAACTTTCTGTCCGGTTTTGCAATAACATCAAATTGATCGCTTCTTCCGGACTTAACAGCCGGATCACTTCTGGACCAGGAGGAAAAATCAATTGATTTCTTATTTCTTCCGTGTAACGACAGATGACAGCTTCTGATTGGTACTTATCCAGCATAGTCATCAGCTGCTCAAACATGTCTTCATCTATCCAGTCTCCAGGATGAACAAATCCAATATACTCGCCTTCTGAAGACAATACACCTATATTACGAGCCGCTGATATCCCTACTTTATTCGTGTTGATCAAATGAAACCGTTCGTCCATTTTACAATATCTTTCGCAAATGCTTCTGCTGGAATCACTGGAACCATCATCGATCAAAATAATTTCTATCCGGTGATACGTCTGATATCGTAAACTGTTTAAACACCTCACTAAATGCTTTTCAGAATTATAAACAGGCACGATAATAGAAATCAATTTCTCCACCTCCTTCAAAGCATTAATGCAGGCTCATCACTGTGCTCAATTTTCAATCCCATAATAATGGTATGCAGCATCTGTTGATCTTTTTTTGTCATTATACACCGCTCCAATAACATTTGCCTGAACGTGATCCAGTAACTCTTTTGCTTTATATAAATTATTTTTTTCAGCTACTCCATCTCGGATCACAAAAATCGTTCCGTCCGTTTTATTCGCCATTACTTGGGCATCCGTAACAGCTAAGATAGGAGGCAAATCAAAGATGATCAAGTCAAAAGAATCCTTTAATCGTCTCAGCAATTGATCCATTCTATTAGAAGCCAATAGTTCCGATGGGTTTGGAGGAATGATTCCGCAACTCAGGATGAACAGATTCTTAATGACTGTCTGGTGAACAATGTCCTGTATCCTCGTTTGATCATCAGTCAGTAAATCGGTCAATCCTTTATGGTTTAATACGTTGAACAGTTGGTGCACACTAGGATTGCGCATATCTGCATCTACTAAAAGAATTTTTTTGCCTTGTGAAGCAAATACTACAGCAACATTTGAAGCTACCGTCGTTTTTCCTTCTCCTGGACTTGCAGATGTAAACATCAGTGTCTTAAATTTTTTGTCTACCATCGAAAATTGGATATTCGTTCGAAGCGTTCTAAATTCCTCAGAGATAACTGAACTGGGTTTCATCAATGTAATCAAACTGTTCCCTTCTTCATTGTGCTGCGTTTTCTTTTGTCTAAACATGGTTAGGCTCCTTTCTAGTCACACGTTTTATTTCTACAGGATCTTTATTTCCTTTCATTTGAGAAGAAAGAAGCTGATCGGAATGGATCAATTCTTTTTTAGACAGGGTAGATATACTTCCTAATTGAATCCATCCTAACTGATCCGCAGCGAAATTCTCATCATGAACTTTTGTATCGGCCACAAATCGGAACAGAATCAGCCCTGTACTAAGTGCAATTCCTGCCGCTGCACCAATGACCATATTGAATAAGTAGTTTGGTGAAACTGGAGCAGAAGGGACTGTAGCTAAGGACAAGATAGCTACGTTGTCTATATTGATGACAGATCCTACATTGTCTTTAAAGACTGCAGCAATCGTATCTGCTATCAAGGCCGCACGTTGAGGGTTTGTATCCATAACCCGGATCCCAAATATTTGCGAGTCTGATTGAATGATAATTTCCATTTTGTCTTTTAGCTCTTCTTCAGAAAATCTATCTCCCAATTCTTCTTGTACTTTATCTAGCACTACTGGATCTTGGATAATGTCTCGATAAGTATTGATCATTTGAATATTTGTCTCGATTTCTCCCAGTTCTATAGCTTGGTTGGTTTCTGTTGCTCTACTGACCAAAAGATTCGTTTCTGCGCTATATTCTGGTTCGATGACATAAATGGTGATAATGTGCGCGCTTCCTATTCCAAGCAGCAAAAATAATCCTACCCAATACCATTTTTGCTGCAATAAACGAATCCATTCGGCCATAGTGATCATTCTGTCCATTGGAGTTCCTCCTAATTTATCAGCTTTTATATGTTTGCCTATGAATTGCACCAAAGAAAATGTACCAACAGAATTTTAATTCTCTTCATGTGAATGTGTACCTTTAGGGTTGCAGGAGTAGGATCTTTGGGTATGTAGTGAGAGTTTTGGGCGATGTAAAACCATTAAAAAAATGTTTTTTTAAGAGAGTATCTCCAAGAATCCAACGGCGCACTCGATTCCGTTAAAAGAGGGGCGAGGTGTGCTTGGTAAGTCTTGAGGAGAATGATATGAACAGCTTTTAAAAACTTCATTCTTGAAGATACCCGTTGGTGAACTAATTTAGAACATTAAACAAATTTGTCTAATGGTAAAATACAGCACAAACAAACAAGCCTGAATAATGTGTAAGAAAATAACAGTGATCTGTGAAATATTAGAGAGTAAAAATAAGAGGCATGAATATGGTATGTGTGATTAGAGGAAGAACGTTATTAAACAATAGCCCATAAACATGATTAAATATCTTAAGTTGTTGACCAAAGTCTATCACGGTTCATTTTAAAAAGAAAATAGGAACTAGTAAGAACAAAATTTTTTTTTATATTTGTGACAAAAAAGCGAACAAAAACAGGTTCTACAATATTTGACGTTGGTAAATAGAAAATGCACTTCTTTTTAATTCTAATCCTAATGGAAACACATTCCTAGAAATTTCAGGAGCAATCCCTAGGCCGGAAGAAATTTCTTTACTAACATTAGAATGATGAAGAATCCAAAAAGGAAGATGGTCCTATACCACCTTCCTCTACTACTCGCTATTTTAAATGGTTCTACAATATTTATCGTTGGTAAACAGAAAATCATTTATTCTTAACCCTAAACCTATTAGAAACCATTTCTAGTAATTTCAGGAGGAATATGGTGTTGCTTATAGCCTTGAAACTTCCGGCTCAAGGCGTTCCCATGGCTTTCCATAAGCTGCCCTATAGGACGGAGGAAATTTCTTTATTAACATTAGAAGACAAAAAGCTTTTTAAATAAGTGATTACAAAGAGAACAATAAAGAAGCTTCATCTGGATCGGTATCGTAAAGCTGAAATGCTTCACCGACACCTTTGCCTTTTTCTCTTAAAATACTTTCCACCGTACCATAAGCAATTTCTTTCATGTTATTGTCCTTGCTTAAATGACCCAGATAGATTCTTTTAGTATTGTCTCCAATCACATCACTAAGAGCTAAAGCACCATCTTCATTTGATAAGTGACCCTTATCGCCTAAGATGCGCTGTTTCAAGCTCCATGGGTATCTTCCCATACGAAGCATATCCAAGTCATGATTGCTTTCAAATAGATACGCATCCGCATTTGACACGATTCCTCGCATACGATCACTGACGTACCCAGTATCTGTCAGCATCACGAAAGATTTATTGTCTTTATGGAAACTGTAGAATTGAGGGGCTATGGCATCATGTGAGACACCAAAGCTTTCAATATCTATATCACCTATTGTCATTGTTTTGCCCATCTCAAAAAGATGTTTTTGCTCTGTTTTGATATTTCCAATGATAGGAGACATTGCTTGCCAAGTTTGTTCATTAGCATAAATATCTAAATTATATTTCCGAGCCATAACCCCTACTCCATGAACATGATCCCTATGTTCATGAGTAATTAAAATACCATCTAATTCTTGTGGAGTACGGTTGATTTGGCTTAATAATGCAGTGGTTTTTTTACCGCTAAGTCCACAATCTACAAGTAATTTCTTTTTGTCGGATTCGATATAAGTAATATTTCCTGAACTTCCGCTTGCCAGAATACTCACTCTTAATCCTTCTGTTTGCATTGCCATTTAAACCCTCGTCCCTTTTTGATCTGTTCCTGTTTGATTATTACTCATCAACACTAGTCGATTCACTCGACTCGCTGCTCGAATCTGAAGGTGTTTCCTTGCTGCTTTCTTGAATAACACTTCCGTTTACTGCATCAACACGTTTCAGTACACCATCTGTACTGGTTACCACTTCTATCAACCATACCGGCACATACATGCTCAAATCTTCCAAGTTCAGCGTCCGGCTGTAAGTTAATATCGGTTTACTCACTTCAGCCCCAGTAGGAATTTCATTATTTTGATAAAGGATTTCTACGGCATCTTGATCTGTGATCAAGGTCCTGCTTTCTCCTTGTACTGTGATCGGTCCAACATATTTTTGTTCATAAGAAATGATTTCTTTATTTCCATTCAAATGGAAAATAATATCTGCTGTTCCATCTACAATAGGAATGTTATTTGCTATTTGCCCATAAATGATTTGTCTGGTAGAAGGAATATAACGAATGAATTGATATTGATCTCCATATAAAATGGCATCACTCAAGATAAATTCCGTCAACACTTCTAAATCACCAGATGTCAGTTCTGCTCCTTGAGACAATTTTATAGGATCTGACAAAATACTGGCATACAGTGACCCATTGTTCTCAATAATGCCTGTTTGATTAGTCAAACGGCTTGAATTTTCTTCTAACAGATTATTGATTTCTGCTTGAACATATGGAACCTCATGAGCCTCATCTGCAAAATTCGGCAATTCAATTCCTTCATCTTGCATTTCCTCAATCAAATCTACTTGATTTGTAGCAATCCCAGTGAAATCATTTTGGCTGTTATCTAAAACACGCCACAACAGATATCCGTTTAAGCATAAAAATGCAAGGATAAAGATGATTTCGATTTTTTTAAAATCCATCATCAACACCTCCTTTAGATGAGCTTATCAGCGTTTGAACGCTCATCCAGTTTCCATTAACTTTAACGTACCAATTAGGCTCTAGAGTAACAACTCGATTAGACTCATCACTGTAGTTCCACGTATAGCCTACTTTTATATCGTCAATATCGTTTAATGATTGCCCGGCACTGGCAAGAACTGACGTTAACTCATCTACAGCATACAGTTCTTTATCCGTTTCTTGATCCGAAATAGGCGTCTGTGCTACCACTGTCGGCATTTCTAAAGCTGTCATACTGTTATCGGAAACCGTGACAAACGTACCGCCATAGTCAGGTGTCCCGAAAATCGGATACCCTTTAATATAACGCCGGAATTCCACTTCATTAGTGACAGAAGAATATCCATAGTAATATAATTCGTTAGGCCAATGCTCATATTGAATCAATTTATTAAAACTATTCAATACAGTAGTGGACAAACTATCATTATCCGTTCCTACTTGGGGACGTGTATACGTTAAGATATCTTTCTCGTTGTCAATGCTCAATTCACTGAAATAATCATAGTAACGTGAAAGTTCTTCATTGATGACCGTTTGAATTTCTGAAGTATCATCGAATAAGCGCTCAATAAATAAACTATTCGGCTGCTCTTCGACTAGATAATTGAGTACGGGCAACTCTAGAGAGTTTACAGGCAAATAAGTAATGTGTTCCTTTAAGGAAACAGACTCCGCCTCTATATGACTACTTTCATTTTCTTTCAATGCAGTGGGTATTAAATCTGTATCTATATTGGACACTTCAGCTTCATAAAACAGCATTGAACGAGTATTGTAGAAATAAATAACTCCTGGGTTATCTAGAGAGAGATACATTCTATTAAAGGTTCTGTTTTCATACTCTCTTGGAAGAAAAGAAAAAGAATCTTGGTATAATCCAAAAGGAATAGCACTGGAGAAAATAAGTTCTACATTGCTTGCTTGGCTCACTGTATCGATATAATTTTCGCCATTCATTGTAATAGGGTCTGTTACATCATTGACTTCAAAATTTTGAAAAGCAGTAAATAAACTGCTTAAAACTGCTTTATTTTTTGTAATAAATGTTCCTTGATTCGTATGTTCAGCTACTTCAGTTGGACCAAAGACAGTGGATAATTGACGATCAAAAGTAACGGAAGACACAACCGGTGCCTCATTGTTCTCAGTTTGAACAACATAGCCCCCTGGATTACGCCATAACAGGACCGTTAAAAATAAACTAAGCACAATTAAAAGAGTCAAGACGATTTTTCTTATTAACGGCCAATTCATTCCCAATCACCTTCTTCATATGGAACATATGGCAGAGAAATATAGAATGTAGTTCCTTTTCCTTCTGTACTATCCGCCCAGATCTTTCCTCCATGATGTTGAATAACTTCTTTAGAAATAGCTAATCCTAGACCCGTTCCTCCCATTGATCGTGCTCTTGCTTTATCGACACGGAAGAAGCGATCAAATACATGCAATAAATCTTTTTTCGGAATACCCATTCCTTGGTCCGCAATACTTAACACTACACTGTTATGTGTTTTAACTAAGCGGCACGTAATGATTCCGCCATCAGGAGAATATTTAAAGGCATTATTTAAAATATTGTCTAATACCTGCATAATTCTGTCTGCATCGATCTCTACCCAGATTTCTTGTTTCGTGATTTCCCGCTCAATAGAGTAATTTTTAAGCGGCTCATCTGTACTGGTTTTTATCATCATTTCAAAGCGATCCAGAACATGGTGGAATAATTCATTCAAATTGATCAATTCTAATTGAAGATTGCTCTTTCCAGAATCCATTCTGGATAATTCCAGCAAATCTTGTACCATTCGAATCATACGATTAGTCTCTTCTTGAGTAACTTTTAAAAATTGGGGAGCAATTTCTTCATCTTTCCAAGCTCCATCATTCAAAGCTTCCAAATAACTGCGCATACTTGTTAAAGGAGTTCGTAATTCATGTGATACATTGGAAACAAACTCTTTACGCTCCCGTTCAATTTTTTCTTGTTCGGTTACATCGTGCAGCACACAAACTAACCCACTGATAAATCCAGATTCTCTTTGAATCAAAGAAAAACCGCCTCGTAAAATCACTTGATTGTCATTAGTAGAAAAATCGAAAAGAAGTTCTTCCTCTATTTCTAATAACTGTCTTAAAGTCATTTCGCTATTCAAAATATCCATAATTAATTTTCCAAAAGCTATTTCCTGGGAAATATTTAACATTTCCTGTGCTTTTTCGTTAATGATCACAACTTTTCCCCGACGATCGGTGGCAATAACGCCATCAGTCATATGAGAAAGCACACTGTTTAGCCTTCTCCGCTCTGCTTCCGTGGTTTCTTGTGCCTCTTCTACTCGAGTAGACAACTCATTAATAGCATTGGATAACTGGCCTAGCTCATCTTCTCCATAAACTTTTAATTGACCGGAGTAATCTCCTTCTGCGATTTGAATCGTTTGTTGTTTCATTTCTGAGATAGGTTTAGTGATAGCTCGTGAAACAAATTGCGCTAAAATAATCATTAACACAATTGCAATCAACGCTGAATTAATAAAAATAATACTGATTTCATTCACTTGTTCATAAATCGTCTCGATATTCGTTTCCAACATAATAACCCCTAAAATATCAGAAGAATCTTCTGCATAAACAGGAGAAACCAACTTCCATCTACGGTCGTTGGTTAACGGGTCGAGGTACTGACTAGTCACATTGTTGCCTAACAACAGCGATTGATGGACATCCGAATCTGTGGATTTTCTTCCGATCAATGACTGTTGCGTATTGTCACTTGTACCAATAATATAATATTCTGGATCAACAACTTGTACCTCGACAACCCCACTACCCGAGAAATCTCTCAATAAGTTCGCTATACTAGCTCTTTTATCAGTATTCTCTTCATCTAATAAAATGGGTTGCAACGTATTCTCTAAGAAATCAACTTGTATCCGGCGATCCTCTTTAAAATTGTCTACTAATTGGTTTTCTAGTTGTGTTACAAAGTTTGCGCCAATGATTTCCAGCGTTATTGTCAACAGAAGAATAAAAATCAATACAATTTTAAAATTGATGGATTGGAAAAATTGAATTCTCTTTTTCATTGGTTACTCCTGTTCAGGGTTTCTTAAATAGTAGCCTACACCTCTTCTAGTAATCAACCATGTTGGATGACTGGGCTTATCTTCTATTTTTTCTCTTAATCTTCGTACCGTAACATCAACAGTTCGGACATCACCAAAATAATCATATCCCCAAACCGTTTGGAGTAAATGTTCTCGGGTCATAACTTGTCCTAAATGTTTCGCTAAATAATGCAGCAATTCAAATTCACGATGAGTCAGTTCAATCGTTTCTCCACGCTTAGATACAATATAAGCGTCTGGATGAATCACTAATGCTCCTACTTCGATATCAGTTGAAACTTCTTCCTCTACTTGAGGAACTTTACTGCTCTGTCTTCTTAAATTAGCCTTTACACGTGCCACTAACTCTCTATTTGAAAATGGTTTTGTCACATAATCGTCCGCACCTAATTCCAAACCTAATACTTTATCGATTTCAGCATCTTTAGCTGTTACCATGATAATCGGCATATCATGCGTTTTTCGAACTTCTCGACATACTTCTAAGCCATCCATTTTAGGCAGCATTAAATCAAGTACAATTAAATCCGGTATAATTTCTTCTACTTTTTCGACTGCTTCTTCACCATCATAAGCAGTGTAAACATCGTAACCTTCTTTAGTTAAATTAAATTTTATAATATCTGAAATCGGCTTTTCGTCATCTACGACCAATATCTTTTTCATCTTTTATCCTCCTCGATATACGAGCATTTATCTATGAAAAATTAGGTATTTTCCTATCTTATATTATACATAATCCAGAATAGAAGTGCAAAAAACGGTAATAACCTTCTCATAGTGATTTGGTGCAAAAAAGGCTCCACCAATTTTTATGGTGCAGCTATAAGCAATCTTTCAATTTTTTTATTCCTCTTTAAACGTACACATAGCAATAGTATCTCCCGCTACACCATTTTTAGCATAATTCATGGTGGCAGTTGTTTCATCATCTAATCCTTTTATCACAACAACTGGTATAACCAAAGAAATATTTTTTTCTTCCAAATAGTTGCGATCAAAAGTTGCCAATCTATCGCCTTTTGTCACGTACATCCCTTTTTTCAGCTCTGATTGGAACCCTTCTCCATGCAGACTAATTGTATTTATACCAATATGGACTAAGACCTCTATTCCTTCTTTGGTTTCAATCACATAAGCATGTAAAGTATCCGCAACTTGATATAACTTGCCGCTTATAGGTGCTACAACTTCTTCAGAGGTTGGAATCACAGCAAACCCTTCACCAACCATTTTTTCGGAAAATACAGGATCTGGAACTTCTTCCAAGCGAATAATTTCTCCATCAGCAACCGTTACGAGTTGAAATTTATCTCGTATTTGGTCCTCGTTAACATGATTTGAATTGTTTGCTTGCGCCACTTTTCTTTTCCCCCAACTGTCTCTATTCTTATACCCTAATATTTTGTATTGTAAAACAAATAAAAGGATTTTACTATACCTTTGTCACTTTTTTCTTTCCGCAGCAAAATCTTATTTCACATCGTACAACTGTTTTTATTTGGATAAAAATCAGATAAATGATAGACTGAACTTAAAATAATGGGTTTTCATAGATTATAAGAAGTTGAAATTCGACTAATGAGATACCCCTTTTCTTGATTTTTTTATCACTTACGTTCATAATATGTTCAAAATATTACTGAAGGAGGTCAAATCAACTATGACTATTGAATTCTATATTGCTATTGCAATCGTAGTTTTAGCGATCGTTGGTCTTGTTGTTGCCGGAATAATCATTAAAAAACGCATTACCAGCTTAATGAATGAAGTCAACACTGTTGTATTGGACGTCAATCACACTGTTGATCGATTCAACAACGACGTGAATGCTATCAACTCAAAAGTTGCTAACATCCAAAATCGGGCTGATTTAATGATGAAAGATGTATCAGACAAGCAACAGTACATTCAAGAATTTTCTACAAGAACGACTGAGTTTAGCGATTCTTTGAACCACTTAAAATCTTCTGGCCAAGAACTCAGCAATCAATTCGTCAGTTCGCCAGGAAAAACGACTAAACGCACTTTTCCATCACTTATTAAAGTTGGGAAAACGGCTCAAAAAATGGTTAAAAATCGTCAAAAGTAATAAATGGCTTACTCAGTACATCAGTAGTGACTACTATTAATGAAAGAGGGTTGTATTATGGGAAAAAATAACTTTGGCAAAACACTAGTTGTAGGATTAGCAGCAGCGGCGACCGCATTACTTTTTGCTCCTAAATCCGGGAAAGAGTTAAGAGGCGATTTAAAAGAACAAGGTTTAGTGGTGAAAGATAAAGCTATGACCAAAGTAAATGAATTGTCAGATGAGTTTAAACAAACTTATCATGAGGTAGAAGAAGAAATGGATTACGCAAATCCAGATCCGGAATTAGAAGAGACTATTGCAGATATCGAAACAGACTTGTATCATCCAAATCAAGAAAAAGCGGACATTTTAACTCCTGAGCCTGTTGACTTAGTGTCACATCCTCATGCTGGTTCGATTCCAACAGATCCTTCAGCACCTGTTGAAAGACCTGTACCGCCAGTTGGTCCAAATGTACCTCCAACAGCGGAGAAACCTGTAGCACCAACTCCAGATATCTAAAAAAAAAAACGTGCCTACTCTCTTAGGCACGTTTTTTATGTTATTTTGGTTCTACAACACTTAACGTTGATCAATAAAAAATACAGTTCTTTTTAAGGCTAAATCTATTAGAAGCGCATTCTTAGAAATTTCAGGAGGAATATGGGGTTGCTTATAGCCATGAAAAAGGATGCAAAAAAAAGGAAACACTGTGGGCGTACGCCCACAGTGTACCATGCTTGTAAGCTGCTGAAGCAGCAACAATCATGGCAATTACTTAGTATTTGGCTTTAGCCGTTACGCTTAGTTTGACGCTTGCAAGTCTTGAGACGCGGTTTTCGGCTCAAGGCGTTCCCATGGATTTTCATAAGCAACCACATAGGCCGGAGGAAATTTCTTTACCAACGTTAAAATATAAGATTCATTATTTTTTCACCCAAACTGAAACAGATCCAGCATTTACAGGGAAGATCCCTACACCATTTTCATCTAACGTTACTTCGTCTTCACGGTGGCCTAGATAATCATAGAAGACTTCTCCAGATCGCTCTTCGCCAAAATTCATTTCTTTGAAGCCTTCTTCACTGTTAGATAAAACTACAGCACATCCTCCTGGATGCTCTTCATCCCCTGATCTCGTCCAACCAATACAATTCGCGTGATCCAAGTAATCTGTTTGATCCCCGTAAGCGTACTGCTGTCTAAGATAAATTAACTTATCCAAGATTTCTGATTGTCCTTCAATAGGGTTATCCCCTTTAAGACCATAATAATCTCCGTAAAAAACAGTCGGATATCCATATTTTCTTAGTAAGATGATGCTATAAGCTAAAGGTTTAAACCACGGTTCAACGTAAGATTCTAAAGCTTGAGATGGTTGCGAATCATGATTGTCTACAAACGTTACCGCAGAAGTTGGTTTTTTCTGCATCAATGTCTCATCAAATAAAGGTCTTAAATCATACGCGTTTCCTTCTTTAGAAGCATTAGACAATTTATAATGCAAAGATACATCAAACAAACTGATGTCATCGTTATGAGCTTTTAAATAGTCTTTTAAATGTCCGTATTTTTGATCCCAATATTCTGCAACTACAAAAAAGTCTTCTCCAAACTCTTCTCGTAACCCACAAACAAGATCATTCATAAATTCTTCATGGATGTGTTTTACAGCATCCAATCTAAATCCATCTACGCCTGTTTCTTTTACAAACCAACTGGCCCATTGTTTAATTTCATTTACTACATCCGCATTACCATAATCGATATCCGCAAACATCAAATAATCATAATTCCCATATTCGTTGGCTACTGCAGAATCATCAGCCCAACTTTTATCATCTTCTGCTATACGAAAAATGCTTTTTTTGTCATTTAATTCATCGTAGTCTATTCCACTAAAATGATGGTAATTCCATATAAAATCAGAATATTTCCCATTTCTGCCCGGAAAAGTAAATTTTGTCCATCCTTCTATCTCATAGGGTTCTGTTATTTCTTTATTACGATCGTCTTCAGCTACTTCTACTGCGTTAAATCGTTCTGTCTCGTCAGCTCCGCCTTTATGGTTTAAAACAACATCTGCATAGACTTGGATATCGTACTTATGCAGTTCTTCAATCGCATCCAGCAATTCTTGTTTTGTCCCATACTTGGTCCGCACGCCGCCTTTTTGATCGAATTCTCCTAAATCGTATAAATCATAGATACCGTAACCTTCATCATTGATCGTTACTCCTTTAAAAACAGGTGGAATCCAGACAGCAGTGATACCAATATCATGTAAATGTGCCGCATCTTCCTTTAGGCGTTGCCAATGTTTTCCATCAGCTTCTGTAAACCATTCAAAATATTGCATCATTGTTCCGTTTATAACCATCGTTCTTCCCCCTAAATAAACTTAAATAAAAAAATAAACATAAAAATAAACATACCTAAATCATAAGTCTTTCCCGTCATAATAGCAATTTTAAAGCTTTGGAAACTTTTTACTCTACATATAAAATATAGAAATTTATTGGTCTTGAATACCATCTTTAAACTATTCAAATCCTACCTCCATTTAGATGACATAAAAAAGATGACACCCAATAATAGGAGCCATCTTTCTTATAAGATAGAGATGCTGACTAGTCATTACAGTCATCAATTTACACGATTCTTTTAAACTTCTCTCTAGATATGTTTTCGCCAAGTATTTCGATTAAATAAAATTAGGATAGGGAATATTTCTAATCTTCCGGCTATCATTACAAAAGATAACAAAATTTTTGAAAAGTCACTGATGTGTGCAAAACTTTCCGCAGGTCCAATGGTTCCTAAACCAGGACCGATATTATTAAATGTTGCCGCTATGGCACTAAAAGCAGATGTAAAGTCAGGAGCATCCATACTGATTAATAACAACAAAATGAAAAAAATAATCATATAGATGACAAAGTAATTTACTACACCATGCTTAATGTCTTTGCTTAATGATTTTCCTTCATACTTGATCGCTACTACTCGGTTAGGATGTGCATTACGCTTGAATTCAGCAACAGCGGTCTTCCATAAAATAGCTACTCGAGAGATTTTTAATCCACCCGCTGTAGATCCAGCACTTGCTCCAAAGAACATGAGTATGAGCAGTATCGTCTGAGAAAATAACGGCCATTGGCCAAAATCTGCAGTAGAAAAACCTGTGGTAGTAATGATAGATGAAACAGTAAAAAAGACGTCTCGAACTAATCGTCCAAAAGATTCATAATAAGAAAATAAATTCACACAAATCAAAATAACTGCACTTATAATAATTCCGATGTACCATCTTAATTCTTCACTCTTCAAAACGTCTTTTATATGACCAATCAAGATCAAATAAAACAAATTAAAATTCACACCAAAGAGAATCATGGAAGTTCCAAGGACATAATCAATATAAGCACTATCATATGGAGCTATACTTCCATTTTTTATACCAAAGCCACCCGTCCCAGCAGCCCCAAAGGCATGTAATAAAGCCTCAAATAAATTCATTCCTCCAAAAAGCAATAACATTACTACTATAGCAGTCATTGCTAGATAGATTTTATATAAAATACGCGCTGAGGAGGACAGTTTTGAAACTAATTTTCCAAAAACCGGACCAGGTACTTCTGCTTTCATAATATGTACTGATTCAGATTCTATTTGAGGTAAGACAGCTAGTGCGAATACTAATACTCCCATCCCCCCCACTAAATGAGTAAAACTTCTCCAAAATAAAGAGGAATGAGATAACGCTTCAACATCCGTTAAAATACTAGAACCAGTAGTTGTGAATCCACTACTCGTTTCAAAAAAAGCATCAATCAAACTAGGTATATCTCCATTCATTACAAATGGAAGTCCGCCGAAAAAGGAAAGCAGTATCCAAGATAATGAAACAATAACAAAGCCTTCTTTAGCAAATAATTGTTTTTTCACTGGTATTTTTCTACTTAATAGATATCCAATAACTAGCAAAAGTACACTAATAGCTAGAAAACTGAATGGGTATTTCCATTCTTCTTGATAAAAGATACTAACTATCAAAGGAAAAACTAGTAAAAGAGATTCAACTTGTAAAATTCTTCCAATAACATATTTCACCATACTAATGTTCACAAGTGCGATACCCCTTTATTTTAATATATCATCAATGTCATCATAATTTTTTTCTTTTGTAATGACAATAACATGATCATCTGTTTTTATTGTATCTTGTCCTCCAGGAACAATGAGTTTTTTGCCTCTAATAATATAAGCAATTAGTAAATGCGATTTTATTGATAAGGATTCTAACGGTACATTAACCACACGACTACTTGCCTTCACTCTAAACTGAAGAGCTTCAACTTGATTATCCGCTAAACGGAATAACGCTTCTACATTTGAAACAGATTGATTGGTTAAGGAACGTACAAATTGTAAGATAGTGTTCGCGATCACCCTTTTTGGTGTAATAACAGTTTGTAATCCCATTGTACCAAATATTTTCAGCAATAATGTTCGATTGACTTTTGTAACGATCTTTCTTACATCTTGTTGAGATGCGTACAAAGAAGTGATGATATTTTCTTCGTCCACACCTGTTAGACTGATAAAAACGTCGTATCCCTCAATACGCTCTTCTTCTAAAAATTCTTGGTCTGTTCCATCTCCATGAACCACCATGATTCCAGGAAAGGCTTCACTTAGTTCTTCGGCTCTTTTTGCATTATTTTCAATAACTTTTATATCCATTTTGTAATCTTTCAACATATTGATTAAATAATAAGTAATGCGTCCGCCACCAATAATTAAAGCAGACTTCATTCTAGCCCGATTGTCTCCCATCAACTTATAGAACTTGTTCACTTCTTTCAATGAACTAACTACATAGATACGGTCTCCTTCTCTTAAATAGTTTTCTCCAGAAGGAATGATAATGTCATCTCCACGTTGAATGATGGCCACCAAAATATTCCCATACCGCGTTCTAAAGTCTTTTAAACTAATATTTATTAACGGACTATTTTGTTTAATTTTTAGTTCTACAAGATTGACGCGATTGCTTGCAAATGATTCTACGCTTAAAGCAGTAGGATATTTAATAACTTTCATAATATCTTTTGCAGACTCCAGTTCAGGATTGATCATCATAGTAATGCCTAAACTCTCTTTAACAAACCCAATATGTTTTGTGTACTCTGGATTTCTAACACGTGCAATTGTATATTTTGCGCCTAGTTTTTTGGCTATAATTGCTGACATAATATTGATTTCATCTTGTGGAGTCACAGCAATGAATATATCACAATTTGGAACGCCAGCCTCCATTTGTAGATCAAAACTAGCTCCATTTCCTGCTATTCCTGCAATATCATATTTGCTGATTAAAGCATCTATTCGTTTGCTATTCTTTTCAATTAGGATAATATCATTTCCTTCAGAGGAAATTTCTGAACAGAGAACCTCTCCAACTTTGCCTCCTCCAGCAATAACAATATTCATTTTTCCTGCCCCCTACGATGCTTTCTAATTTTAATCCATAAAGTATAATCAACTTAGCATATTACGGCTATTTTATACAGTAATTTTATTAACAGATGTATTCTAGCAGAATATAAAAAAAATACAATCACCAGACGATCAATTCGTGTATTATTTCCTGGGAAATACCTAAGAAGTATGTCTCACTTTTTCTGTTTATTTATGGATATACCGTGCTTTAATTAGTTAACGTTCTCTAAGTCATATAGTAAACAAGTACAAAATAAAAAAAACTTTAATTTATTTACCAAAATATTCTTTGGAAATTAAACTAAAGTTTTTTATGTATTTAACTTATGGGTTATGGGGGGCTCGAACCCTCGACCCGCTGATTAAGAGTCAGCTGCTCTACCAACTGAGCTAATAACCCAAATCAGTCACCAATGCAACGAAACAATTATAACACATTTTTTCACATTGGTGACACTTTTTCTTAAATAATTTGTATTCAATTGGCTTTTATTTAGATTTGACTCCAAACATCTTCTAAAATATTCGTTTGTTCACGACCTGGTCCAACTGAAAAAGTTGAAATTCGAACTCCTACCAATTCAGAAATACGTTCCACATAATTCCGAGCATTGTCAGGTAATTCTGCCAATGTACGACAAGTTGTGATATCTTCCTCCCAGCCTGGCATTTCTTCATAAATCGGAGTACATTCTGCCAATTCTTTCAAGCTTGCAGGATAATGAAAAATTTTCTCTCCATTACGCTCATAAGCTGTACAAATTTTAACCGTTTTTAATCCGCTTAATACATCAATTGAATTTAAAGACAAATTGGTGATTCCTGAAACGCGTTTTGAATGGCGCATCACAACTGTATCAAACCAGCCAATACGACGCGGACGTCCAGTTGTTGTTCCGTATTCTTTCCCTATATCTCGAATCTGTTGTCCAATTTCATCATGCAATTCCGTTGGGAACGGACCATCACCTACACGAGAAGTATAGGCTTTACATACACCAACTACTTTATTGATTTTTGAAGGACCAACTCCGCTTCCGATTGTCACTCCACCAGCAACTGGATTCGAAGAAGTTACAAAAGGATAAGTGCCTTGGTCAATATCCAACATAACCCCTTGAGCCCCTTCAAATAAAACATTTTGCCCAGCCTCAAGAGCATCATTTAAAATAACGGTTGTATCTGTTACATATTTTTTGATTTCTTGGCCATATTGATAGTATTCTTCAAAAACAGTTTCAAATTCAATAGCTGTTGAATCATATAATTTAGTAAACAACCGATTCTTTTCTTCTAAGTTAACACGCAAACGTTCTTCAAAAAGCTCTTTATCCAATAAATCAGCAATCCGAATGCCTACACGAGAAACCTTATCCATATATGCTGGACCGATTCCTTTGATAGTTGTTCCGATTTTATTGGCGCCTTTAGAATCTTCTTGTAGTTGATCCAATTGAATGTGATACGGTAAGATAACATGTGCACGATCAGAGATTCGGAGATTGTCTGTACTGATTCCTTTTTCATGCAAATAAGCCAACTCTTGTACCAGAGCCTTAGGGTTAACCACTACTCCATTACCTATCACACTTATCTTTTCTGAAGAAAAGATACCAGAAGGAATAAGGTGCAGTTTATACGTTACGCCACCAAATTTAATCGTATGGCCTGCATTATCTCCACCTTGATAACGTGCAATCACATCCGCATTTTCACTCAAGAAATCGGTAATTTTTCCTTTTCCTTCATCGCCCCATTGTGTACCAACAACTACTACAGAAGACATAAAAACACCTCTTTTTTATTTTTAAAAATCCTTTTGTAGTGTACCAGTAATCTTTTTACTATTCAATAAAAAACGAACATTTTTATTATTTTATTTAAAATAAAGGTCCAAAGGCGAATCATTTCATCTTAAAGAAAAATTAAAGGCTTCATAAACGAACTTTATACTCGTTTATGAAGCCTTTAATTTTTTATGAGATGGCATCTTCAGGATAGTAAGATAAGGAAGAAAATTTATTGTACTCTTTAATAAATAATAATTTTACAGTTCCTCTTGCACCACTTCTGTTTTTTTCTATGATTACTTCTATCACGTTGTCTTCATCTGCTTCAAAGTTATCCTCGCCATCTTCTTGACCCTCGCGATCATAATAATCATCACGATAAAGAAACGCTACGATATCCGCATCTTGCTCGATTGAACCAGACTCACGAATATCACTCAATACTGGACGTTTATCTTGTCTTTGTTCCACGCCACGAGATAACTGAGATAACGCAATAACGGGAACTTTCAATTCTTTAGCTAATTTTTTTAACTGACGTGAAATTTCAGATACTTCTTGTTGACGACTTTCTTTACCTGTTCCTTCAATAAGTTGCAAATAATCAATTAGTATCAATCCCAGATTACCTTTTTCTTGCTTTAAACGACGACATTTGGCACGAATCTCAGCCACACGTATACCTGGAGTATCGTCGATATAAATACTCGCTTTAGATAAACTACCCATGGCAATAATCAAATTCTGCCATTCTTCTTCTGTTAAATTACCTGTTCTTAAATTACTGGCATCGATACTGCCTTCTGAACACAACATCCGGTTAACAAGAGACTCGGCTCCCATTTCCAGACTGAAAATAGCCACTGTTTCATCCGTTTTTGTTCCAACATTTTGAGCAATGTTTAAAGCAAAAGCCGTTTTCCCTACAGCCGGTCTGGCAGCTAAAATAATCAGCTCTTCTTTTTGCAAGCCAGCAGTCATTTTATCTAATAATTTGTATCCTGTTGGCAAGCCCGTAATTTCTTCATTATTTTGATACAATTGATCTATTTGAGCTACAGTTGAGTTTAACACATCTGAAATAGACAAAAAACCGGTCCTGCTTCGTCTCTCCGATACTTCTAAGATACTTCTTTCCGCATCATCTAAAATTGAAGCAACCTCATCAGATTCCTCATATCCTTTAGCCACAATTTCTGTGGCTGTATGAATAAGGTTTCTCAAAATGGATTTTTGTTCCACAATTTTTGCGTAATATTCCATGTTTGCCGCTGTTGGTACCGCCACTGCTAATTCTGTCAGATATGGAATACCCCCAATGTCTTCTAATTGGTTTCTGGATTCTAATGCATTTGTGATCGTAACGATATCAATAGCTTCATTTTCATCGTTGAGGTCCATCATAGCTTGAAAAACCATTTGATGACCACGACGATAAAAATCCTTAGCTTCTATAAACTCCAAAGCTCCAACAAGTGTATCCGCATCTAAGAAAATAGATCCTAATACAGCTTGTTCAGCTTCAATACTTTGCGGTGGTAAACGATCTTGGAACGCTTCATTTGCCAAGTTTTTCAACTTCCTTTCAAATACATAAAAACGCTTGTACTGTTCCACATTCAATGTGTCATTTCTGCTATTATTCTAACTGAAAATCACTGAGATTACAATCTAACAAAGGGAACGTTTGTTCCTTTTGGCGTAAAGTTATCTTTTAGCGTCACATCATTCAATAGCATTTATTTTACCTTAGTTTGATTCCAATAAAATAAGTCAGCCAAGTTTTCTCTTGGCTAACTTATTTAGCGGTTCACTTTAATTTTCAGGTACAACCCGTACAGTAATTTCTGCAACAACTTGTGGATGAATTTTAACATCCATTACTTGAGTTCCTAAAGAACGCATAGGAACATTCAAGTCGATTTTTCGTTTATCCAATTCAATACCCAATTGTTTTTTTGCAGCAGAAGCGATTTGTTTCGTTGTTACCGATCCAAATAATCGACCATCATCAGCTGCTTTTGATTTGATCTCAATGGCATTTTCTTCTTTTTCCAGAAAGACTTTTAACTCTTTTGCCTCTTCAAGAATTTCAGCCTCTTGTTTTTCTTGTGCTTTTTTCTTTCCTTTTAACTCACTGACACTTGCAGCATTGGCTTCTTTCGCCAACCCTTTTTTAAATAAGAAATTTGAAGCGTACCCATTTGGTACTTCTTTCACTTCGCCTTTTTTACCTTGTCCTTTTACATCTTTTAAAAAAATAACTCTCATGTTGTTGCAGCCTCCTTAGTAGAATAATGAGCTAAAATAGCTTCTTTTAATTGTTTTTTAGCTTCAGTTACTGAACTATTTTCTAGTTGGGTAGCAGCATTTGACAAATGTCCGCCACCGCCCAATTCTTCCATAATAACTTGAACATTGATTTCGCCTAAACTTCGAGCACTGATTCCAATACGTTTATCTAATCGCTTAAAAATTACAAAAGCGGCATCAACCTTACTCATAGATAGCATCGTATCGGCTGTTTGTGCTGCTACTACTGTATCATATTCTTGGTTTTCTTCACCAGCTACAACAGCCATATTAGGAGTAACAAATTCCATGGACTCTATTAAATGACTGCGAAGCAAATACGTATCCGTATCTTCTTTTAATAATCTTTGGATAAGCACAGCGTCCGCACCACAAGAACGTAAATAGCTTGCTGCATCAAAAGTACGTGACCCCGTGCGTAAAGAGAAACTCTTGGTATCCACTACTATACCACCCAACATAGCTGTTGCTTCGATTTTATTGATTGGTTCAGCTTCTTGAGATTGGTATTCAAATAGTTCAGTGACCAATTCAGCCGTTGATGATGCATACGGTTCAATATAAACTAATGCAGGATTTCCTGGGAACTCTTCTCCTCGACGATGATGGTCTATAACAACGACTCGATTTTTTTGCTTCAATAGATCAGGAGCAATCGCCATAGACGGTCGATGAAAATCAACCAGAATAACTAAAGTATTTTCTGTCATCATTTCCTCAGCAACTTTTGGGGTAATAATGTAACGACTGATCTGATTATCTTTTTCAATTTCTTCTATGAGTTTTTCAATGTCATGACTATATTGATCTGGCTCTACAACTACCCATGCTTCTTTGTTATTCATTTCAGCAATCCGTCTAATACCTAAAGCAGAACCGATAGCATCTAAATCAGGATTCATATGTCCCATTACAACAACTTGGTCAGCTTGCTTCATTAATTCTTGTAAAGCTTGACTGATCATCCTAGATCGAACACGCGTTCTTTTCTCCATTGGATTTGTTTTTCCGCCGTAATAACGCATCTCTCCAGATAAAGATTTAATAACCGCTTGGTCACCACCCCGTCCCAGCGCTAAATCTAGATTGCTCTGAGCAAGACTAGCCAACTCATTTAAATTTTCATTTTCTTTATCAGCTTCTGTATATGCGATACCAATACTTAAAGTGAGCGGAATATTTTGTTTAGAAGTTTTTTCTCTTATTTGGTCTAAGATACTAAAGTTTTCTGCTTCCATTTGCTTTAACGATTTGCGGTGCATGAATACAATAAACCGATCTTCAGAAACTCGTTTTAAATAAATTTGATGTTCTTTGGCCCAGTTTGATAATTGAGTAGTAATAAATGTATTGATATTTGAGATGTTTCTATCTGTCATACCTTGAACAATTTCATCGTAATTATCAACAAAGATATTTCCTAAAACAAATTTTTCATTTTGATACCGTTGTTTAACTTGACTATATTCAGATATATCCATCAAATAAATCACTCGGATATCTTCCTGGATGATGATTTGGTAACTCTTATCTCCCCATACAATAGTTGTTAAGTTATCTGCATGACTTTGTCTGATTAACTGGTTTAACTCTTCATCAATCTCTTCGATTTTTTTCCCTAGTATTTCTTCTTGATAGCCTATATGTGCTTGAAAATAAGGATTGGTCCATTGCACTTTATAGTCTTCATCAAATAGAATGATTCCAATTGGCATTTTAATCAACGCTTCTTGTTCGCCCCGCTTAATACGGTAAGAAAGATCATCGATATATTTATTGATTTTTCCTATCATTCGTTTTGAAAAGAAATAAATCAATAATAAGAATACAATGAAAATAACCAACATAACCAGTCCGATAATGACGTTAGAAAAAAAGCCTAACAAAATAACAATTAATTGTATGACAATCAATGCTACTGCAGCTAGTTTAACATTTTCATTTTTTAAAAACTGTGGGAGTTTTTCATCTGTTAATTTATTTTTCATTTATAACTCCTTTTCTCCTTCGCCTCTGACCACCGTTCTGTTCTATTCTACCACTTATCTTATTGAGATACTAGAACGTTGACAAAGTCTTTGGAGACACCAACACCTGTTGTTCCAACTTAGTTTTACTGATGTGTACATCTCTTTTAAAATGTTTCACATGAAACATTTTTCTCTTACAAATGGAATTAAAAAAGACCGTGCTGGTTATAAGCTCACGGTCCTTTTGGATAATTTATTTTATTCTTCAGTAACGAACGGTAATAATCCCATTACGCGTGCACGTTTGATAGCTTTAGTCAACTTACGTTGGTTTTTAGCATATGTTCCAGTTACACGACGAGGTAAAATTTTACCACGTTCAGAAATAAATCTTTTTAGAAGATCAACATCTTTGTAATCAACTTTTTCAATATGATTAGCAGCAAAGAAATCAACCTTACGGCGCTTACGTCCGCCTCTGCGTTGTACCATTTCATTTCCTCCTTTAATTAATCGATTTTAGAACGGTAAGTCATCGTCAGAGATATCAATAGGTTGTCCACTTGATTCAAAAGGATCAGAGTTTCCAAAATTTTGATAATCTCTAGCAGGAGTTTGTTGGGATTGTGATTTGTTTTGATTAGCATTAAAAGAATTAAAGTTATTTGACGAATTGGATGTAGTTGATCCATTGTCTTGTGCTCTTCTTTGATCTGTAACAGATTTTGGTTCAAGCATTGAGAAATTATCTACTACAACTTCAGTAACATAAACTTTTTGACCTTGCTGGTTATCATAAGAACGTGTTTGAATACGGCCTTCTACCCCAACTAAAGATCCTTTTTTCGTGAAGTTTGCTAACGTTTCTGCTGTTTTTCTCCATGCAACACAGTTGATAAAGTCAGCTTCACGTTCTCCACTTTGATTAGTGAATTGTCTATTGACTGCTACAGTAAACGAAGCTACTGCTGTTCCATTAGACGTGTATCTTAAATCTGCATCTTTAGTCATTCTTCCAACTAACACTACATTATTAATCACTATATCCGCTCCCTTCCGATTGTTTCACATGAAACAATTAAATTAATCGTCTTCTCTAACGATCATATGGCGTAAGATATTATCATTAATCTTAGCTAAGCGATCAAATTCATTGATAGCCGCTGCATCTGAAGAAGTTAAATGTACGAGACGGTATAATCCTTCTCTGTAACCTTTAATTTCATATGCTAAACGACGTTTCGCCCAGTCTTTAGATTCAGTTACCTCAGCACCATTATCTTTTAAAATGTTATCGAAACGTTCTACTAAAGCTGTTTTTTCAGCTTCATCGATGTTAGGACGGATAATGTATAAAATTTCGTATTTTGCTGTTTGACTCATCTTGACTGTCACCTCCTTATGGACTTTGGCTCTTTTTTTGACAAAAAGAGCAAGGAAAGTATATCTAACGAGTAGATTACTCACGTCTAATTATTATACTGTTTTTATTGACTATTGTCAACAACTAAATGTCGTGATACACGTTATTTATCGTTCGAACGTGATAATGTCCTAAGTAGGTCGAAGCATAAAATGTCCCAAAATGATAAAATAAAATCATGAAAAGGATAATACTAACGATGAATGAAGATAAGAAATATAAAGTAATAAAAGCTGTGGCAGAAAAAAGAAAGGAAAAAAAGAGAGCTTGTGTTGAACTTGGGCTCTCGATGAGGCAAGTTAACAGATTGATTCAAGACTATCAAGAAGGAGGAAAAGCTGTTTTTTCACACGGCAACAGAGGAAAAGCAGCTAGGCACGCCGTGCCAGAGGAAACAAAAAGACAAGTGATCGAGCTCTATCAAAGTTTTAAGATAAAGCCTAACGTGAAGCATTTTACTGAAATTTTGAAGGAGGATCATGCTATCTGTTACACCGATACGACCATTCGTCATATTTTATATCAAGCTGATATTCTATCACCTAAGGCTCAAAGAAAAACACGTAAGAAAATAAATGCTCGAATCAAAGCTAAATCAATGAAAGGTAAAAAAGAGTCTTATAACCCACTGGTTCCAAGAGCCGAAGATCAAATGGAGTTACCCGAAAAAAGTCACCCTAGCCGTCCTAGAAAGAAATATCAGGGGGAGCTTATTCAAATGGATGCCAGCTCCTATAACTGGTTTGGTAAAGAGGTGACACATCTCCATTTAGCTATTGATGACGCTTCTGGTAATATCGTCGGGGCTTATTTCGATATGCAAGAAACACTCAATGGCTATTATCATGTGCTCAATCAGATCCTAACGAAACAAGGCATCCCTTTAGCTTTTTTAACAGATAAACGAACGGTTTTCGAATACACATCAAAAGCCATGAAAGCGGTCGAAGAAGATACCTTTACCCAGTTTGGTTTTGCCTGTCATCAACTCGGTATTGAGATTAAAACCTCCTCTATTCCACAAGCTAAAGGCCGCGTAGAGCGCTTAAACGGGACTGTTCAATCACG
>NZ_JBGQQS010000009.1:0-113363 GCF_045528365.1 Desemzia sp. FAM 23988
ATTTGTTGCAATGAAACTGGTACTATATCTTGTCTTTTCATCATCATTCCTCCAACTTGTTTACTATGAAATCAAGTATAGAGCGGAAAAGAAGATATTTGAAGATACCGTTTCATTTTGCGCTTACGTTTGTTTCTCAACTGACTTTGACAATACCTCTCTTCAGCTAAAGTTATTTAGATGATGGATTAGCCCTAAAAAAGCTGTCTTTAGTTCATTTTAGCGTTAAAATCACAAAAAAACCATCCATTCTTAAATTGGACGGCTTTTTAAAATTGAGCCAACTAGAAGAAGCTGTTGGTCAACGTTCCTAAACCACTGATGAGCACCTTGATCGTATCTCCTGAAGAAATCCAATTAGATTCGGGTAAACGACTGTTCCCTTCCAGGACACCTTCAGGGGTTCCAGTAAAAATGAGGTCTCCTGGTAAAAGAGTCATATATTGAGAAAGCAGACTCACGATTTCAGCGCAACTGAACAGCATATTTCGAGTATTGTTGTGTTGATATAACTCTCCGTTCAGCGTTAAGGAAATGTCTAAGTCATCAGGATCTACCTCATCTTTTGTGACAAGATAAGGGCCAACAGGCGCAAAGTAATCCAGCATTTTTCCTACTGATTGAGATTGGGAAGATTCTTGTAAATCTCGTGCCGATAAGTCGTTTCCAATGGAATAGCCTATGATATGCTTCAGAGCTGTTTCTGAAGAAATCATTTTTGCTTTCTTTCCGATCACTATGACCAGTTCCGCTCCAAAATCGTACTTCTCAGCAAAAGTAGGCAGAGGAATATTTTGATTGTGTGCTGCTAAACTATTCTTAAATTTTCCACCAAATGAAAGTACGGTCGGGACCGATTCAATTTGCTCGGAAGCATGCAGTAAATAGTTGTAATTGACCGTAATGATTTTGCCTGGTTGGGTGAAGATAGGCAAGAAATAGATATCTTCTTCATTGATGTAAACATTAGAAAGTTGTTTTTCCGATACTTTTTGCAGTAAATGTTTTAGTTGTGCTAACCCATTTTGTGGATCATTAAAAAGTGCATCCATAGAATCAATAGAAGGCTCATTTAGGACTTTAGCAGCTCTACGAACATCTAAAATACCTTGATTCGTTTTGATGCCTATCTTTTCAATATTTTGTTTTTTAAAATGAACGATTTTCATCGGATCACCTTCCTATTAAAAGAAGTATAAAAGAATCTGAGTTGAAATTCAAAAAGACTGCTTTTCACAAATGGAAAAGCAGTCTGAATTTCCCGCTAACATATTTCTGCTCTATAATGTAAAGTACCGAGCCTAATGCGCACGAAACAAGAGTGTCTAACGGAAATAACGATTCCGGCCATTCAAAGTAAGCAGACAAAAGCCAAAAATACAACATTTGGACAATAAAGATAGCGTATGATCTTTTACCCAGAAAAATGATACCTTGTTTGATAACATGCATTTTAAAAGTTGAGAGATACTTCGAACCTAAGTGAAAAATGAATACAGTGTAGAAAAAGGACAACGGATTTTGCCCTCTCCAAGAGGTCTCGAACGAATAAAAAGGCACCGAAATGTCAAAATAATGAACTACCAAAAGATACCAAATACTAAATGCAGCTCCTATTTTCATTAGTTTGTCTGCATAGGAACGATGACCATCAAAGACGTACCACACGCCCAAAGCGAGTGCAAAAAGGTATCGGAACACTAATAATCGATACAAGAAACTAGGCATATCGAAAGAATAGGAAAAGTATTCATACCCCAAGTTTCCGATAAAACTAAATATCAGCATGGTCAGCGGGGTGGTTTTTTTTGCCAACATATAAAGCAAAGGCAATACAAGGATGGCTTGAATCATAATAGAGATGTAATAGCCTCCATAACCTCCGCGTCCGATCAAGTAAAAGAAAAAGGAGTGTTCTTCAGGGCCAAAAACAGCCTGTAAAGCGTAAATAATGAGAGCTATCGGAAAGAGCCGATACAATTTTTTCAAAAGAAAAATGGGGCGATAAAATTCTGATAAAGACGTTAGAGCATGTCGATTATAAGATTGAGTTTGATTGTAGCCTGAAATAATTAAAAACAAAGGGACTGCTTGCAGTAAATAAAAAGGGCCGCCGATTTTTTGTAACGTTTCATCGTTGAAACTGTGAATCAAGACAACAAAAATGATTGCTATACCTTTCATCACGTCAATATTCTTATTGTACTTCATTTCTAAATATGTGCCTCCTGAATGATTCTTTGTTTATCATAACCAATTCCATTCTTGAAGTAAATTTTTTTTCATAAAAGCACAGCAAATCAACCATAAAAAAGCTCATCTTTTGGCTTTTTTGCTTATGAGCGGTATAATAGAAGAGTAAAGAAATTATCATGGGTAAGATTCATACAAATGCAGAAAGTAAGTAAGGCATTCAATGAGTTGCGGTGATTCAAAAAATTAGGAGGCTTTTTTTTATGAATATTGGAATACCAACAGAAATCAAGAATAGTGAAAAACGAGTATCTGTTTCTCCATCTGGAGTAAAGAGTTTGATATCAGCTGGACATACTGTGATCGTGGAAAAAGGAGCAGGAGAAACTGCTGGTTTTTATGATGAACAATATGTAGAGTCGGGAGCTAAAATCGTTTCTACTGCTGAAGAAGTTTGGTCGTCTGATATGGTGATTAAAGTAAAAGAACCACTACCGGAAGAATACGGTTACTTCCGTGAGGATTTGATTATATTCACTTATTTACATTTGGCAGCAAATAAACCACTAACGGATGCTCTTAAGGAGAGCGGTGTAACGGCAATCGGTTATGAAACAATGGTCGGAGCAGACGGCTCATTGCCATTATTAACGCCTATGAGTCAAATTGCTGGTAGAATGTCTATTCAAATTGGAGCACATTTCTTAGAGAACAGTAATGGCGGAAAAGGAATATTATTAGGCGGTACTCCGGGAGTACGCTCCGGAAAAGTGGTTATTATCGGAGGCGGAGTCTCTGGAACAAACGCTGCTAAAATTGCTGTTGGAATGGGAGCAAACGTAGTCGTTTTAGACAACAATCCTAAACGTTTAAGTGAGCTGGGTGAAATATTCGGCAACGCAGTACAAACAATTATGTCGAATGAGTACAATATTGAAGAAGAACTTAAAACGGCAGACCTTGTTATCGGAGCTGTATTGATTCCAGGAGCGAAAGCCCCGCAATTAGTTTCTGAAAAAATGGTCAAACAAATGTCAGCTGGATCAGTAATTGTAGATATCAGTGTTGACCAAGGTGGTATCATCGAAACAGCGGATACTGTTACGACTTTAGATAATCCTGTTTATGTGAAACACGATGTTCTTCACTATGCAGTAGCGAATATTCCAGGAAGCGTAGCGAAAACAGCTACTCAAGCATTGACAAACGTAACGATTCCATATGCTGTAACTATCGCAAATAAAGGTTTGTTGGAAGCTGCTAAAAGCAATTCAACGATATACACGGGTATCAATGTGATGCAAAATCAAGTGACTCACAAAGAAGTTGCCCATTCATTAGAAACAGACTATGTGGAAGCTAGTAAATTATTTCATTAATCTCAATGAATAGAGATCGAAGCGAGGATTAAAAATGGCCAAAAGAAATAAAAAAAGTGAAGTTATCATTCAAGAGACTTCAAATAATACAGAGAATTTTACTGAATTAGAGCTGTTCATCCATAAAGATAAAATTGGGATGATTCAACAGCCAAAAGGTGAGTCTATCACTACTGTTAATAAAAATGGTAATGAAGCGAAAGCTAAAGATATTGATGAAGCCATCAATAATTTGATTATGGATTATAACTTGCATTATATGTAGAATAGGACGCTCGTTCTTCTGTGAGGAACGAGTGGTGTATTTAGAAAAGTATTGTAATTCAACTACAAGGATGTGAACTTGTAATGGAGACTGTTAAGCAACTTCCGTTTAAACAAAGAATGATTCGGCTTTTTAAGGTAAGTAAAGATAATTGGGCTCGAGCAGATGTTACTTCTCAAGCAGGAGAGCTGGCCTACTTCGTATTATTTTCTCTTTTTCCTATTTTATTAGTGATTGCCAATATCATTCCCTTGTTTCCAATAGACGTCAATGCAGTGTTGTCTTACATGGAAACAGCTGTTCCGCCTGATATTTATAGTGTGATTGAGCCTATATTGATTGGGTATTTAAACAGCTCGAGTGGAGGAGTTATCTCGATCGGGTTGATCACGGCCCTCTGGTCAGCCAGTAAAGCGTTTAATTCATTGCAAAATTTATTGAATGAAGTTTATGGGGTCGAATCTAGAAAGAACTTTATTTTGGTACGATTGGTCTCATTATTGATCCAATTGGCTATTGTGTCAATCGTAGGAGTCATCGTTTTTATCTTTGTTTTTGGAGAGTTTATCGTTTCCTTTATTGAAGATCTTTTAAGTATTGATTTGGGAATCATCATGCAAATACTGCAGTTGCGCTGGTTGATATTACTGATCGTATTGGTTTCCTTGTTTATGGCAATTTACTTCTTAGTGCCGAATCACCATTTAGGCATTAAATATGCTGTTCCCGGTGCCATCTTTGCGACTGTCGGCTGGTTAGTATTGTCTCAAGGTTTTTCAATCTACTTACAGTTTGCAGGTGGAGATGCTGCGGCTAATGCAACATTCGGGGTATTCATTGTTCTGATGTTGTGGCTGTACCTCGCTGCAACCATACTTTTATTAGGTGGCTTAATCAATACTATTTATTACGAATACAAAAATGGTCACACAATACAAGAAGCTATTGAAAAAGAAGACGAAGAGAAACCTGAAACCAATGAAAAGAAAAAATTGCCAAAACAACGTAAAAAATTGGTCAAAGTAAAAGAAGTCGAAAAACAATAGAGCATGGAATTAGTCATTTAGTTCTCCGGACAGTACCCAATCGGCAAATGTTAGGTGCTTTTCCTAAAAATTGCCGGGTGGTACTGAGAGTGAGAACTGACTAATGCAACGCGTTTGATAGAGCGTGGAGCCAGCTTGGTCTGCGCAACACGTTTAAAAAGATGAATCTTAGAAGCAGGAATCAGTAGACCTGGACTTCTAAGATTTATTTTTTTGGGCAATTAAGGGTCATGAAATCGACTATTTTCTTAAAATAAATTTGCTGTACTTTATTTGCTTTAGCAGTTGAAAAGCGGAATGATTGAATCTTTAGTGACCGCCTCTCGGAAGTTTATGTCATTTTTACTAAGAAATGAGAAGAGTCCTTTTTTTTACAGCCTTTTTCTTATATAATGATTGAAGCTAAATGAACTAACAAATGAATAATTTATTTGATGTGCAAGGAGATTATTGAAAAAAACATGAGTGAGAAAAAAGAATCTAGAATTGACTATGGAATAGTGCTCTCGTTGTTGTTACTTGCTATTATCAGTATCGCTACAATGTTTTCAACCATTTCGCTGATTGGCGGAGGGGGAATGAGGGCGACGATCATGCATATCGCCTGGTATATTGTCGGTGCTGTTGCTATTATTGTGATTATGCAGTTCGATTCTGAGCAGCTGTGGAAAATTACTCCCTATGCTTATGGTATAGGATTGTTCCTGTTGGTCTTGGTCCTCTTTTTATATGATGAGCCTACCTTCTTAAGGACAGGAGCTAAGAGTTGGTTTAAATTAGGACCGCTGACTTTTCAGCCTTCTGAGGTAATGAAAATTGCTTTTATCTTAATGTTGGCCAGAACAGTAACGAAACACAATGCTGCTTTTGTGAATCATAAGACAGAATCTGATTTTATGCTATTAGGAAAAATCGCTTTAGTTTCTGCACCTCCTATGTTAATGGTTTTGCTGCAAAATGACTTAGGAACGACATTAGTTTTTATTGCTATCGTTATTGGAGTCATTTTAATGTCAGGAGTATCATGGAAAATACTGATTCCTTTATTTGGATCCATAGCCATTATAGGAGCCACACTTCTGTTACTAGTAGTGTACAATCGAGAATTTTTATACAATTTAGGCTTTAAAGATTACCAATTTTCGCGAATCGACTCATGGTTGGATCCTTACCATGATACTCAAGGAGCGGCTTATCAATTGCTGCAAAGCATCAAAGCGATTGGTTCTGGTAAAGTATTTGGAAAAGGCTTTGGTATTTCAGAAGTTTATGTGCCCGTTAGAGAATCCGATATGATTTTCTCTACGATTGGTGAAAACTTTGGATTTATTGGCGGCGCAGTATTGATTTTGATTTATTTTATGCTGGTTTATCAAATGATTCGCGTCTGCCTAGACACAAAAAATATTTTCTATACGTATATCTCAACCGGTGTTATCATGATGATCGTGTTCCATGTATTTGAGAATGTAGGGATGAGTATTGGACTATTACCTTTAACGGGTATTCCTTTGCCATTTATTTCTCAAGGGGGGTCAGCTTTACTTGGGAACATGATGGGGATTGGTTTGATTATGTCTATGCGGTACCATTACAAGAGTTATATGTTTTCTGAAGATGATGAAGAATTCAGATAAAGGGACTTTTACTTTGAAAAAATTAGCGTTATACTAAATAAAGACAAATGTATTTGGAGGAGATGGTATGTTGCAGTTTTATTGTATTCCAACTTGTTCAACGTGTAAGGCAGCCAAGAAATGGTTGCAGCAACACCAGGTTGAATTGGAGGAAATCAATTTAAAAACCAATCCTCCTGATAAAGAAACCTGGATCAAGATTCTTCAACAGTCTGACTTGCCCTTAAAGCGGTTCTTCAACACAAGCGGTACGGTGTATAAAGAGCGGGGATTGAAAAAGGTCATTCCTGACTTGACGGAACAAGAAGCGGCAGAGCTGTTGGCGAGTGAAGGGATGTTGGTCAAACGACCTTTGATTCTGGCAGACGGCAACAATCTGATCGGGTTTAAAGAAGAAGTGTATGAAGCAATTTGGCAAAAAGAAAGGGAGTCTGTGGTAAATGGCAAATGAAATGAAGTATAGTTCAAATGGACTATGGATAGCTAAAAACGGTGACCATTATCGAGTAGGATTATCTGAAAAAGGACAAGATGATATCGGAGAAATCATGTTCGCAGATGTGCCTAAAGATATCAAAGCTTTGAAAGCCGGTGATTCTTTATTAGGCGTTGAGGGAGCAAAAGCTGTTACAGAATTAGAATCTCCATTAAGCGGAGATGTTGTACAATTCAACGAACGTTTGTTAAACGCTCCAGAAGAATTAAATAAGGAAGATCAAAAAAGCAATTGGATCGTTGAGCTGACAAATATAGATACAAGTGAACTTGCAAAGTTGGAAGACAGTCTACAACTATAAGAAAACAAAAAGTCGTTGACAGACTACGCGGTGACTGATAAACTAACTTCAAGATTAATGGAATAGATTGCTATGAGAAGAAGAGTAAGTTCTAATGGACATTTTTTAGAGAGCTCCGGTTGCTGAAAAGGAGTAGTGGAAATGGAACTGAAGATGGTCTTTGAGCAGAATGAGTGAATGCTTTGCACAAGCTTGTTCCGGGAGCTCCCGATACAGAGTCACAGTATACGAGTCGCAATAGTCTCCGTACTGGTTAAGGTTCATTCAGTGATGGATGAATAAATTAAGGTGGTAACACGAAATGACAGCTTTCGTCCTTTATTTGAGTAAACAACTTGAATAGTGGACGAAAGTTTTTTATTTTATACATTATGAAAAGTTTGAGAGAATGGAGAGCAGCAAACATGATTAATTTATCCAACATAACGAAACGTTTTGACACGAAGCAAGGCCCTTTAACTGCAGTAGACAATGTCAATCTCTCCATTGATAAAGGAGAAATCTATGGCATCATCGGCTATTCCGGTGCAGGTAAGAGTACACTGGTCCGTATGTTCAATGGTCTTGAAAAGCCCACAGAAGGAGATGTTTCTTTAGGAGACAGCATCATTTCCAAATTGACCGGAAAAGATTTAAGACAAAAAAGACAGAAAATCGGGATGATCTTTCAGCATTTCAATCTGTTGTGGTCAAGAACAGTTTTGGAAAATGTGCTCTTGCCATTAGAAATAGCGAAAGTACCTAAGTATGAACAATTAGATAAAGCCAACGAATTGATTCGCCTAGTTGGATTGGAAGGACGGGAAAATGCTTATCCTGCCCAACTATCTGGTGGACAAAAACAGCGGGTCGGCATTGCCCGAGCATTAGCCAATGATCCGGAGTTGCTATTGTGTGATGAAGCAACTAGTGCATTGGACCCTCAAACCACAGATGAGGTATTGGACTTATTATTGGAAATCAATAAGCGTTTGAATTTGACGATCGTGATCATTACACATGAGATGCACGTAGTAAGAAAAATATGCAACAAAGTAGCAGTGATGGAAAATGGAAAAGTGGTTGAAGAGGGCAATGTGTTAGATGTCTTCAAGCGCCCGCAACAAGAAATCACCAAACGCTTTATTCGTCAAGATACGGATCCTGAAAGCGAAGATACTGACTTGGTTCTAAGCCAAGTATTTGCCGATTATCCTGATGGCAAATTGCTTCACTTGACCTTTAACGGTGAGAACTCCAAACAACCCGTTTTGTCTAAGTTGATTCGCAATCACTCAATCGAATTGAATGTCATTCAAGGAAGTATCCAACAAACGCAATCTGGTTCAATTGGTTCACTGTATGTTCAAGTGACTGGAGAACAAGTAGTGATCAGGGATGTTATCCACGATTTACATGACATGAATGTAGAAGTTGAGGTGATCGAACATGTTTAGATCTTTAGTGATCGGAGAAAGTCTTTTAGCGCAATACTTTGATTTTTCTGAAGTCAATTGGGAAAGAATCGGAGAAGCTACTCAAGAAACCTTATTGATGACCATTGGTTCTGTCATCGCCGTATTTATTTTAGGATTGGTTATCGGATTATTATTGTATGAAACAAATGGTAAAAAAAGTATGACCGTAACAATTCTGCATGGAGTTGTCAGTATTTTAGTAAATGTGTTCCGTTCTATTCCGTTTATTATATTAATCGTTTTATTGATTCCATTTACACAGCAAATTGTCGGAACAATGATAGGTCCAGTAGCAGCTTTGCCGGCCTTGATCATATCGTCAGCTCCTTTTTATGGACGGCTGGTTGAAACTGGATTTAGAGAAATTGATAAGGGGGTTATTGAAGCCGCAGAAGCTATGGGAGCCAATAAATGGCAAATTATTTATAAAATTTTGATTCCAGAAAGCATGCCTTCCATCATTGCTGGTATCACGACAACAGCGATTTCGCTAGTCGGCTATACAGCGATGGCTGGAGTTATTGGAGCAGGCGGTCTAGGTAACCTAGCTTATTTGGAAGGATTTCAAAGAAATCAACCGGCTGTAACCTTGGTAGCGACCGTCATTGTATTAGTAATGGTATTTGTGATTCAAGGTATTGGAGATCGCGTAGTAGATCGCGTAGACAAACGCTGAGTTTGAAAAAAGATTATTTGAATAGGGATTAAACTATAAAAAATTATTAGGGGGATTTAAGGTATGAAAAAATCAGTATTTATCAAATCATTAGCAACAGTAGGGGCGGCGTTATTATTAGCAGCTTGCGGAAATGGTGGGAACTCTGAAGAAGGGGCAAGCGAAGATACAACCATTCGTATTGGAGCGAGCAATACACCACATGCAGAAATATTAGAGTTCGCTGCACCTATTTTGGAAGAGGAAGGCTACACACTGGATATTACGACTTATAACGACTATGTAGTGCCTAATGTAGCATTAGAAGAAGGCGACTTGGATGCCAACTATTTCCAACATGTACCATTCTTCGAAGCAGCAGTAGCTGAAAATGATTACGACTTTGTCAACGCAGGCGGGATTCATTTGGAACCAATCGGCTTATTCTCTCAAGACTATGCTAGTTTAGAAGAGTTGCCAGACGGCGCGACAGTGCTTGTCAGCAGCAACCAACCTGACTGGGGTCGTATCATCGGAATTTTCCAAGAAGCTGGTCTAGTATCTGTAGATGAAGGAACAGATTTAACGACTGCGACATTTGACGATATTGTGGAAAATCCAAAAAATATTCAATTTGAATACGAAAACGATCCAGCTCTAATGCCTACACTTTACCAACAAGGTGAAGGCGATGTTGTAGCAATCAACTCGAACTTTGCAGTAGATCAAGGTTTAGATCCATTAGAAGACTCTATTGCATTGGAAAGCGAAAGCTCTCCATATGCTAATATCATTGCCGTGAGAAGCGAAGATGCTAAAAATCCTGGTATTTTAAAATTGATCGAAGTATTGAGATCTCAAGAAGTTCAAGATTATATTCTTGAAACATGGGATGGTGCAGTAGTTCCTGTAAGTGAATAATTTTTTCTGATAGAGCCACACCTTTTGTTGTTGAGAAGGTGTTGGTTCTATTTTTTTTGCTGATCGGAGGGTGATTGTGCGTGAGAATTTACTTGAGAGGGGCGCCTACTTATAAAATAAAGTAGATTAGGTGCTGAAATTTTAGTTATCAGGGTTCTAGCGCATAAAACAAAGTACATTACTCAGTGAAATGTGAGATAGAAGGGCTCTATCTCACAAAAGCCGCTGAAATCTGGAGCGAATTGTGATTTATAAGGGTTCTAGCGGATAAAGCAAAGCAAATTACTCAGTGAAATGTGAGATAGAATCCCACTATCTCATAACGTCAGAAAACACCCCCAAAACTGACAAACAGTTTGGGGGTGTTTAATAGTTAAAACTATCTTATTCAGAAATTGTTGCAGAAAATTGGCTATTGTACAAGTTTGCGTAAAAGCCGCCTTGTTCTAATAATGAATCATGTGTACCTTGTTCAATAATCGAACCTTGGTCCATGACTAGAATCAAATCAGCATTACGAATAGTAGACAAGCGGTGAGCGATAACAAAGCTCGTGCGTCCTTCCATAACTTTATCCATGGCTTCTTGGATCAGTTTCTCTAAACGAGTATCTACAGAACTGGTCGCTTCATCTAAAATCAAAATATCGGGATCAGCTAAAACTGTACGAGCAATCGTCATCAATTGTTTTTGGCCCAATGAAATATTGCTGGCTTCTTGATTGATTTCCATACCGTAACCATTTGGCAAAGTTTGGATGAAGTGATTGACGTTTGCGATGTCAGCTGCATGAATCACTTCATCATCGGTTGCTTCCAATTTTCCGAAACGAAGATTCTCCATGACAGTATCTTGGTATAACCAAGCATCTTGGAGTACCATACCGAAATGTTTTCGCAGGTCGGAACGAGTCAATTTCTTGATATCCACGCCATCGACTTTGATACTACCGCCGTCAACGTCATAGAAGCGCATCAACAAGTTGACTAAAGTAGTCTTACCAGCGCCTGTTGGACCAACGATAGCGACCATTTCACCAGGATTGACATGAACACTGATATCTGTCATCAAAGGATTTTTTTCATTGTAGCTGAATGAAATATGATCAAACTCAACGGTACCTTGTACTTTTTCTGGTAAAGTAGTCATCACCATACCTTGAACTTCTTCCGATTCATCTAAGAGTTCAAAAATACGGCCAGCTGCTGCTCCAGCACTTTGCATGATACCTGACAATTGCGAGATTGTCGTAATCGGCTGATTAACTTGCCATACATATTGAACGAAAGCTTGTAAGTTCCCGATAGACAAAGTACCGTTAAAAGCAAAGAAACTACCGATCATAGCCACTAATATATAAGCCAGATTAGAAACCAGTCCTACTATTGGAGCCATTAGAGAAGAAATAAAACTGGCTTTGAAACCATGCTCACGCAAGTTTAAGTTGCGTCTCTTGAACTCTTTGATAGAATCTTCTTCTTTTCCGTATAATTTGATTTCTGTAAAACCATTTAAGTTTTCTTGCGTAAAACCAAATAGATCTCCCAGAGCGTCTGCTTGGCCACGGAATGAACCTTGTGATTTAGCAATTACCACACGAGCGACTAAAATAGCGATAGGAATGGTCATAATAACAATCAATGCTAGAGAGAAATTAAGAGTCAACATCATTACAATGGCAAAAGCAATTCCCAACACACCATTCAATACTTGTATCAATGATTGCTGCAATGCATTGGTGATAGCATCTATATCACTGGTAACACGACTTAAAATATCTCCAATTTGATGTTTGTCAAAATAAGAAACCGGCATACGATTTATCTTAGAAGAAATATCGTTCCGTAAATCACGCATCCCTTTTTGAACTACATTTGTTAAGGTATATTGCGAAATGTATTGTGAACCGTGATAGAACATACCACGGATAAAATAGGCAATCAAAACTTTTGTTAAGTAAGGGTAATTCATCCCTGCACCTTCGACACCACGAACAATATCAGCAAGGTTAGCCGTAATTTCTGTAATGGCTAAACCGATAATGAAAGGTTCAAGGGCGCTTGAAATCGATAGTAAGACAGTTCCAAAGATAGAAATAAAGAACTGACCACGGTAATTTCTAAGATAAACCCATAACCGAGTAATTTGTTTTAGTCCTTTCATTGGTTTAATTCCTCCTCACTTAATTGAGATGATGCAATTTCACGATAAAGCGGGCTGTTTTGAAGCAGCTCTTTATGCGTTCCTTTTGCAGCGATTTCTCCTTCATCGAGTAAGATGATTTGGTCAGCATTCATAATGGAACTTACTCGTTGACCAACAATAATGGTAGTAGCGTTTTGCGTAACTTGGCTTAAACGATTTCTTAAAACAGCATCCGTTTTAAAATCTAGTGCTGAGAAACTATCATCAAATACATATATACTCGGTTTACGAATAATTGCCCGTGCAATAGACAGACGTTGTTTTTGGCCGCCAGATAAGTTGCTTCCACCTTCAGCTAAAACTGTTTCGTAATGATTTTTTAAGCGCTCGATGAACTCTTTGGATTGAGAGACATCTGAAGCTTCTTCAATTTCATTGTGAGTAGCATCCCAGTTACCATATTTCAAGTTCTCAGTGATGCTTCCTGTAAAGAGTAAAGCTTTTTGCGGTGTGAAACCAATTTTGCGTCGCAAAGCTTTCAGATTGTACTCACGAATATCAATGCCATCGACTAAAATACGTCCTTCAGTCACATCGTAAAAACGAGGAATCAACTGAACAATAGAAGATTTCCCACTTCCTGTTGACCCGATAAAAGCAATCGTTTCTCCAGGTTTAGATTCAAAACTAATATTTTTTAATACGGGTTTATCTGCATCAGGATAAGCAAAACCTACATTATCAAATGTAATGTAACCTTCTGTTTCCGTTACTTGAATACCGTTTTCGTTTGGATCGATAGAGCTTTGTTTTTCCAGGACTTCTCGTAAACGATTTGCGCTGACAGAAGCTCTTGGGTACATAATGAAAATATTTGCGAACATTAATAATGAAAATAATGCATGGAAAGCATATTCGATAAAAGCGACTAAAACCCCAACTTGAATATTTCCCGCAGCGATTTGACTGGCACCTAACCAGACAATCGCAATAATTACGATATTGATAATGAGAGAAAATCCAGGTTGAGTAATAGCCACTATCTTAAACAGTCGAGAAGAGACTTTACGGTAATCATTGTTGGTATCATTGAATCGTTTTTCTTGAAACTCTTCGCGGTTGAAGGCCCGTATGACTCGTAAACCGGTTAAGTTTTCTCTCAGTATACGGTTGATATTATCTAAGAGTGACTGTTGTTTTTTAGACAACGGTTGTGTAGCACGCGCAATGAATAGAATCAATAAAATAATAATCGGCATTGCTGGAAGTACCGCAATAGCTAAATCTGGGCTGGTCTGTACAATCATCATACCGCTCACGATGATCATCAAAGGGGTAACTACACCAAGACGTAAGATCATTTCAGTAAATTGCAGCAATACAAAGGCATCGGTTGTAATACGAGTCCCAAGAGAAGAAACCCCGATTTCATTGTATTCAGCGTGAGAATATTTCATCATACTGGTATAGGCATCATTTCGCATGTCCATAGTCATGGTATTAACAATTTTACTCGATGCATAAGAATTGACGATTCTTCCGATAAAACCGAAGATAGTCAGCAATAACATAAAAATAGCATATCGCCAAATTAAAGAGCGATCGCCTGGAATGATTGCATTATCAATCATTTGTGCCAACAAAGTAGGAAGGCCTAAATTGATTAAAATAAATCCTAAGGCTCCAATAATATTGATAACGAGTAATTTAGGGTATTTCCGAAGATACTGCCAAATAAATTTCATATATATAAACGCTCCTTATCTTAAAATTTTTAATAACAACCTTAACGTAACTAAACAAAAGAAACGGCCTAATGCAGGTGCACTAGGCTCAATGAGTTTATTTTATGTTTTTATCCTACTAAAAACAATTGCCTTCTTGCTAAAAGTGAATTTTTTTTATCTGAAGAGACTAAAACGTTAGTGAACTGGTGTGTAAAGTGGGGGATAATAAGGTGTTTTTAAACACTCCACTTCTCATAATCTTCGTCAGCCATTGATTCTACCATTCCAACCAAATACCCATTTCCAACTTGAGAGAAGAAGTCATGATTTGAAGTTCCAGTTGAGATTCCGTTCATAATAACCGGATCTACATCGTCCGCGGTATCTGGGAATAAAGGATCAAAACCTAAATTTTGCAATGCTTTATTGGCATTGTACCGCAAGAAAACTTTGACGCGCTCAGTCCAACCCATCTCGTCATACAGGTATTGAGTATAATTCACTTCATTTTGGTAAAGAGTAAACAACAATTCGTAAGTCCAGTTTTTTAACTGTTCTTGTTCGTCTTCTGGCAATTGATTGTAGGCAATTTGGAATTTATAGCCGATGTAAGTTCCGTGCACTGATTCATCGCGCAAAATCAATTTGATGATTTCTGCTACGTTTGGCAATTTGTTATTGCCTAAATAATGAAGCGGAGCAAAGAAACCTGAATAAAATAAGAAAGATTCCAGCAATACACTAGCTACTTTACGTTCTAAATCCGTTCCGTTTTGATAAACGTGGTTGATAATTTCAGCTTTCTTTTGAAGCATTTCATTTGTGTTGGTCCATTGGAAAATTTCATCAATCTCTGATTTAGTATTTAGCGTACTGAAGATAGCACTGTAACTTTTTGCATGCATAGATTCCATGAATTGAATATTGTTGTACACAGCTTCTTCATGCTGCGTACGAATCGAATCCTTTAGAGAAGCTACACCATCTTGAGATTGAAGAGTGTCCAGTAAAGTAAGGCCGCCAAACACCTTTCCCATCATATCTTGTTCGTCTTTTGGAAGATTGTACCAGTCGTTCAAATCGTTTGACACTGGGATACGTGTATCTGTCCAAAACTGTTCAACCAATTTTTCCCAAGTTAGTTTATCAATCATATCTTCAATCTTGTTCCAGTTTATCGCATGATATTGTTCAGTCATTGCATCAACTTCTCCTTACTTTCGAGTTTTCATAATGTAGTAGAGCTGCGGTCGCTAGACACTCGAGAAAAAGATAAATTCAATTGAGGATAAAAGGCATCCTCAGTTGAATTTCCTATTTTCTTGTCGTGTCTACCAAGCGACCTCCGCATCGTATAGTAGAGCTGCAATCGCTTGGCTCTTGGTAAAATCATTATCTTTTTTGAGGATAAAGTGCATCCTCTAAAAAGAGAATAGATTTTCCTGTCGAGCCAGACCAGCGATTTCCGCATCCTGTTCTAGTAGAGCTGCGGTCGCTAGACACTCGAGAAAAAGATAAATTCAATTGAGGATAAAAGGCATCCTCAGTTGAATTTCCTATTTTCTTGTCGTGTCTCCCAAGCGACCTCCGCATCGTATAGTAGAGCTGCGAGGCCTAGCAATTTTGCAAAAAAGATAAATTATGTTTGGGACTGAGAAACGCTCCAATCATAATTTCCAATTTTTGCGTCATTGCTCCCAAGGCCTCTCCGCATCCTGTTTAAATAGTACAGCTTTCGCATTGGTTGGAGCCTATTTCTTCTGAGTTTTCTGTGAAGGTTCTGACGTAGTAAATGGATTTGATGCCTTTTTTCCATGCATAGTGTCTTAAAATGTTTAAGTCACGCGTGGTTTGCTTGTTAGTACGTCCCATTTTCCATTCGTATAATCCAGCAGGAATTTCAGATCGCATAAAGAGTGTTAAACTCATTCCTTGGTCAATGTGTTTTTGAGCTGCTGCATAGACATCAATGACTTTACGCATATCAATATCGTAAGCAGAAGTGTAGTAAGACAACGTTTCATTTGATAGATAAGGAGCAGGGTAATAAGTTTTACCTGTTTTCTTCTCTTGACGTTCTTCAATCAAACGAGTGATTGGGTGCAGGCTGGAAGACGTTTCGTTTACATAACTGATCGAACCAGTCGGCGCTACAGCTAAACGGTTTTGGTGGTACAATCCGCCAGTCATAATAGAATCTTTTAAAACTTCCCAATCTGCGGCTGTTGGTACTTGCAAATCGTCAAATAAGTGTTGTACTTTTTCGCTTTCGAAGATGAAATCTGCTGCAGTGTATTTGTCGAAATATTCTCCACTAGCGTATTTAGACTTCTCGAAGTTGTGGAAAGTTTCCTTACGTTCCATAGCGATTTGATTGCTGGCTTTCAATGTATAATAGTTCAACAACATGAAGTAAGCATCTGTAAATTCAACCGATTCCGATGAACCGTAAGTGATTTGGTTCAATGCTAAATAAGTGTGTAGGCCCATCGCACCTAAACCGATTGTATGGTAGCGGTCATTTCCATTTTTGATCGAAGGAACAGCTGAAATGCTGGATTGATCCGTAACAGTTGTCAACGCACGCACCATTGCATTCACTGATTTGCCAAAATCTGGAGATTTCATCAAGTTTACGATATTGGTCGAACCTAGGTTACAACTAATGTCAGTTCCTAAAGTTTCATAGGATTGATCATTATTGATCAGTGAAGGTTCTTGTATTTGCAAGATTTCACTACATAAGTTACTCATCGTGATCGTTCCATAAACCGGATTTTCACGGTTTGCTGTATCAATGTTGATGATATAAGGATAACCAGACTCTTGTTGCAATTTAGAGATTTCATTTTCCAAGTCACGTGCACGGATTTTTGATTTCCGTACTTCTTCATTATTTACCAAATTATCGTACTCAGCAGTAATGTCTACATAGGCAAAAGGTCTGCCATAAATGCGTTCCACATCATACGGGCTGAACAAGTACATCTGCTCATCATGGGCACACAATTCGTAGAATTTATCCGGTACAGTCAAACCAAGAGAGAGTGTTTTAACACGGACCTTTTCATCGGCATTTTCTTTCTTAGTCGATAAGAAAGAAACAATGTCCGGATGGAAGACGTTCAAATATACTGCTCCAGCACCATTGCGTTGTCCTAACTGATTTGAATAGCTGAAGCTGTCTTCCAATAATTTCATAACTGGGACAACACCGCTAGAGGCATTTTCAATTTTCTTGATTGGATCTCCTGCAGCACGCAAGTTGGACAAGTTCACTCCAACTCCGCCACCGATACGCGACAATTGCAATGCACTGTTGACGGTACGGCCGATGCTGTTCATGTCATCTGTTGCTTGGATCAAGAAACAAGACACTAATTCACCACGACGTTTACGTCCAGCGTTTAAGAAGGTAGGAGTAGCCGGTTGATAACGTTGATTGATGATTTCATCCGCAATCGTCCAAGCCAATTCTGTGTCGCCCTCTGCTAAATACAAAGCGTTAAACACAATACGGTCTTCATAACGTTCTAAGAAACGTTTGCCATCATTCGTTTTTAAAGCATATTGTGTGTAGAATTTGTAAGCCGACATAAACGAACGGAAGCGGAATTTACGGTTGTACATTTCATTAAACAAGTCTTTAACGAATTGTCTGTCGTATTGGTTCAAAAATTCTTCTTCGATATAATCGTTAGTAATCAAGTAGTTTAATTTTTCATCTAAAGTATAGAAGAAAACCGTGTTGGGATTCACATATTCCAAGAAGTAAGCACGCACGGCTTCACGATCTTTGTGCAATGGGATAGATCCATTGACTGGTCGATTCAATTCATTGTTCAGTTTAAAATAAGTGACCTCATTGGGTTTTGTAGCTAATTTAGGCTTTTCCAAGGTCGTTCACCGCTTTCTTTAATTTTTTTACATCTTCGTCATTCCCTTGAAATTCAAAGGTATGTAATAATGGTACATCATATTCAGCTGCCAAATCTTTTGCTGTAAAGACAAACAATTGAGCAAAATTCAAGTTCCCGCCGCCCGCGATGCCCTTAAAGTACTGTTTGTTATCAGCAGTTTCAAGAAAATCATTCAGAATTTCGGTAGCTTCTTTTTCATAGGTCGGCGTAACGATCACAAAAGGTTCGTTAATACTGATAAATGGATTTGTCGGAGTCAATTCCAACAAATCCATATCTAATTTTTGAACAAATTTTCTCGTTTGGCCGGTTAAAGAAATAAAAACTATTTTCATGCTAATTGGTCCAATAAATCTGGGCGGAATCCATTAAATGCATCTTGTCCATCAGCTAAGATGACAGGTACAGAGCTGAAACCTAATTCTTTGACTTCTGCTAATGCTTCTTCAGACTCAAATATATCTTTTATTTCGTAAAGAACACCTTTATCATCTAAGTATTTTTTGGTAAAATTACATTGCATGCAATTTGGTTTTGAGTAAATTACGATAGTTTTATCAGCCATTTTTCATTCTCCTTTGAACTTTTCTCTTAGTAGTTTTTATTCTACACTCCTTCAAAGAGAGTTGCAATCGAAATACTATATTTTGATAAATTATCCTATTCACAAGCTTCTAAACACAATATGTAGTGTTTTGCAAGCTTTTTTATTTTTGTCCGAAACAGCAAAAAAAGACTTCCATAACGCATTTTTACGGAAGTCTTTGATTTTTTTTTTATAAAGCAGGCGCATTATTTTTTTTTACTCGACTTACAAACTCAGTAAAGAGTTGTTGCATTTTTTTATCGGTTTTAATCATCAACTCTGGATGCCACTGAACGGCTACGATACTAGTTTCAGGATCTTTAGCTTCAAAAGCTTCAATCAATCGGTCCTTGCTCCAAGCAACTGCTTCAAATGGATCTGCTAATTCTTTGATGGCTTGATGATGATAAGAATTGACAACATAAGTCGTTCCGTAAATTCTAGCTAAACGACTGTCGGGATCAATAGTCACCGTATGAGCTCCATTGTCATACATCGTTTGTTGAATATGTTGCACGGTCAAATCTGAGTAAGAGCTAGCCAGATCTTGATACAAAGAACCTCCGAAAGCCACATTTAAGATCTGCATCCCACGGCATACTGCTAAGATTGGTTTCTTTTGCTGAATGGCTTCATTGATCAAAGCTATTTCAAAAGTATCTCGAATAGGACTAGTTGTTCCTAAAGCAGGAATCGGTTCTTCACCATACAATAGAGGGGAAACATCTTGACCACCAGCTAATAATAATCCATCGATTCGCGAAATGTATTCTTTCGCATCTTCTGGGTTTCCAAGCGGGAGGACAGAAGGCAGACCGTAAGCGGTCGTTATTCCCTCTACAAAACCTTGAGGAGTATACGTAATCGGCAATCCATCAAAATTAGGCGATTGTGGGGTTAAAATATTTCCCGGAATTCCAATAATCGGTTTCATCAATACACTTCCTTTCCAAAAGCAAACCAATCCATTATGGTTAGCCCTTATTTTACATGAATTAGGATGAAAAAGGTAGTGCGACTATAATGTGGATGAGGAAAACTTGTTTAAATTACATTGTGCTTAATTTAACATGCTTGTGCGTTTGAAAGTTTTTTTATGTCTTTAATGTTGTTTTAACAATGTGTAAATATTGTTCGTTTTTGTATAAAGTAGTGAAAATATACGATTATTCTGTTATTATTAGCCTATTAAAGGAAGCAGAGAAAAGAGGGATTCTTCATGTCAGTTTTAGAAATCAAAGATTTGCATGTTTTTATAGAAGAAAAGGAAATTTTAAAAGGGGTCAATTTGGTCATTAAAACAGGTGAGATCCATGCCATTATGGGACCAAATGGGACAGGGAAATCCACCTTATCAGCAGCTATCATGGGACATCCAAGCTATACTGTCACAAAAGGCAAGATTTTATTAGATGGAGAAAATGTGCTGGAAATGGAAGTGGATGAACGCGCTCGAGCGGGATTATTTTTAGCAGTCCAATACCCAAGTGAGATTGCTGGGGTCACGAACGCTGAGTTCATGCGAGCAGCTATCAATGCCAGAAGAGCAGAAGACGACAAAATCGGCGTCATGTCATTTATTAAAAAATTGGATGAAAAAATGGCAGTATTAGATATGCCGGAAGAAATGGCTGAACGTTATCTGAACGAAGGATTTTCCGGCGGGGAGAAGAAGCGAAATGAGATTTTGCAATTGATGATGATTGAGCCTACTTTTGCTATTTTAGATGAAATCGATTCAGGATTAGATATCGATGCCCTGCAAGTGGTGTCTAAAGGGGTCAACGCGATGCGTGGAGAGAACTTTGGTTCATTGATTATTACGCATTACCAACGTTTATTGAATTATATCGTGCCAGATGTAGTGCACATCATGATGAACGGTAAAGTGGTCTTGACTGGTGGAGCCGAATTGGCCAGACGTTTAGAAAGTGAAGGGTACAAAGGGATCAGCGAAGATTTAGGATTAGAAGTAGAAACCACTGAAGGTTAGGAGGAAATGAGATGAAAGTTACGAGTTCTTTGAATCACTTTGAAGCTGTAAAACAATTTTCTCAAAAACACCAAGAACCAGAGTGGATGTTGGAATTAAGATTAGAAGCTTATGATCAGATTGACCAACTGGAGCTTCCGGTTATTGAGAGGGCTCATTATGAACGTTGGCCGCTAATGGAAGTACCGGCAAGTACATTTGAAGACGACGAATCTTTTTCAGGTATTGTTTTATCTGAAGACAGCGCGCAACGTGTGGTGCAATTCGGGAAGAATACAGTAGAAGAAACTTTGCCGCAAAAATTGATCGATCAAGGCGTAATCTTCACGGATTTGTTCACAGCTGTTAAAGAACATGGGGATTTAGTCAAAGAAGTCTATATGCAGTTAGCCGTCAAGTTCAATGAAGACAAATTGACAGCTTTCCACACAGCGTTTATGAACAGTGGACTTTTTCTATATGTTCCTAAAAACGTCATTGTGGAAGAACCATTTGAGGCTGTCTTTGTTCAAAACAGCCAACTGCAAGAATTATTTGCCAAACACATCTTGATTTATGCAGACGAGAACAGTGAATTCACGTATGTAGAGCGTTTCGAAACGATTGGTGAGGAAAAGGCTGCTGCTTCGATTATTGCGGAAGTAATCACCAAATCAGGGGCCAAAGTGAAGTATTCAGCAGTGGATCAGCTTGGAGAAAACACGGTCTCGTACTTTAACCGCAGAGGGCATTTATTGCAAGACTCAAGATTGGAGTGGGCGATAGGGGTGATGAACGGCGGAAATGTGATCGCAGATTTTGATACTGATCTGATGGGAGAAGGTTCCCACAGTGAGATCAAAGTGGTAGCCATCAGCATGCATCAGCAGGTTCAAGCGATCGACACTCGAGTCACCAATTTTGGTCGTCATAGTGTAGGGCATATTTTACAACATGGCGTTATCAAAGACCGCGCTACGCTGACTTTTAACGGAATCGGACACATCATTAAAGGCGCAAAAGGGGCTGATGCTCAACAAGAAAGTCGAGTGTTGATGCTGTCGGATAAAGCCCGTGGCGATGCTAATCCCATTTTATTGATTGATGAAAATGATGTAACGGCAGGTCATGCGGCCAGTGTTGGTAGGGTAGATCCAGAAGAAATGTACTATTTGATGAGTCGCGGGATTCCAAAAGCTGAAGCAGAACGATTGGTGATCCGTGGTTTCTTAGGTTCGGTGATTGCAGCCATTCCATTGAAGAGCATTCGTGAGGATTTGGTCAGTACCATTGAAGGGAAGCTGTTGTAATGAAGTTGAACAGTCACCAGTTAAAAAAAGATTTCCCGATACTAAAACAACAAATCAATGATGAACCGTTAGTTTACCTAGACAATGCAGCGACTACACAAAAGCCTGTTGTTGTATTGAATGCTTTGCAAACTTATTACGAAACCTCCAATGCTAATGTACATCGCGGTGTTCATACATTAGCGGAACAAGCCACTGCTCAATATGAAGCCGTGAGAGAAAAAGTGCGTGAATTTATCCATGCTGAGGAAACAGCGGAGATTATTTTTACTCGCGGCACGACCACCTCATTGAACTGGGTTGCCAGAAGTTATGGAGAAGCCAATGTTTCTAAAGGAGACGAGATCGTGTTGTCTTATATGGAACATCATTCCAACTTGATTCCATGGCAACAACTGGCCAAGAAAACAGGAGCGGTGTTGAAATTCATTCCGCTATTGGATTCTGGAGAAGTGGATATGTCAGCAGCGGAAGAGTTGATTGGAGAGCAAACTAAAATTGTTGCTATCAGCCATTGTTCTAATGTGCTGGGGAGTATCAATCCTATAGCAGAATTGGCGGAACTGATTCACAAAACTGGTGCCGTTTTAGTAGTGGATGGCGCTCAGGCCGTGCCGCACATGCCGGTAGATGTTCAAGCATTAGGTGCCGACTTTTACGCATTTAGCGGACACAAGATGTTGGGACCGACTGGTATAGGCATCTTATACGGAAAAAGACACTTATTGGAACAAATGGAACCTGTTGAATTTGGCGGGGAAATGATCGAACTGGTGGAAGAGGAGGACAGTACTTGGAAAGAACTGCCTTGGAAGTTTGAAGCGGGAACCCCTAATGTTGCAGGCGTGATTGGACTGGGAGCAGCTATCGATTACTTATCCATAATTGGGATGGAAAATATACACGCTATGGAGCAAGAATTGATTGCCTATTTGTGGACGAAGCTTGAAAAAATAGAAGGTTTGACAGTGTATGGTCCAACTGATCCAGCTTTGCGTACAGGAGTAGTGGCCTTTAATCTCGACGGTATCCATCCACACGATGTCGCTACTGCTTTAGATATGGAAGGAATAGCGGTTCGGGCTGGGACTCATTGCGCTCAACCGTTGATGCGTCAATTGAACGTGCATTCCACTGTTCGAGTGAGTTTTTATGTGTACAATACCACAGAAGATGTGGACAAATTTGTGGAAGCTATTCAAGCAGTAAAGGAGTTTTTCCAACATGGCATTATCTAAATTAGACCAGCTTTATCGACAAGTGATCCTTGATCATTCTCAATACCCGCATCACAAGGGGGGATTGGCAGAATCGACCCATCAAATTGAACTGACCAATCCAACTTGTGGAGATGTGATTCAATTGCATTTAAGAATCGAAGATAACCTGATTAAAGACATTTGTTTTTCTGGACACGGTTGTACCATCAGTCGTGCCAGTGCAAGTATGATGACGGATGTGATGATAGGGAAAACAGCAAAGGAAGCCTTTGAACTGACCCATCTGTTTTCAGAATTGGTCCAAGGCAAAGAAGTTTCCGATGTAGAAGCTTTAGGTGATGCGGCTTTATTGAACGGCGTAGCGAAATTTCCAGCACGTATCAAATGTGCCACCTTATCGTGGAAAGCACTGGAAAAAGCACTGGCTGCTGCGGAACAGGACCAGAATTAAAGGAGGCAAAAATGAATGATATCTGAATTACAATTTGAAGATTACAAATTTGGTTTCCATGATGATGTGGAGTCAGTTTATTCTACGGGAAAAGGCGTTTCAGAATCTGTGGTGAGGGAAATTTCTGCCCGCAAACAAGAGCCGCACTGGATGTTGGATTATCGATTGAAAGCCTACCAGCACTTTTTGAGTCGACCCATGCCTGAATGGGGAGCAGATTTATCTGAGATTCATTTTGATGAAATCACGTATTACCGCAAACCCAGTGATAAACCCGAGCGCAGTTGGGATGATGTGCCGGAGAAAATCAAGGAAACCTTTGAAAGAATCGGTATTCCGGAAGCCGAACGTAAATATCTGGCTGGAGCGGGAGCACAATATGAATCCGAAGTGGTTTACCACAACATGAAAGAAGAATATGAAAAACTAGGAATCGTTTTTTTAGACACCGATACAGCTTTGAAAGAATACCCTGAAATTTTTAAAGAACATTTTGGAACTGTCGTACCGCTAACCGATAACAAGCTGGCTGCACTGAATTCAGCCGTCTGGTCTGGCGGAACCTTCATTTATGTCCCGAAAGGCGTCCGCATTGATGTTCCTTTGCAAATGTATTTTCGGATTAATGATGAAGGCATGGGTCAATTTGAACGGACATTGATCGTGGTGGATGAAGGAGCTAGTGTACATTATGTCGAAGGCTGTACAGCACCAACTTTTTCGTCCAGCAGTCTGCACGCTGCAATTGTAGAGATCATCGTCAAGAAAGACGCCTATTGTCGCTATACGACGATCCAAAATTGGTCGGACAATGTGTATAACTTGGTGACGAAACGGGCGACAGCTGCTGAAGGAGCCACGATGGAATGGATCGATGGCAATCTTGGGGCGCGTACAACTATGAAGTACCCGAGCATCTTGTTGAATGGTCGAGGGGCAACGGGAACGATGCTGTCTATTGCGATGGCAGGAAAAGGTCAGAACCAAGATACCGGAGCTAAAATGATTCACAACGCACCCAATACATCTAGTTCTATAATTTCAAAGTCTATTGCTAAAGACGGCGGAGAAGTCAATTATCGCGGACAAGTGACCTTTGGAAAAAATTCTGGTGGATCCATCTCACATATCGAATGCGATACGATTATCATGGATGATTTATCGAAATCTGATACGATTCCTTTCAATGAAATTCATAATGGGAATGTTTCGTTGGAGCATGAAGCGAAAGTATCCAAAATCTCTGAAGAACAACTGTATTATTTGATGAGTCGCGGATTGACGGAGCAGCAAGCGACTGAAATGATTATTATGGGATTTGTAGAGCCATTTTCGAAGGAGTTACCGATGGAATACGCGGTGGAATTGAACCGGCTAATTGCTTATGAGATGGAAGGCAGTGTAGGTTAATTTTAATTTAAGCGCTAGAAATGTTGATTTATCAATGTTTCTGGTGCTTCTTTTTTTCGAAAAAGTAAACTAACTACAAAACTAACTACAACGGAGGTTAAAAGAGATATTTCTCTTTTTCAATAAATTTAGCAAATTGATCCGCACTGCGTTCCTCGCGTTCAGGATAGAAGTAGTTATAAACCTGACGAGTCATCTTAGAATCTTTATGGCCAACTCGATACATAATATCCTCTAGATTCATATCTGCCATTGCACAAAGAGAAACGTGCGTCTTCCTGAATTCATGAAGAGTAATCCGTTTTAGGTTGTACTTGGTTGCAATGACATCATACCAATCGTTTGCTTGACCAGGACGACAAAACATATTTTCTCTATTTGGAAACACAAGCTGGTGCTTACTTGTAGATTTAAATCCTAAAATAGTTAACTCTAACTGCTGTCTAGTTTTCCATTCCTGTAACATAGTCATAGTTTCTGAATCAATTGAAATGGTTCTTTTTCCAGCATTTGTTTTAGCACTTTGGCTAGCTACTTTAGTTATTTTAGTAGTAGGATCACTTTCGACTTCAGCTAGTGTTTTACTGATGATTAATTTATTCGTTTCAAAATTAATATCATTCCATTCAAGAGCAAGTATTTCTGATTTTCTAGCGCCTGTATAGGACAGGACACGAAAATAGGTTTCGATTTTCTTATTTCCATGTTTTTTGCATGAATCTAGAAAAAGCGCTAATTCTTTTGGTGTATAAACTGTCATTGTTTCAGTAGCGACTAAATGTTCATCAATTTCTTGACGTTTAATTGGCTCAGTTTTCCGCATAGGATTTTCAGTAATGAGTTCTTGTTGGATACCATATTGAAAAATTTGAGCAACCGCTCTCCGAAAATAGTAAGCCTGTTTATATCCATCTCTTATCCAGCGACGATTAACTTGAGTACAAAATCGAACAGAAATATCATTTATTTTTTTGTCTCCAAAATATTCAAGTGCATGATCTTCAATTGCTCTTCTAGTGATCATGATAGTAGACGGCTTTACTTTCAATCGATATTGCTCGATGAATTCTTCATACAACTCTTTAAAAGTGATATTGCCATTCATTTTAATTAGATTTCTGTCAAAATCTAATTGTAGTTGTCTGTAGACTTGTTGGGCATCTTTTTTTGTTTGAAAGCCACTTCTTGTAGTGCGGACTTCTTCACCAAACTCAGCCTTTCCAAGATAGCATTGGAATTTCCAGAGTTTTTTATTGTATTTTGTGTATTGCTTAAAAGAAACAGACATTAAAATCTTCCTTCCTAATTCATTATTTGGATTAGGATATTTTGTTTTTAGTAAGATTTTAATAATTGAGGCTTTAATCAGATGAATCATTTTTTAATTGATTGAAAATATTTTTAACATCTTCAAGATCATACAAATGTTGCCGACCAATCATAATTACTTCTAATCCATTTAGATGAAGTGTTTTTAAGGTGTCATAACCAATATGCAATTCCGTCATCAAAGTTTGTTGATTAATATATCTTCCAAGAATTAGTGATGTCCTATCAAGCTTAGTCATATGATCTTACCTTTCTTTACACAATAGACTGGTTACGATATTTATTTGCATATTTTCGTTGAAAAAAATAGCAATCATCCTTTCTTCATTAAGAGTGTATTTGCCTCAAGATGCTGCGAGCTAGAATTAAATACTATACTTTAATTATAATACGCTTAGCATCTTTTTCCTATACTAAGTGGGAAAAGGATAATTGTTTTAAGGAATGTTATCACTTATTCAAACGACTTAGGAAAGTCCACAGGAATTTCACCTCAACTCAAACTTGGAGAAGCTACCCAATGCCGTGAAGCGTTCAAGGTAGGAGTATCATTATAGTGAATACAAATCATGGCTTCTTCAAGTTCCTAAATGAAGAGTGTAAATCAAATAATAATCGCTCGTTTTTTCAAAGTCATTGCGGATTTGTTTACCTAGCTTATTGTAATCAAAAAGTATTTGAATAAGTTATTCAATTTTCAAAGAGCAGTTTTGGTTATATACTAATAAGAGGTTTATTGGATAAGAAAACACAACATTTAATTTGTTAAATATGGAAAAATGGCCGAGGTTGTACTCTCAGCCATTTTTTTGGTTTAATTCAAATTTGGGTTGTAAATAAATATTTGATATTCTTATTATTGAACTTCAAAATCCATTATCAACCTGATAAAGCGCTCTGATAACTCTTGATAGCAGTCTAAATCAATCCTGCCATCACGTGTAGCCTCTTTTAGTAATAAAGGTTGAAACTGTTGGTACAAATTTACCATTGATTCATGATCACCTTTCTGAGCTTTAATAGCTAAAGAAGTAAGAGTTTCCATATTCTATTCCTCCCTTAAAAAGTTTTATAAATTTTTTAAAGGAGGAGCTCGTATATAAATAAATCTGAGATTATCTTTTCATTAACTTCTTTAACTTTTCTAGCAACCTTTTCTTGTAAATAGAAATTGCCTGCTGTGATATTTCCTTTTCTTGTGCAAGTTCAGTATCACTTTTTTTTACAACATATTTTTCTAAGAGAAATCTCTTTTCTTTAGTATTAAGCTGTTTGATTGCTTTTATAAGCATTTCATCTTCAAAATACGTTTCAATGTTTATCAAGTCAAGTAATGGCATATTGATAATATTAAAATAGTTATCTGTGTAAGAAGAATCGAGTGTGATATCTTGAAAATCGGTAAGGAGTAATTTAGCAGAGTAGTTTCTCTTTTTTCTATAATAGTTGTTTGCATGATAGTGTATTCCTATATGAATGTATTTTTTTAGTTTGTTATCACTTGGAGTATTTGCCATGTGAACTACCTCCTATATCTATGTGACTTTTTCCGTATGTCGATACTGCCAAAAACCTCTATAAACTTTTTCAACAGGCAAGTTATTATCTTCTACCATTCTTGGTAAAATATTACTTACTAGATTTTTATAACCTAAATTGAAATGTAGATTTTTTGTGACTACAGAATAAATTTGTGAAGCATTCATTGGTATGCCAGAAGATTTCAAAATGTAGCAGATATCTTTAGAAATAATGTCATAGGGAATAGAAGAAAGCTTTATTTTTTGATCCTTAAATTTTGTGTAATCAATCTCTTTCTTTGGGATAATAGTAGTTTGAGAAAGTGCATGTCCTTCAGAAATAGTATTTTCTATTTCTTCTATTCGATTTAATCGTTTTTCAACGGCTTCATATAGACTGGCTACGGCTTTTCTTTCATGCATTAATTCAATCAGCAGCTTCATCAGGGTTCTTTTTTCTTCTAACAGATTCAAAATAATCACCTCTTTATTAATAAGAGGTTTTAAAGTTACAAAATTACAACAAAAACCGACCATCAATCTAATAAATTGATAGTCGGTTTTTGTTGCTTTATTAAATTAAAAGTGGGTAATAAAGATTATTTATGCCAACAGACTGTTTTCTGAATACAAAAAAGTAATTTATGAGGGAAAATAGAAAAAATTAGCCCAAATTGGTGAATCTACAAAATTTTTATTCGAAATTATTTCTCTATTGATAGATATTTTTGTGCAGGTAAAAGTGGCAGTTATTACGATAATAACTGCCGTTTTAGCAATTACTATCACTGGCTTATCAATTTTTATTTAATAAGGTAAGGAATGTAAATTTACTTATTGAATAACAATTTAAAAGCAGAGAAGAGACGCCAGTTCGAAAATACTTATTAGCAGCATGGCCCACTATGATCTCTATCTCATATTTTTAGTTCACAAAAATAGTTTAGATTTTCTATTTCGAAAAAATTTGCCAAGAGAAAGTGAGAGTGCATTAATAACAATGCTCCAGCTTAGCATAATAATTAACAATTTGAATTGAAAAATCACACAAAAAAGAAAAACAAATAAGTATTTGTAAAGTGATAATTTCAGTTTGTTTTTAAAGTAAACTAACTCTTCATTATCAAGTGGTTTATTTTTATTATCAATAGGATTGGATAAATAAATATAGATGTAAGATACACAAGCTAAAAATTTTAAAATATTAATTGATACAGTATCTGATTTGACTAATATTATCATCAATTGAATTAGCAATAGAGAGAAGAGAATACAAAAGTGATCATTTTTTAAATGTAGTCCTCCAGCATATCGTCTCAGGGTAAGGAAACAGATAGTAAAAAATATTGTTTCTAAAAGGAAATGATTAATTGTACCTAAAGTTAAAATAAGAAATGCGATAAAGAGATATTGAAAAAGCGTTTCTAATCCATAAATGTATATATCTACTTCATCCAAGTCTATAATTTTTTCTTTGACTAAAGTGTTCGCTATGATTCTAGTAAATTTTTGCATATTCTAAAATTTTCTTAATTTTTTTACATTTTTAGGAATTTTTTTTTGCCCAAAGATAAATGCACAAGTAAAGTTTACAGACAGTCCTGCACTAGCAAAACTTATTTTTTTTGTTAAATTGAGAATTTGTTTCTTCATAATTCCATATCTCCTTTATTTTTATTTTATTTATAAGTAGTTAGAAATATAGAGTTACTTTCTTACTACTGTATAATTTGTTTGAAAAAAGTTAAGAACTTTCAATTAAAGTCCCATAAAATTATTTTTACGCAATAATAATCATTTTCGATAAATTGCTCGTAAATACCACTATTTTCACGGACAGTTTTTTTTATGTTTTTTATTCCTATTCCTTCATTGGGAATTTCACTGTGATTAGTATCAATGGTATTTTTTATGTTAATAAACAAACTTTGATCAAAATATTTAATCTTTAGATCAATTTTTTTGAAACAAGATTTATCAATTTCTAAACAAGCATTAATAGCATTATCAAGTAAATTACCAAAAAGTACAATAATGATGTCATTTTCTAAATTTAATTCTTCAGGAATGAGACAATTTACTTGAGTAACTATACCATGATTTTTTGCAAAATATATTTTATGAGAAAGTAAATAATTCAATTCTTTATTTGGAGTGTAGACTTCAAGCGAGTTATTATCTAATTCTGAAATTTGCGATTGAATAGTTAATATGAAATTCATCGCATCTGTATATTTTTTATTTTCAATGTGACTTGCTAAGATAAGTACCGTGTTTTTGAAATCGTGCCTCATAGATTGAAGTTGCTCCTGTGAAGCAATAGCATTAGTAAGTTCCTTTTTCTGCTTAATTAAGTTAAATTCTAGTTTTTGATACTCTAAATCAGTTCTGTTTTCTTTCTTCATACGATTATACAGAATAAGAAAACCTAAATTGAGAAAAGAAATCTCAAATATCAGCAATAAAGTAAGAATCGTATTTTCGATAGGTATTTCTATTATAAAATATAAAAACATATAACAAGACAATACAAATAATGAGGTTAATGGAACAAGACAAACAATTAACTTTGAAGCTTTTCTTGTTCTAAAAAAATCTTTTTTTAATAGAATTATTGCACAGATAATTAAAACTGTCTTAGTAGCAAATGTTGGAATTGTTCCATCTATAACTAAGGGAATTTTATCTAAATCATAATTAAGTAATTGAGTTAGTTCCAGAGCTGTAATGCTCTCACTTAATAAAGTAATTAAGACATAAATACCCCCAAAATAGAATTTATCAATCATTGGTAATTTAATGTTATGAGTTAAAAAAGCTATAAAAAGTATATATGATATTAAATTAAGTAGTGTTAAAGTTGATTCACTCAAGGGAATGAAATGACTTATATTTATTCCTAAATTTGGTATGAAAACTCCGAAGAAGCCTATTATTAATTTATTCTTTTTACATTCTGCAAATCTTTTCATAAAAAAATAAAATAAGAATATATCAATGAGTGTCGAAGTCATTAACAAGAATATCGTCATATTAAAATTTCCTTTCCATATATCTAAGTATTTCAGTTCTTGCATACGATCTGAATTTTCTACTTATTGGAAGAATTTGATGATTTTGTAATTCGTGATTACTAAATTTCAATATAACATTTTCACCAGATAAACGTATTAAAGATTTCAGATTAATGATAAATGACGTATGAATTTGAACAAAAGAGTCATTCAGTTTTTTTAATAAATCGTTTGTTGACATGATAAATTCATCTGCACCATTTTCAGTATGAATTAAAACGTATCTCCCCTTTTTTTCAAAATAAATAATGTTTTTAAAAGGCACCAAAACTACTTCATTTCTTTTTTTATAATAAAATTCTTCTTCTTCTGAATCAAGTAAATCTGTTATTCTATCAATTGTTTTAAATAGCTTTTCTTTGGTTACAGGTTTTATTAAATAATCAAAAGTATTTACCTCAAAAACATCTTTCATATATTGTGTGTAATAAGTACAAAAAATAATAAAAGCATGTACATCAGTTGATCTTATAAGCTTTGCTAATTGTAAACCATTAATAGTTGGTATCTCGACGTCTAAAATGTAAATATCATAGTGACTATTGTTAAGATTGTTAATGAGTCGCTCTGATTGATTAAAAATATCACAATCTATTGTAAAACTATCGCTTGTATATTCTAATAGATAATTTTCAATAGAGCTAGTAACTATTGGAATGTCATCACATATTGCAATTTTTAAGGTCTTCATATTTGAGGCTCCAATCTTTAATTAGTTATGAACGGCATAAAGAAATCAAATATTGTACAATCAATTTTAACTCCTTCAATAGTAAAATCGTCTGATTTGTCATGATCAGCAAAGTAAATGTAACGATAAACAAAATTTGAAAATACCGTTGATCACTTTAAATAATTTTAACATGCTAGTTTTCATTTTGGAAATATAGATTACAATGCGAACAGGTTCTATGTATTAATTGTTTTAAAATTTTCTTATGTTATTTAAGACAGCTTGATTGTCGATTGTTACATGTCAATTTTTTTTTTGAAGAATTTGTTACATTGGTAACAAGTAGTAATGTATTTTACTAGCTCTTAAGAATTACCTGTTTAATGACTTTTCTTGAAGTTAAATTTATGTTTTATCCACAAAAAGTTATTTTATGGGTATCAAATTATATAGTATAGGAGGGGAGAATAATGGAAAAAGCAATGGTTGTAAATAACAAAAGCTGTTCAGTATGTGCTATTGGAGCAGCTTGCTTAGCGGATGGACCAGTTCCAGATTTTGAAATTGCAGGGGTATCTGCTATTTTCACAGCATTTGGTTAAAGTATTTAAAGTATTAAAAGGAGGTGAAAATGATATGGAAAAAGCCATGATTGTAAATAACAAAAGCTGTTCAGTATGTGCTATTGGAGCAGCTTGTTTAGCGGATGGACCAGTTCCAGATTTTGAAATTGCAGGGGTATCTGCTATTTTCACAGCATTTGGTTAGAAAATAATTAAGCAAATACATTACTACTTAACTATAAATAATAGTGTCATCATAATACGGAGTAATAGTATGATAAGCTCCGTATTATGTAATAGTTGGATTTAACTTGTAATTTAATAAGAGGAGGTGTCTCAAATGAACTATTTAGCAATTAATCCTAAGGTATCAATGTTTTTGACAAAAGATGCATACAATATAATCATCGAAAAAGAAGATTCCAACAAAAGGAAAATATATGATTATTTTTCTGTTAACAAAACAGGAAAACTTATTCTTGAAAGTATAAATGGAGTAGAAAAATTCGATACGATCATAGATATATTTATAAAAAAACATAATCTTATTGAAGATGATCGTCAATGGATTACTGAATTCATAATGGATATGATTCGTAAAGAAATTATACTTGTTGAAAAAAAGCCAAGCAAAACGCCTCACGTTCTAGTGATATTTGGAGAGACTAATTTAATATCTCCAATGCATGTAACTATCGAAATTACTGAAAAATGCAATCTTTATTGTGATCATTGCTACTTAAACGCATCATGCAATAAAACTACTTCAATAGACTATGAAAGTTTTGAGCCTTTAGTAAAAGAATTAAAAGAAAATAACGTTTTATCTATCGAGTTAACAGGTGGAGAAGTTTTCATGAATAAAGATGCTGATGCAATTTTGGAACTAGCATTTGCAGAGTTTGCTCAAGTTGCAGTTTTGACCAATGGAACAATTTTAAAAAAATCAAGTCTAGAAATTCTAAAAAGAAATAAAGATAAGTTAGTGGTTAGTATTTCTTTAGATAGTGTTTCGGAGGAAACACACGATTCTTTTAGAGGATTCAAAGGAGCTTTTAAGAGTACATGTAGAACTATAAAAAAATTGAGTGATGAAGGTATTCATGTAAGAGTTGCATCCTCGATTTTCGATAAAAATATGTGGGAAATTGATAAACTAGCAGAATTATCAAAGAGATTAGGTGCAGAAATCTTTGTTTATAATTTTATTGAAGATTTTGGTCGAGGAATAGAGTTCAACGAGTCTAATGCTATTGCATCTACAGAGAAGTATCGTAAATATTTAAATGATACAGTTCATAAATTTAAGGATATTATTCCTATAATTGAATCAGAATTCTTTTTAAAAGCATCATCAAACTGTGGTGCTGGGATCAATTCTTTTCTTATTGGTTCTAATGGGGATATCCGTCCTTGTGCAATATTCCCTAAAAACAAGATTTTTGGAAATATTTTTCAAGAAGAATTCTCAAATATTTTTAGCAAAGACATTTACAGCCAGTTAAGTAAAATAAAACCACCTAGTACAGAGAATGGATGTTCAGTAGATTGTCCAAAATATTTATCATGCTTAGGTTGCTACATGAAAGGATTAGAAAATAATTTTGATAAACAACCTAATGAATTTTGTACTTGGATAAAACACAATGATCTTGCTGAATTTATGGAAGTATATAAGGAAGGTCGTGCTGTCTAAATGAAATGTATATCTAAGTATTTTTTTAGGCATCTTCCCAATGAAGCTACTAAAAGAACAATTCTTTTGGTACAGAAAGAAATTATATCGAAAATTAATCATATTGAACTTGAATTAGGTATAGTGGTTAAAATGTTTGTAGTAGGATCAATTTCCAGCTCATTCGTTGAACTGGTTAGTATTCAATCAGTTGATGAGTTAACAGAAACTCAGTATAGAGAAATCATTACAAAAATAGGAGTATTAGAAAAAAAACAATTTAACTCATTAGGTTCAATTGATATCTCCAGTTTGGAAATTGAGGATATTGGTTTAAAAAGAAAAATTAAAAATAATACTGACAAAACTTTTATAATTTTAAATAATCAATTTAAGAATTGGAATGACTATAAGTTCATCCCAAACAAAGAAATTTTGTTAGGTAAATTTGAATTGAATGGTGAACCACGAAATACGAATGTATCATTTATTGGTAATTATTTTAATATTGAATCTCTAAATTCATATGAAGAGCTTGCAAAATTGAAATTATATGAACAATTATGGGAAAGCAACAGAGGGTTACTTAATATCAGAGAGAAGGGGTACTGTTATTCGACAGTAGCGAAATTTCATGAAAGATTAAGTATTTTTATAATAGGATCAGTGGCGGAGTATAGTATTGAAAAAAGCGAATTCGTTAGAAAAAGTATCCAAAGCGCGAAGTTTTCAAGCGATAGTTTGAGGAAAGCAAAACAGAGATTGAAAAAAAACCTTCTAATTTCTTCTAGTATAAATCAATCTTGCTACACTCTGTTTCCTTTCTGGATTTTCAATAAAGAAGTAGTTATAGAAGATATAATCAACGTTATTGATAAATTAAATGTGGATGATCTACAATGTAAATTTTTATCTAGTGAATTTGTATGTACAAAGATTGGGGTAAATAATGAATAAAGAATATATCTATATGGAATTTAGTTTTCCTATCAATGTTTCAGTAGATCATATATATATATATCCAAAATTTGAAATGTTACCAGGTTATTTACATTTGCTTGAACACATGATTATACGAAATAGTAAAGTGGAGTTAGAAAAGTATGAACTTAAAAATAATATTTATAACGCATTAACTGATAAAAAGAAGATGAACTTTGTATTTATTCACAGTGATTTTGAAGAAATTCCTATTAGTTTTTCAGCAGATACCTTTTTTCAAGAAGAAGATTTTAATACAGAAAAAAAGATTATTATAGAGGAAAGAAAGTTATATCCTGATAATTATCCATCTGTCGATAAGATTTTGGGAACAGAAGATCAAATTGAAGAATTTAAGTTGAGAATTTTACAGAACATTTTAATAAACAATGAATTTTCTTTTATACACTTTAATTATGCCTCTCATAATCAAAAAATAAATGAGAAGAGAAAAGAGTACGTACCTATTTCTATGAATTCGATTTTTAATTCTGTAATTTCTAAAAGCAAAGGATATATTATTTTAAAAGAATCCTTTGTTGCAAAGTTAATTATCTATTTTTTAAGAATATTAGAATTCACTGTTATTGGGCTTAAGTTTAATGTTAACAAGGAAAATAAAAGAATAGAAATATCATATTACGAAAATACAGATTTACCCAAACTACTAACCCAAAAATCTCAGATATTAAAACGTTATAAAATATTTCTAAATGAGTTTAGGTTTCATAATCAAGAAATGATTTATCTAATAGAAAATTTTGAATGCGTAATTGAATTTGAAAAGTACTGGGAGGAATTGACTTGGGAAAAGCTTCTATATTAAAAAAGAAAGCTGTCTTTCTTTTTATAGTTAACCTAGTTATGTTGCTTATTGTATGGGGATTAAGAATTTATGGAATAAAGCCACCTAATGTATCAAACTATCTAGTTTGTTTGGTTTATTTCATTATTTTGATGTTAGAGTTAGAGTTCAGTAATATGCTGATTTTTTTTAAAGAGCAATCGTTTTCCACACCTAATTTTCTTAGTAATTTAATTAGTACTATAAATATTGGAATCTTTCTCATGACTCTGCTCCTTTTATGCAATCGTTTATTCAACAATTCTTTTATAGGGATTTTAGATAGTAAAGTTTGGTTATTGAATATTTCTCTATTCTTAGTTAGTATATTATTAGTGATAAAAAAGCAAATCATAAATTTAAAAGATAAGAAGAAAGTGTTATTTATTTTTATAGGAATGGGATTATTCATCTTTCAGCTTACTGTTTTAGACGTCTTTTCTATTTTAGTGATTTTTTTTACTACAAGCATAATAGATAGATTTAATCTGAATGCTAATTATCGAACAATCACGTTGTATTTGTTAGTTATTCCTATGATTACATTATTATTAGTAGCCTTAAAGTCTCAAAATATTGTCGTTTGGTTTATAGTTGGAATGTTGATGATAGTATCTATTACAATTAGAAAGTTAGGAGGAGCTATTTATGGATAGAAAGTTATTAAGAATACTTATTGCTATTTGTTTTTTAGTAGGTGGTATTGTATTTTTGGTTAAGCAAGAATACATTTACGCCATAGTATTTTTTGTGGTGGCAGTTGTATATTTATTGAACAGAGGCAAACGAAATGAGTGAGAATGAACCACTATTGTTTATAAGCAATCTCAAATCTTGGTATGAGAAAGAAAAATTTATAATAGATATTGAGGAACTAACAATTTTTAAGCACAGTATAGTTGGATTAGTTGGGAGAAATGGTGCAGGGAAAACTACACTTATTAATACGTTGAGTAGTGTAACTGATCAATATAGTGTAACTAAAATTAAATGGTTGAACAAACCAATATCTTTTGAAAAATTAGAATTCAAGAAAAATCGATTTACTGTTTTTACAGAAAATAATGGATTTATGAATTGGAATTTTGATCAATACATTCGGTTGCTATGTAAGTTATATAACGTAGTATTTGATAATGAAAAATTATTGTATTTAACTGAGGGCTTTCATTTTACCTCATATAGAAATGTTCTGATTAAAGATTTATCCACAGGTAATAAAAAAAAGGTATTTCTTATTTCAGGACTATTTCTTAGGCGGCCTCTATTAATTTTGGATGAGCCTCTGGATGGTCTTGATTTTGATTCTACAGAATTTCTTTATAAAGAACTCATGGAATATAAAAAATATGGCTCAATTTTTATGAGTTCGCATATTATTGAAAGTATAACAAGAGTATGTAATGAAATTATGGTACTGAAAAACGGAAAGATAAATAGTTTCAAATTGCAACAGGACTTAGTTTCTGATCAATTACTTAAAAAAATAATGGGAGAACTTTAAATGATAACTATTACTTTTAGAGATTTGCTTAATTTAAAGAAGCTAACATTCACCTTAATTTCTTTATTAGCCGCTTGGTATTTTTCTTATAATTTTACTATTCATTTTAATCTGCCCATTATTTTTTTTAGTGTTTTTATTGTTACATTTCTCTCATCTATGCAGACATATTTTTCATACTTTATCAAAGGAAGGATCATTGACTATTATCAACTACCAATACCAATAAATCATTTTTATGTAATTTTTCTAACAAGTGTTTTCTTTGTAAATTTACTTGAAAGATTGTTAATATTGGGAGTCATATTTTATAGTCAATTTATTAGTAATTTTCCAGCATTTATATACTGTTTGGTTTATTCAATGTATGTTATATTGATTAGCTTCTTTACATTTGATCTTATGCAGAAAGATAGTCTAATTTTTTATAAAAAAGCTTCTAAAATGATAACATATCTAATTGCTATGACTATTCCGATTTTGATAGATAGTCTCATACTACTATTCTTATTATTACTAGTTGCCGTGGTTAAATTAGTAAAAATAAAACATTTAGTCTATATTTCTGAACAATTAAGAAGCAGATCAAGCCTTGTTAAAAATAATTATTTTACCAATTCTTTAGTTATGGATGGTGCTTTTTTTATCAACTTGATTTTTGGGATGGTTTTCATTGCATATCTATTAATGCAAAATACTAATGTTCATGTTATTGTACCATTAATTTTTACTATAATTTCTATTAATTCACCCATTGCAACATTAATATCGTCGGATAGAGGAATGTTAAAACAAATTAAGTCATTGCCAAATTCTAGATATATTTATATGATGTATTTCAGACTACTGCTTGTCTATTTTTCTTCGATGAATGTTTTCATTTTTCTTATACTAATTTATTTGAATATTATAACTGCAAATTTGTTTACCGTTTTTTTTATAGCAGTATTAATACTATTCGAATCAATATTTTCAACCATATTGGAGATACGTTTTCCTATAAAAAAATGGCATTTAAAAAAAGATATATGGAAAAATCCAAGAAAATATATTTTAGCTGCTATAGTTTATTTATTTACGTTTCTCTTTAGCTTTTTATTTTAGCTCCGATTCTCGAATCTCTTTGCAGAGATAGAGGATAGGAGCTATTTTATTAATGACTTTAGTCGGTTTCAATCGCTAAAGTCATTGGAACAAAAAAAACACGTGTACTGCGCGTGGAAGAAGTAGCTTTAGCGATAAAACTCCTTTCGATATACTAGATAAAGGCTACCAACCATTATAAAATCGAAAGGAATTTTTTTATGTCAAATGACGATAAAAGTTTAGCACATACTCGATGGAATTGTAAGTATCATATTGTGTTTACACCAAAATACAGACGGAAAGTCATTATGGAAAGTTAAGACAAGATATTGGGAAAATATTGATAAAACTGTGTGAAATGAAAGAGGTAGAGATTATCGAAGCCCATGCAATGCCAGATCATATTCATATGTTAGTAAGAATCCCACCTAAACATAGTCTATCATGTTTTATGGGCTATTTAAAAGGGAGGAGTGCTGTAATTATCCATGAGCGTCATGTGAATCTGAAATATAATTATGGAATCGATTGTTTTGGACCAAAGGATATTATGTGAGTATAGCGATCCATTTAGCAAATAAAGACTAGAAAAAATAGAGAGATAGCGGTTGGCGGTCTCTTAAAAAAGCTACCTTGAACGGAGCAGCAAGTAGTGAGCCCTTCTAGGGCTATTAAAAAGCCAATTTTTTCTGTTGGATAGTAACCATTCATTTTAAAAATTTGTTAGGGTGACAGTAGAAATAATTACTTTCTATTTAAAATATTCTCAAGAATTGATGGAAACAATTGGAGGAAAGAGTTTTCAACAAGTTATATGGGTTGGTGGAGGGACACGTAATAAAGAATAACTACAGAACCAGGCAATATCTTGATACACCAATTGTATCATTAACCCGTAAGCAAAGTCTTTCTTTAGGAGCAGCAATGATTGTTTGAGTGAGACTGAATTAGCTTAAATAACTCAAGGATTGTATAGTCTTTTTGTAAAATTTTCTGAAAGAGTATATCAAAAAAGATGAATATTTTGGTGCATAATACTGTATATGATAAATATAAAAAAAGTATACGCTAATAGTCTTAACCTTTTCCATCAAAATAAAAGGCTTGCTACAAATTTATAGCAAGCTTCTTTTTTTACAAATGGGGAAAGAAATCAAAATTTATTTTTTCTTTAATTGGATAAACTCCTCAAAATTTTGTTCAGATTGAGATATCTCTGAATTTAATTGCATAATGATATCTTCAGCCACTTCATTAAATAGATCTTTTGTAGTATCAGATAGTTGGAATTGTAATAATTTTTCATATGTTAGTATATAGTCAAAAATTGCATTAAAAAAAGCTTGTAAGTCAGTTGTTTCTGTTTCTGATAGTATTATCCTTGGTAGTTCAGAACATTGTTCAAATGATAATGATATTTCTTTAGGATCAGCAGTGGTATTTCTATTGATGATTGTTTTAATAGTTAGTAATTCCATATATTTTTTCTCCTTAAAAACATAATCTCATTTCCCTCAAGGTGTTCAATTGCTAGAGGTTCCCATGATACAATCTCACTAGCATTTTTAAAATTTATTAATTGATTAGAATACATATTTCCAGTCATATAATATCCCTTTTGATCAGGGTATCTACAGTAAATACTTTGACTAGGTAATGTTGAAATTGCAATATTCGCATTATGTGTTGAGACTATTAAAGTTTTTCCGATATCTCTAAGTCTTTTTAGCGCAGGAATAACGTAACTGGCAATATATTTGTTACCAAGCCCCCGCTCCATCTCATCAAATAAATAACAATCATATTCTGTATTTTCTAGTATTGCTACAATAGAAAGAATAGATTTTTCACCTTCTGAAGGATTATAGGGTGTTGAAGAATTTTTTGTTTCTAATGTCATCCCTGGATAAGGTTTATGATCTGGATATTGTTTAGAAGGCTCAGGATAAACCCTGATAACTTGATTTACAAATTGTTCACCAGTATATTTTTCGTTGGATTTAAAATAATTATTTATACTAGTAAAAGAATCCGAAAGTGAGAAATTTCGTAATTTCTTCATTAGTTCTCTGTTTTGAACAATAGTACTTTTATTAAACGGAGAGTCTAAAAAAACTTCATCTGATAATACCATCACTTTAGTTGTTAAATATACTGTCCCTTTACCAGGCAAATAGCCTAATTTGTATTTTTCATCACTTTGTATACTATCTAACAGTTGGTTAATTTCTATGTTCCATTTATATCTTTCTAGACGTTTTGCTACTAAACTGGAAAATCCAATATTGTTAGGTTTAGATTTAGCGCCAGTTTTTTTATCTACGCTGCCCTTAATTGTCGTTAAAAAATCTGAAATACTAGAATTAACAAAACTGTTTTTAAAGTCTTTTTCAGATTCTGAATAAATATGCTGTTTTAAATTGATTAGTTCCGTTGAGAGACGGTCTTTGTCAGCATAGTCGCGTTTTTCTGACTTATTCAATTGTTCTACTTTATTGATTTTTGATAATTTTGAATTTAATTGTCTTTTGATTTCTGAAAATTCAACTCCAGATGAAGAGAAAGTGCTGGCAGTTTTTCTTAATAAGTTCTTATTTTTACCATTAGATTTTTTTTTGCTACATTCAATATATGTTTTAATAAAATTGGATATCTTTCGTTCTTTGTAATTCGATATTTTGTCAAATAGAATAGCAATATCTGCAGAAGTTTCTTCATCAATGATCGTACGCTCAATTTTATTGTTTAGAATGTCTGTATATTTTTCTTTGTATTCAGCCCCCTTATGAAAAATAAATTTTTTCCCGGATTCTTCGTAGTAAGGAATTAGTTCTTGCTCTATTAGTTTCGTTTTCCCCGAACCTTTTTCTCCAAAAATAATATTAATATCATTAAAAATTGAGATTTCTCCTCCATCAAAATAAATAGTTTCACTATGAGCATTGTCTAGTAAAGTTTTAATTAAAAGAGTTCCATCTTTAGCTAATTCTACAAATTTTTTAAATGTTTCGATTTTGAATTTTATTTCAGGTAAATTACTGGAAGAGTAAGTAGACCAGTCTTTAACGTCACTTCCAATTATAGCTAATTCTTTATGAGCATTAATAATTCCCATTGTTGCCAATTTTCCAGGTTCTAAAATTACGACGTAATCACTTAGTTTTTCTTCTAATCGACTTTTAAAACTAAAATCAATGGAGCGTTCTTTATCTTTATCTAGAAAATGGGGGATAACGATAATGTCATCTGAATTAAACTGCTTTACTCTATCAAAGAAGTCATTTTCTGATAAAGTAAACGTATCATAGTTTCTATTTGAATCATTGTCGAATGTTTTATAAAATGCTTCCTTGCATGATGGATCGCAAATCAAAACAATATGGCTTTGGTTCTTTTCACTTATTACATCAAGTTCTATTCCAGGGAAAATTACAAGTTCTTCATCTAACTTTTGTATTTTATCAAATTCGTGTAAGTCAAATTTATTATGGTTCGTAATGGCACACATACAAACCTCATTTTCATGCATTTTTTTAATAAAGTTTTCAGGAGAGATATTTCTTTTAGACCCATCTCCTTTTTTACATCTTTGAGTGTGTAGATGAAGGTCGATTTTTAACAAATTTATCACATCCTTAGTCAGTCAAATAAAGTAGATATTACAGTGAATAATTCTAAGCCTATCATGTGTACTTAATAACAAAGAAACCTATATTAAACAATACATAACAATTATAGTATAACATTTTTTATGTTACTTTGAACGTTTAAATGTGGTAGTATTTTAACAAGCAAATATAAATCCTTGCTTGTTAGATTGATTTTTCGGTTGGATAGTTTTTTTAGCAGTTAATAGACTGTAATCAAATGCTTAATACGTTGTTTTTGATTCTATTCAAAGCAAAATATAAAGATTTTTTCTGTATCTAGCATGGTGTTGAGTTTTGTAATATGCTCATTTAATTCAATATTAAAAATATTATTTTATATCATTATTTTCTTAGTGAGGTGAATTGTTTGAGTGATAGATCTTAGACAAACTCTGCAATTAATGTAGCTACTACATACTCTTTTTTTAGATAATTCTTAAAATTATTCAATTATTAATTCATAGGTTAAAACAGATTCTACATGCTCAAGATTTAATATATTTTAAGAAAAATCTTTATTCATCAAAATAAATTGTTGAAAGATAGTTGTATGTTAAAAAAGTACTATACAGATGATCTGAGATATACATTTTTTATTTTTGTAAGTAAAAGAAATGAATTGTGTCTAGGTCAAAAGTCTTAAATTTACTAAAATTTGGAAGGATCAGTTAAATAAAATGCAGTCAAATCAAAGTTTAAATTTCCTTAATTTGACTGTATTTTTAATTTTGATTGGTTTTGTCCCATGCTCTTCTTTTTTTGAAGATCGTATTTAAATCAGTAACATAGAATTTGATTGATTAAGGCGTCCCACATCCAATAATATAAGGACTGTCTTTTTCATAACTACGTTTAGCAATTTTGTCTCCTGAATTCCCTTCAATTGTGTAAACAACTTCATTTTCTACTTTCTCAACAATTCCTACATGGTCGCTAACAGAATCACCATCCCAGTCAAAAAAGATGATATTACCACTTTTAGGCAAATTTCCTTTCCCCAACCATTGATTTTTAGCTTTAAAATTTTCAATACCTGTTGGGCAATAAGCGAACCGTTCCATTTTAACCCCAGCTTTTTCAGCATTATAAGAAACAAAAATAGCGCACCATTCAACACGTCCATTGAAGCCGTACCAACGCCAATATTTTTCCCCACCATCATGAGGTCCTTCATCTAATTCTTTAAGTGCTGCTTTTACAATAGTTGAATTCCCTTGACTATTATTGTTGGAAGTAGAAGTGATGTATTGTTTAACAATTTGAGCATAAAACATATTGCCATACGCATAACGATAATCATATCCTAAGTTGACAGCTATAGGATTAGTGTAAGTGACTGTTTTTCCACCTGCTTGATTTTTTGAGAATTGAATCGCACGATCCAGAGAGTAGCTTTTACCTGAATGACTTAGAAAGCCACCGCCAAAATTATAGGCTTGTACAATATTTAAAACATCGTAATCACGATGCACTTTCCACATATCTGCAAAATATTTTACGCCAACCTCAATGGATTCGTTTGGATCTTGAATTGAATTTGGTGGCTTTCCTTGGCTTTCGGAACATTGCATAACATCAGGATATTTTTCTGAATTACCTCCAGTTTCTGCCATAATAATTCCTAATAAGTAAGGAACTGCTTCTGGAATTTCATTTTTGGTAGCTTCTTTTATCACCTTATCTTTCCAACGAAGCACTGCTTCTGGAAGATTTTGTCCTTCTTCGGAGGCTGTGTGTGTAGTAGAAGAACTACTGCCAGCAATGAGCATAAAAAAAATGAAAAAGAAGCCCAAAAAAAGCAATGGAAATAACTTACGCATTTTCATAGGCTTGTTCCTCACTAAATTCCGACGTAGTATAGGTTTCTTGTCTAAGATGACTGATTTCTTTTTCCAGTAGCTGGGCTTCTTGTTCTGTAACTAGAGAAGGGAGGTGTGGCTCTGTTTCTAATGAGTCGTCCTTTACATTGCTTGTTTCAATGACTGATTCAACAGGTGTTTCTGCTTCTTCTGTTAAAGTATTTGGACTCACCAAATGATCATCAACCTCTTCTGTAGGTAATACGGTTTCAGTGAGTAATGGATCTGTATTTGAGACAGAACCAGAAGTGTTCTCAACAGGATAGTTAAATGATTCTTCTGGGTCGTTTACATCAAAAGTATCGGTAGGGAGTGGTTCTTCCTTGGACTCCGTTGGTTGTTCATCAAAAGGCATTGCTGTTTGATGAAGAGAAGTTTCTTCCTCCCCAGCTTGCACTAATAAATTATCCTGTAGTTCATTTTGACGATAAGCGTGATCTAGCTCTATTCCTGATCGAAGATAATCATTTTCTGCGGTTTGTGTTTTATAGTCTTGTTCAGCATAGCGATTTTGCTGATCTTCTTTTTGTGCTCGTTGTTGTTGTCTTTCTTGAATGGTTTGTTTGGGATTGAAAGAAAAGTCTTTTAACTCTGCTTTACCTTTCGTCAATGAACGAACAATCTGACCTTTATTCTTCCAGATAAACAGCCCTAACAAAACTTTGACAAACAGTCCTACAATCATGGTGACAATGTTTGTGACAACAAAAAAAGTATCTAACAAATTTAAAATAGAGAACAAGAGACCAAAACCGAATCCAATCCCTATTTTTGAAGCAAACAGTGTTCCTAGTAACATGAAGCTATTTTTTAGCAGATGGTGCATGTTTGGAATCAAAGCTAAAAAAAGTAGTGAAGGAAAGAGAAAGAGGATGCCATAAATTAATAGCTGGATTAAAATATTTGCAACTCCGATAATTAGTACAGCCGTTCCAATCACGATTAGCATAATAAATGTATTTAATAAAACAGCAACTTTTTCGGTCATACGATCTGAGGTGAGATAAGAATTTTTTTTGGAGTCTTTTTTTATTTTATCAGCAATCTCATCGGTCTTTTTTTGGTCAAATGTTTCACCACTTTTAACAAGATAGGATTCAAATTGCTCTTTTGATACATCTGTTTTTCCAAAGTTGAGTAAAGCATAAGGTTTAATAACAAATTCATCAAAAATGAGATTTCGGATATTACTTGTTCCGTCTAGTTGTTGATTTGATCCAAGTAAATTTTCTGAGATATTGCCAGTGTTTTTCGTGAGACTGCCACTTGTTAAATCAACTAATTGTCCTTGTACATTTTGAGAGAGGGTATTCACTTCTTGAACTTTGTTGGCACCATCGACAAAAAAGGTCATACTGCCAACGTATATTAAGGTGAAAATACCAAAACGGATTAATGCCTTGCTGATTCCTTTTTCAAAAAAATCTTTCACTGAAATGACAATTACAAACGTAAAAAGGAGAATTCCTACAACACTGAATAACTTGTTGTAGATAGCACCAGTAGTGGAGAATAAATCAGGTAACACGCCTTCTAGTAAATTTAAACTAAAGAGTTTATCTATCACGTAATCTAATGCTAGAACAAGGTATTTGATTAATCCAAAGGCAATATTGAGCAACGCATTTAGCACACTTTGCAAATTTTCATTGATGCTAAACCAGCCGCCTTTTTCAAAAAAGGATTGGAAACTGTCAATATCAAATAAATCTTTTAGTAACATAGCAGCTCCTTTCTAAGCGCTAAAGGTTGTTTCCACATCTGCACTCGTATTTTTTTTGACCGTTTGTAGCATTTGATGGATTTCTTCATAAGGACAATAGACAAGCATTTTCCCAACACGACCACGTAAGTCTAAATAAAGACAATGGTATTTGGGTAAGTTTTTTAACCAGTCTATATTTTCACTGGTTATTTCTAATCCTAAATGGCGAAGAATCTCTTCACGTTCATCTTTGTCATCATAAGCAAAAATTCGTCCAAAATTTCCTGTGTCATCTTCTTCTGCTGTATCTTTAACAGATTGAGTGACGATGATAAGAGTATTATTGAAACTTCGACCAACTCTGCGCATGGACTTGATAATCGCACGTCCGTTTTTAGAAGAATTAAAAATCCAACTTTCATCAAATAGAACAACAGTGCTTTCTTCTCGATCACGTAAACCAAATAGTTCACAGAATTTTCCTATAGACATCATCAACATGACCGACTTTCTCTGTGTAGCACTGTAGTCACTGCTAAGTGTTTCTGCACGAGGCATTTCTAAACCTAAGACTTCTAGGACAGTGACTTTATTAGTGAGATTCAGTCCTTCATTTTCACCATAACTAAAGGCTAATTCTAAGATGGAACCCTGTACCGATTTCTTGATTAAGCTGGCTGTATCTCGAACCTCTTCCTGTGTACTTTCTAGCATGAAGTCAACTACATGAAGTAATCCTATCCGTTCGCCTTGATCTCTTCTTTTTAATACTGTTTCTATTCCTTCTAACATTGCCAATCTTGATTTTTTCTCTCTAGCACTAGTAAAATCATAAAGCTCTTCAAATAAATCTTGAGCCATATCTTTTGCAGCTACTCGATTAGGAATAAAGCAGAAGGGATCAAGAACACCCTTGTTACTGGTTTTATTTGGATCAAGTCGTACTTGGTGGAAATGCTGTTGAATGAAAGCGCAAGTGTCAGGATATTTTTCTTGATAAAGTGGATTATTGATAACCTCCATAATCCAATCAAAGAACTCAGATTTAGGGTCAACGTACAAACCTTTTCCATTCATTAAAACTGAAAGGAAGAAAATAAACTTTGCCAAGTAGGATTTCCCATTTCCAGTGGGCCCAGTGATGGCAATGTGCGGACTATTGGCTTTTTTATCGGTGATATCATTTTGGTTCCCAATAGCTGGATTAAAGAAAACAGGTTTTCGACTAGTTTTTGCAATTTCTTTTGGTGTTAGGTTTCGAGTATTTTTCAATTCCGAGACCATACCGATAGGAATCCCTACGTTATCACCAATCCGATTTTCAACACCCAATAACATTTCACTGATGCCTTCAACTGTAGTGTAATGAAGCCAATTTTTTTCTTGTCCCGGTTTGTTACCAGCTAAAAATTGATGGAAGAGAAAGACTTGATCGGCTAACCCTTTTACAATTTCTACATTTCGAGATTGGCATAAAGAAATGACGGTACGAATCCGACTGCGACATTCTTCTGGTGTTTGTCCAAAGACACCAAAAAGCCCCAGCCATTTAATGACAGGGACTCTTAAATCTATTTTATTATTTAGGTCGGTTAAAGCGTAACGATTAAAGCGGCTGGATTTCATTTCAGCATCGCCCATAGAGACTGTTTCTTTTGCGCTGTTTTTTAATCTTTTGGCTGCACGAGAAGACTTTCCTTTTAATCCTCTACCACCTTTTAAGGGTTCAAAATGCCCTTTGAGTCGAAACTCCACTGGAAAGGGGAGGCTTTGCACTACTTCTGCTACATGATTGAATGCCAAATTAGGGGCAAATTTATGAATAGGAAGCAGTGCAATGTAGCTAGATCCTTCGGGGCTTCTTAGCTTTAGTAAGCCTTGTTCTTCTGTAGGATCAAGAATGGTATCTGTTAATGAATAGTTGCTATTTTCCACAAAATCAAGATCAAAAGAAGTCTTCATTCCACGTACATAAGGATAACGGCAGGCTTGTAGCACCTCTTGTTCAGTAAGTCTACGCCCATTAATCGTTCCAACGAGTTGAAAGATTTCTGACTCTATTGAACGGTATCGTTTTAAAAAATCTTCATCAACAGTTAGGTGATAGTGGTTCAGGGATAATAGTTTTCCTGCGTAATAGTCAACGACTTCCATCGCTTTTCCTTTTATGGTTGTTGCAGAAGATAAGCTAGAAAGTTTAACCCCAATATAAAATTTTTCCGTTGTAAGGACTCGAAGTTGATTTTCTAATTCGGAAAGTGTTCGATCAACTAGATTATCGCCCATTGATTTTGCTTGTTCATCAAAATTTTCGGAGAAAGCTGCTAGTCGTTCGCTAAGATTATAAGAATGCGGATTTAGAAATAGTTCAAAGTCTTCAAAGCGGCGTAAGCTTTGCAAAAATTGATTCCATTTTTGTTTGTGTTTTTCTTGAATTTCTTTATTTTGACCAATAACATAGTCGCTAGGGCAAGTGAAGTATGCCCAAACTTCATTATCTGTAGTAAGCAATAAATTATGATAAACCTTATGAAATGGCTGCTTAAACTTCATTTTTTTCCACCTTCCTATAATAATCTAGTGATTCGCTTACGAATGGATTGCTTGATTAATGACTGATATTGTTCTTTTAATTTAGGGATTTTTGACATTGGAATAACCCCATCTGTAAATTGTCGAAAGAGTGTCTTTTTCATTAATAACACTTCGTCATCTGTTTCAAATAATTCATAGAAACCTTCTTCTTTAGCATTTAGTGATTCAAATTCATGGATTAGTTCTGGAACAACACTATCTTTTATTTCTTGCTTCAATTGGTCAATATCTAAGGTATTCATTTTTTCTTCTCCTTCTTTTTTTAGGAAAAGCTGTTCAATAGTGCAGCGGTCATAAATTACTTTTTCTTGTTTAAATGAGTGAAGTTGTTCATGATAGAGCAATTTATGCCCAAATACAAAGGTAAGAAGATAGACAAAATAATCTTTCAAAAAAATATCTGCTCGCTTTCCGTCTGGTTCAACTCGGTTAAATAGCTGTACTAAACCATAAGGGATAGCTAGAGAAACCATGACGACTAATTGATTTATCCCAAAAAGCATCAAGAGAGCACTAAACACAACCGCAAAACTGATTGTTGCGACAGTGAAGTCCTGTGCATAGACGACAAAAGGTAAGTGGACGTTTTTGGCGATTTCTCGAATCATATAGGGAGCATTGAAGGGTTCTCTATAGTCTAATATCTGCTTTTCTTTATTCATGACTATAATCCAAAGTAGCTTTTTAGATTAGAAAGTGAATTAAGAACACTTGTAGGATCTTTAATAACTGCGTAAATAATACCGCCAAAAAAGAGGATCGCAAAACCTTGAATCCATTTTGAATTCAGAAATTCTTTGATAACTAAATAGACAACAACAACTCCAAAAATTGGCGCAATCCAGTCGTTCAAGATATAATTACTAGCTTCTTTGGCATTAGCATCCGCATAGGCTACAGGAGATAGTGAGAAAAAGAATAAGAGGCTGCTGAATATGGTTGTTAATTTTACGGTCAATAGTTGTCTTTGGTGAGGTGATTGTGTGCTCTTCTTTTGTTTCATTTAAATTCCTCCTAAATAATGATGGATTGTTTCAATAAAGTATGTGTTCTCTCGCTGCTTCAACAACAAAGTCATAGTTTCTTTGTGTCCTATTTTTGTTTCGCCATCAATAACATCAAAGGTAACAAAAGCAAAAAGTTGTTTGTCTTTGAAGAAGGGATCAATTTGGCTGTTGCTTATCTGATAATTACCTGTTAGGATTTCTGGTTCTTTCATCATAAATGCCATATCTTCCAATGAAGCAGATACATATTTATCGAGGAATGACTGAATGAAACTGATAACCGCTTTTTCTTCTTTATTATCGACTTGTTGATACTGAGAAATATCTAGCATTTGTAATTGTCCATTTTGTGAAGTTAGTGAAGGTTCAATAGTAAAATAAGGATACGCAGTCACTTTAAAGGAGTGATTTTTTAATTGTGTAAAAGGGATGTTTAACAACACACGATTTTCAGTTTTCTCGTAATCAATATATTTTTCTTTGACAACTACTTCTTTATCACCTTCCTTTTTCTTTACATCTCGTTCTTTTGTAACTGGAGCAGTGATTTCATAGGAAATACGGTACTGAGCCACTAATTGTCCATTTTCATTGACTAGATCATAAAAATCAGAAGAGAGCAATTTTCGTTCAGTGCCTGTATTGTTTTCTTCTTCGAGTGTTATCGTAAAATAGGTCTCTTGGAGTGAAGTATGGCGTTTTTCAAATGACTGCTGTTCAGCAGGGATATTAATGTAAGCTGTGATAAAAGGTTGTAGAAACTGTTTGTATAATTCTGATGTAACAGGTGTGTTTGTATTTTTTGCTAATTTTTTCTGAATTGTTTCAGTTAAAGCAGCTTGTTCTTTACGAATCAGACCTTGCATTTGGGCCGATTTAATAAAGGCAAAGGGACCACTGCTGATTAAAAAAAGCGTTAGGATTAAAAAGAAGGTACGAGTCGCTCGGATACTAGTCGCTTTTTCTTCTTTTGGCAAAGCAGGGGCGTGATTCTTTTTCTCTTTGATAAATTTCATTGAATTACTCCTTTTCGATTATTAAAAAAGAGAACCCCTTTAATAAATAAAGGAGTTCCTTTGCAGAAAGCTGAGTACCATAAATTTTTAAACGACTAGGCTGAGAATTGAATAGGTAGGTGACTTTATAAAAATCATAGAAGTAACCTAGATAAACACCAGAATTGCTATAACGTTCTAAGCCTTCAATATAGAGACTGGTATGCTTTGAAAGAATTCGCTCAAAACAAACCTCTCTTTTAGGAATAAAAACCAAATTCTCTCGTTGAGTCATTTTTTTAACAGTCAAAAATTGTCGTGCTTGTCGTTCTGGTATTTCTCCCTCTAGACAAATGAAACCATAGCTGCCTTGAAGGATTTCTTTTAGCTTTTGCTGATTCATGACAATACCTCAATAATAGTATTGTCATTTGCTTGATAGAGGCGTCCATCTTGGCGTAAATCTTCACCAATTCCCTCATAGTCAACATTCCACTTGATTAAATCAGGAACACCAGATAAATAGCCAAGATCATCCACTAATTGTTCTGCATAATCTTTATAGGAGTAACAGTCAGAGTAGACTTGAATTTCATCAATTTGTTCAAATGCATCTAAGGTATCGTTGAAAAATCCGTATTCAACAAGCTCCCCTAAATAGTGGATTGCTGGGTGTCCAGTATGCTCATCCAGTTGTTCTGCAATTTCATTCATTTCATTAAAATTTTCATAGTGAGAAAGGGTAAATGGTGCCATGTAGTCTGTTATTAAATGTTCCTGTCCATCATCTAATTCAATTTTTTCTTTGACTTCTTCCCAAACAATCGGTAGTTCAAACCATCTCCCTTTATGAGTATGAAGATTTTCGATATATAATTCAATCATTTTTTTCACCTCTCAATTAAATAGAAATTGCGCTAACAGTTGCTCGACTTCTTCTTGTGTAACAGTTACAGAAGAGGAAGTAGTTGTTTGAGTTTCTTCTTGTATCAATAATCCTTTTATTGTCGTTGTAAGCTTAGCCAGCTCTTCTTGATCTTTTTCTTTTAGCTCTGCCTGCTGAATTCTAGACATTAACTCATTTTTGCCAAATGTTTGATCCATAATCCAAATTTTCTTTAGCGTAGGAGCAAGATAGTTTGAGAGCCAGCGTAACGCTTTATCATAATTTGGTTTTTCACCTTTCATGGTTAATCGTAATTCTTGCATACTTTCAATGACCATACGCCAATTTTGACTGTAATGAGTGCGCAGTCCATTTGAGTCGCAATCATATACTTTGATAGCAGTATCAATTAATTCTTTAACGATCCATTCAATTGTTTCTCCTGTAGAAAGTAAATACTCAACAAAGAGATAGGCTTTTTCGTCAGCTAAACGGATTTCATAACGATTTTTAATCCCATATTTTTGTCGAGCCATTTCAACAGATATCGCTTCTTTTTTTGCTAATTCGTAATCCTTTTGATAGAAATTTAAATAGAAAGGGGATTGTCTGGAACCAAAATAAAGAGAGAGTCCTTTATTAATTAGTTGCCCATTTTTAACCACAATGCCTCCAGTAAAATCAAAATTGCGAAAGGTAGTATCAACTAAGCCTTGTTCGACTTTTTCTTTCAGTTCAAATAAATCGTAATTGGGATAGAGAAGAGAAAGGTGTTCATCCAAAGCTAAATCAATTCGAGTAATCTTAGTATCAATCACTAAACCCTCACCAAAAACATCCGATTGATACAATCGCCAAAAGAATGTGGTCCATGTCTCTTCCTGTTCCTCAAGGATTAATTCAAATTCTCGACAACCTTGACCACGAAGTTCAATCATCACGCCCATATCTAGATTTTCTGGATTAGTGAAAACAAAAATATCACTAAAACAGTACGTTTCAGTGTAATGATTGAAACCATAGTTTTTATAAATAAAGGCATCTGAATTCATTCGAAGTATTTTTTCTATTACTTTGAAGGGAGAGTTGATTTTAAAGCGAATCCGAAGAAAATCAATTTTGGCTTCCATTGGTAAAATACCACCTTCCAAATGGAATGTTTTTCGTATCTTTTTGATGCATTCTTTTGTGACTGTACGTTTTCCCGTTTCAATCATAGAAAGATAAGACTTACTCCAATTGAGCTTGTCTGCAAATTGTTGTTGTGTTAAATTTAATCTTTTTCGTAAAATTCTAATTTCTTGGTTATTCATTGTTCACCTGCCTGTTGTTTACAAACTCAAATAAAGTTGTTTACATTTTTTATTAGAAAAAAATACTGATATAGTAAGGTGTTTTGGGAATAATTCGTTTGTTTTTTTTAAAAGTTACCCCCATGTTATTAAGCGGGGGTAACAGGTCAGAGCGAGCGATGCTCGCCCTGACCACGCACAGTCATAGGCAGGAAACCTGCCTACTCTTTTTCGTTTTACCGCCACACACTAAAGCGTATGGCTTTCACAAGGAAACCTTGTTCATAACGAAGCAGTTAGTATCAGCTCATTCCATCCGCTGAAGCAATGCAAAAAGGGCAACGAAAGACAAAACTTTTTCTTTCCCTTTTTTCACTGATATAGTGGGGTTTATCTCACTCTAATTTTTTCTGTGAAAGTCTAAAAGCCGAATGTGCTTCATTAATTTCCTCAGAAGTCATTTCCTGTAAAAGATCTTTTATATTTAAAGTTTGCATAGAACCAATTTGTTGGAGAGCTGCTAGGAAGTCATATTTTCTAGGAACAAGAGGGGCATAGAATTCACGAGGAACTCCTGAACCACTATCGCAGTAGCCTCTGCCTTTAATTCGTTTATTGATGAAAGCTTTTCCTTTTTGATCCGATCCAAAAGTCATATAATACCCTTGTTCTGATAGCTTTCCTAAGCTAATACGAAATAAAAGATTATCACGTACACCACCACCAAAGTTATCTGCATCGGGACGTTGGGTTGCTAATATTAGAAAAACACCTGCTTGTCGTGCTTTTAGAACAAGTTCTTTTACATAACCTAGAATTTTGTCTTGTTCTTTATAGGTTAACGTACCAAAAAAGGCGGCCCACTCATCAACGATAATAAAATAGGGAGGAATACCATAAAATGAAAAGTTTCTCCCAGTTGTATAGTTAGGGAGAGCCTTCATGTAAACATAACGCCGATTCATTTCTTCTACAGCATTTTTCAGACACTTAGTAATCCAACTGGTTCCGTAGAATACATGATTTTTAAATAAATGCAGACTTTCTAAATCTTTTAAATCTGCTTCTTTTGGATCACAAATATCTACCGTTCCAACTTGGATAAGCGCATGAATTAAAGTAAGGAGAAAGTAGGACTTGCCACCGCCTGTACCGCCAGTTACTAACATATGAGGCACTTCGGCATAGTCCCATACAACGCCATCCATGAGTTTGACTTGTCCATTTGTTACGATGCAATCTTCAATTCCAATCCTCTTACTGATAACATCAATCATCAATAAATAGGTAGTGAAACCCATTTCTTTTTGTTCCTCAATGAAGTCAGCAATATACATTTCTTCAAAAGTCTTAGCAATTTTTTGAAAGCGATCATGCCATTTCATTCCATCTGTGGGAACTGTCAAATAAAGAATTTCTCTAGTATTGCGGTAATAGACTTTTGGAAAAACCATTTTTTCAGTCGTACGTTCTTTTGATTTACGTTCCTTTTTCTCATACAATCCATTACTTTTCAAGAGACGAGCTAACATTTGCCGCTGGTAGACTCGATAGAAGAATCGACCTTTTAAAAAGGAAAATCTGCGAACCATGAACAGAAGAAACAAAGACAAGAAGAGTATTAAAAAAAGCCCTCCAATGGGAACTAAGAGGGCATACCAATCAATAATTTGTCGTTGTTGCATAGTCAGGATTAATGGATAGATAAAAAGGTAGCTATAGTAACCAGCAAATAATAGAAAAGGAAACCAAGCTAGTAGAAGGTAGGTGCGATAAATAGATAGATGCAGAGGGCGAATTCTAAGCCCACAGTATTGAAAGAATGTGTTCATAGTTAGTTGACTCCATTCAATTAGTTTTTAGAGTTTTGGTCTCCTTTGGCTTGCTTTATAATAACTGGTTCTACTTTTTTTAGTGATTCTGCTCGAATTTTGAAGGCTTGTTCTGACTGAATTGAATCATTATAGCCAGTATAAGAAGAAAGCCAAGCAAGTGCAGTTACTTCTCCTGTAAGCTCTACTTCATCATCATAAGAGAAAGGTGTAGTATCAACAGTTTCAGGGACAGTGATATCAAGTTGGTCATTTTTGGCTTCGGAATAGACAGTGATCCGTTGTTCACGAACAAAATCTGTTCGGTTGCCTTCTGTATCGGTTTCATAAATTTTTTGGCTATTCAAATAGAATAATTTCCCAAACGTTCTTTGTGTATCAAAGTCTTTTACAATATTGTCCTCAAATTTTAAACTCATAATTTTTCTCCTTTTCTAGTTCAGTATTAGCAGCTGTTTAGCAAAAATTTGTAATTCAAGTGAGCGACTTGCTGTTCCAATATTATTTCTTTTGGCACTAGGCACAAGTGTAACTTCACGCAGTTCTACTTCTTTACGACCTTCAAAACGTAGTGAGTTTCGTAAATTGGGAACGATGATTTCAAAGTCAGGATGAAGAGCAGAAGAGGCTGTGAAAATGCGACAAGGCACCCGTTTTCCTTCTACATAAATTTCTCGTTCTTCTTTAACCGTTGCTTTGATTTTACTTCCTAACTGGTTGTCCTTTAAGACAATGCTTATGACACGATTGGACATCTTTTTTCCTTCTTTCTTTTTTATTAAAAAAGGAGACATACAAATGCCTCCAGTTTTCTAGTTGTTTTTGTTGTGTTGTTTCTTCTTGTTGTAGAAGTAATAACCAGCAACACTAGCTAATAGTGCACTACCTAAAATGACCCCAGCGATAGAAATGCCCTCACCAGTTTGTGGCAAGTTTCCTATTACAGAGGTTTCTTTTTTACTTGGAATCACCTCGTTCGTCATGGTACATTTGACAATCTCACCATCTTCTAGTATTTCAAACTTAATCGGTGTTTCGTCTATTTGATAGCCTATAGGGGCTTCAAATTCTTGGAAATAATAGACTCCTCGTGGTAAGTTTTCAAAACTAAAATGACCTTGACTATCTGTTTTTCCTTCAATGATGATTTTTTTATCTTTATCAAGAATACGAACGCCTGTATTTAGAAGCTCTTTTCCATTTGATACGTCCGTTTTGGTTAGTTCAGCAATGCCTTTAACTAAATGATTTTTGATTTCTAGTAGCAGAAGTGGTTCTTGGTCTGCTTGAGGTTCCTCAGTTGTGGTGGTTTTATTAGTTAATGGTTTGTTTATATTTTCTTCTTGTTTCTCTTCATTCAGGATTTCGCCAAGTAAATTTCCTTTACTGTCATAGGCTTGAATTCCCTTTAAAGTGGAGACGATTTGATAGGTCTCAGAAGATAGAACATACTGTTCAGAGGCTGGTTGCTTTTCTTTCAAATAGAATGTTCCTACAGGGTGGTGTTAGTATTAAATCTTAGACAACTTTTCGTAGAGACAAAAATAAATTAAACTTAGCTACGAGAGGATGATTTTTTATGACCCGATATGAAGAAAATTTTAAACAGATGATTGTTGAACTGAATCAAACTGGACGTTCCGTTCGAGGGTTGGCGAAAGAATATGGCTTATCTGAAGCGACGATTTACAAATGGAAGAATTTATATTTGCCTAATCAGTCCACAGGACTGACTGGAAAAGAAGTGGCTGAACTAAAAAAAGAAAATGCTCGTTTGAAAGAGGAACTTGAAATCTTAAAAAAAGCCGCAGCCATATTCTCTCGGAAAACCTAAATTCGCTTATTCAGTTTATTGAAAAATGGTGTAAGGACTACACTGTTTCTTTGTTATGTCGGTTATTAGAAATCCCTAGAAGTGTCTACTATTTTTATAAAAACAAGCCATTGACAGCTACAGAAATCAGAAATAATACGTTGAAAGAGACTATTTCGACAGTTTTTTTTACGAATAAACAGCGCTATGGTGCCACTAAAATTCATCAAGTTTTATTAAAAGATGGCATTTCAGTATCTCTTAAACATGTCCAAAAGCTAATGAAGCAATTAAATTTAAGATCGATTGTAGTAAAAAAATTTAGACCTCAAAGGTTAAATAAAGCGATTATTTCAAAAGAGAACATATTAAATCAGGACTTTTCTACTAAAACTATTTGTGAGAAATGGGCGGCTGACATTACATACATTCCTACTAAGAAAAATGGCTGGTGTTACTTGTCTTCCATCATGGATCTACACACGAAAAAAATTATTAGTTATACATTTTCAAAAAGAATGACGGTGGATTGTGTCATTCAAACGTTGAATAAAGCAAAACTAAAGTATCACATTCCGGAAGGAATGATTCTACACACTGACTTGGGCAGTCAATATACAGCAACAGAAGTAGAAAAATGGCTTGAAACCAACAAAATAAGGCATTCCTATAGTAGAAAGGGAACACCTTATGATAACGCAGGAATCGAATCTTTCCACGCCTCATTGAAAAAGGAAGAAGTTTACACGACTAGCTACTCAAATTTTGAAGAAGCAAATCGTGCACTATTTAGCTATATTGAGGGATTTTATAACCGGAATCGACTTCATAGTTCGATTCACTATCTAACCCCTCAGGAGTTTGAAGATTTGGCAAAAGAAAAAATGACATAACCGTCTCTACTAAAATGTGTCCAAGATATTGACTCAAATCCAGGGATATCCATAAATATAGAAAGAGATTGTACATCTACAGTAACTGTTTGAATCACTTCTTTTTTTTCATTTTCTAGAGTGAAAATAGCGCCTTTTCCATTACCTGTAAAGGTAAAATCATAACCATTTTTTTCTTTTAGAGTGGCTTCTTCATTCACTTTTTTCAGTGAGAATTGATTGAAGTGAAGCTTATTTAAAAGTGGTGTAGACTCATCCTCTGAGTTTTCTTTGGGAGCATAAATATCAATCACTTTTTATGATTCGTGGTCTGCTGCTGTAAACTCAAATTCATGATGGCTAGTATCAATATCATGATTTTCACCAGCAGCTAATTCTTGAATATAATATTTCCCATCCATCAATTGTTGAGTAGGGAACGTAAGCTCACCATCTTTTACTGTTCCAAATCCTAGTAGAGAATCCACTGGGAGCATTGTTTTATCTGTCATTGTAAATTCTTGATTGGTGAATAGACCGAATATTTTGTCATTGGCTTTGATCTCTTCGATAACCGGTCTATTTTCTATCCACTCCTGAATCTGCTCTTCATTCTTATGAAGAGTGATCTTTAGTTGCTGGAAGTCGTTTTTTGCTTCAATAGATTGAGATACGAGTTCAACGTTTTGTCCCTCATAGGTAAATTCAAAAGGAAGCGGGGGTGTATTCATCAAGTAACCAGCAGGCGCAGCTGTTTCAATGGCTTCATATTTTCCTAGATATAGTTTTGGCATGTTAATTAGTTCACCATTTTTATCTGTTTGAACAGTGGCAACTATACTACCTTTTTTCGCATGAATATAATTGCCTACTTTAATATCTTCACGAGCTTTAATGGTGAAGGTAACATCAGCTAAACTAACATAGTCAAAATTGATTTCATGCAGCTGTCCATAATCTGAATCAGTAGTTGTCACATTGGAAGCTTTCTGTCCTGTTTTCTTTAGATGTAACAATCCTTGTTGGGCTTTGTTTCCAATTACCACTTCAATTGTTTTATTAGGCTCAATCGTGATTTCTTTAGATTCGCCTTTGTTTACAAACCCATTGTTGGCAGTCAGTTCGATGATTTTTACTTTCGTCCCAGCTTTTAAGTCATTCATTTGAGCTAAACCGTTAGTATCAGTGACAATCTCTTTGGACTGACCGTTATACTCAAATTTCATTTTTGTATTGGGAACAGGTTGTCCAGTATCTTTATCCACTTTTTTCAATTTAACATTGCCGTTTAAATTGACTTTGACATTTAACTGGAAGGAGCCTGCATTAGATAATTTGAAAGTAGCTACTTTTTGTTCATTGGGTTTGTTATAAACAAAGCTTGTTCCAACATCACCAGCATTAGCGATATTGTACTGTAAATTACCAGTCTCTTTGGATGAGCTGGTCGCAGTTAACTTCAATTGATTTCCTGTTTTATTTATTTTAAGATTAGCAGAATTACTAGCAAGATTTCCAAATTTGCTTAAAACACCGTTTGTATCGTCAAGTGTAATTGAGTCTCCAACATTCAAGGTCACAGTCTGATTATTGAATGAAGGTTTTGTATTGTGAGCATTCACTTTTGCTAGGATTTCATTTTTTCGATTTTGATAGTTGGGAAGGGTAGTGGATAGTAGCTGATCGCCAAATGATTCCCAAATCATATTCTGAGTAATCCCGTAGTTTTCACTTGTAGGATTCGTTTTATAGCCATAATAAGCGATCAGAGATAAACGGTCTTTTTCAGCAATTGTGAGTTCTGATGGATCAAAACCAGAACCACCGTTTAAAATGGTACCATGTTCAATACAAAAGGCAGGTTCGCCCTCCGCCTTAATCATGTGAACACCATCGTCTGTCCAGTGAAGACCAGCAGAGTTCGTTAAATACCAAGTAGAAACGTAATCGGCAATTCTTGTGTAATTGACGGTAGTAGCAAGAGCAGTGATGGGAGTAATAAAAAAACTAGCCGTGATTACTATCAATGCGAGATAGCTGGCTAGTTTGTGCTTTTTATATTTGGTTGTCATTGTTTCCTTTCTCCTTTAATTATTTTTGTTTTTAGGGTTAAGAGTGGGATTTCTGCTTGGTGGGGACAATGTTTTTGATTCAGATTCTTTTTATAATAAAGCCCTTATTTTTTAACAATACCTATGTGTGTAGCAAAAAAACGATTGAGGCTATTCTAAATTGAACAGCATAATCGTTAATGTGATTTTTTTGAAATTGGAATATCTTCTTTATAAAAATTTTTGAAATTCTTCTAATTCCTGAAAAGTATTGATTCTATTTTTTATCGGTAAAGAGTTGAAAATTAATTGTTGGTGTTTGTAATTGCTAGATCTCAACCTTGAATCTAAAATAGATAAAATACCTTGATCTGTCATCGATCTAATCAACCGCCCACTACCTTGTTTTAATTTTGTAATCATTTCGGGGATTAATATTTTGTCAGAATTGTTACCAGCCTCACTAATTTTGTATTCAATTACTGGATCAGGTACGGGAAAAGGAAGTCTAACAATAATGACACTGGTCAATAAATTGCCTTTCAAATCGATACCTTCCCAAAACACTCCAGTTCCTAAAATAACTCCTCCAGTTTGTTTGAACTGTTTTAATATCTCTTTTTGGCTCATTCCGTTACCATCTTCATAAATTGCACACGTTAAAGATTTTTTTAATGCAACTCCAACTTTTTTTAAGTCCTCTTTTGCAGTGAAAAGAACCAATGTTCCGCCAATATTTTGTTTAGTAATGGTTTGGATTATAGATGAAATTTCACTAAAATAGTAATCATTCCTAATTCTATAATTAGGAAGCTTTTCAGGAATGAATAGTCTACTTTTGTTGTAGTTAAATGGAGAGTTTCTAACTTCATCAACTTCACCTTCAAATCCAATATTTGTTATGATATATTCATAGGAATCACTATTTTGTTCTTTTACGGTTATAGTTGCGGATAAACCAATGGTAGGGTATTTTTTTCTAAAGATTAATTGATTTAATACTCTATCAATTCTCTTTGGGCAGTAGTTAACGGTTACTTTCCTTCCATTTTTCGTGATGGTACCCCACATTAAATTTATATCGTGTAGCTTTCCATATGTCTTAAAAAATGTAATCAATTCGTTCAATTGAACTTCTAAAAAATCATATAGATTTTCTAGGCTATCATTCATTTTGAAAGTAGCAGCAATGTTAAGATCTTCAATACATTGGTATATACTAGAACATATTTTCTCACATGTATCGGAGTCTCCTTTTTCAATAAATAGGCGATCGAGCGTTCCTTCATAGTCTAATTTTTTTGACTCTTCAATCAATTCTTTTGAAATACAATTAAAAGTTTCTCTTATTTGATTAAAACAATCTTTCGCATTTTTTATAGAGCTCTGACTATTGGATGTTTGGGAGATAAAGCTAAGATAGTCATTTAATGTTCTATTGATTGATGTATTATTTAGTTCTTTTGTTAGGGCGCTTCTCGTTTTTTCTTCAATATTGTGAACTTCATCTATTATTAAAAGGCAAGGTTCCTCATAAATAACGCCCCTGGAGGTATTTTTCAACTTAAATAAATGACTGATTAATAAATCTTGATTAACAATTATTACTTTCGGGATATAGGCTCCTGTAAATCCAATTCGTCTACATGGTTCTTTCAATTTATTTCTGGTTTGAAAAAAATAACACTCTGACTTGTATTTACATGAATTAAAAGTGCAGCCGTCTACACAAATATCATCCCACTCATCGATATTCAATTTTTTTGGATTTTGTTTATCCACACCAGACTCTACAGAATCAAGATAATGTGTGTATTTTTCATCTTTTGTAGTTTCAAAATGTTTCGCAATTCTTTGGATACAGGGGTAATTTCTTTGTCCCTTTCCAACTGTTTTGTCAATATCAATTTGGAGTATTTTTTTTGCTAAGTCAATATCTTGTGATAATTGCTCAGTCAATTGAATAGATGACGTAGCAACAATTAGTGGTTTACCAGATAACTTTGAAATTAATATACCTGGGATTAAATAAGATAAAGATTTTCCAATACCCACACCAGCTTCTATCAATAAGTTCTCTTGGTTACTGTATGAATCCGTAATGTTCAACATCATATCTTCTTGTGCTTCCCTACTTTCATAACCCAATGACGGAATGTTGTCGATAGTTTGAAAGATTGTTTTAGTAACGTAATCGGCTATTCTTTTTCTCAAATAGTTACCTCCCTCAAAAAATAATTACACCATCATTATATCACAATGAGAACTAAAGTTCGCGTTATGTTTACTGATACGAAAATGTGTTATGTTTTTTAAGAATAACATTGAGAATAATTTTAAATTAAAGTTGAGCTAGTACTTTCGTGATAAAGTATAGTTATATTATATATAGAAAATCTAAAATGATAGACATAAAAAATTGAACTATTAGGTGATTTTGAGTATTCATTCTAGCTCGCAATTTTCTTATTAAAAATCATCCAAAATATCCATATTTTTCTAGTTAAAATAGTTTAAAACTAAATCAAAACTAACTACAATTGACAAAAATTATTGGAGTTGTACAGCAGTCATTGAAAAATTATAATGCTGTTATACCAACGTTTAGAGCTTGTCAGAAGCTCTGAGAAAAGCTAACCTTCTGCTGGAAGGGTCAGTGGGATAACGAATTCTAAGAGCATTAACATAGTACAACATCAATTTTTTGAATATTTTTTACTGAAGCGAGCCAGACTAATTGCTCTTGCTAAATCAAAAGGTGATAAATTTTTAATAGGTGAAAGATGGAATTCACACTCATTTTTTTAGTAGGAGAATCAGGGAATGGCGATTAATTTTATCAGAGATAGAGGGTAAGACTTAAAAACCTGAAAATAATTAGTGTACAAATGCTATAGAGAATACTAATAAGTATTCACGTTGTATTTACTTTTTGCATTTGGTATTATATAAGCAAAGGAATAGAAAGGTGCTGACAGAGGATGAAGACTAGAAAACAAGGTAATGCAATTGTTTTAACGGTGCCGACTAAATTTAATATTAAACCTGATCAAGAATATGTAGCTGTAAAAGGAGAATTGGGAAGTATCACATATATCCCTAAAATAGAAAATATATTTGAAAATGCACAAAAAAAAGGTGTTGACTTGCGTTTTGAGGATGCATTCGAGGAAGATAGACATTTAATTGGAAGAGAAGAAATATAAGATGGTCTATTCTATCGAAGGTTATACCCCAAAACAAGGAGATATTATTTGGTTAAATTTTAATCCAAGTGCTGGTAGAGAAATACAAAAGAAACGGCCGGCGTTAGTCATTAGTTCGAATGCCTACAATGGTAGTACAGGATTTATACTGGTTTGTCCAATTAGTACTTCAAAAAAAGAAAGACCTGGTTTTGTTCCATTGACTCAGGAACATTCCATTCGTGGGAAAGTCAATGCTATGCAAATCAAAGGATTTGATTTCTTAGCCAAAGAAAGAGAAGTACGGTTTGTAGAGAAGGCAACTGCAACTGAAGTAGGGATGGTTGCTCAAATTGTAGGACATATCTTTAGTTTCGATAGTTTACTGAGCGAATAAAAAAATAATACAGTGAGACGACAGACCCTCTATAAGAACCACCACCAGACAAATACCTCAGTATGATGCTGGACTAAACAAATAAAAAAATCTAAAGACCATCAAGGATTAGAGTAAATCTAATTTTTGAGGGTCTTTTTTCTAGGACAAGATACGGAGTTGAGTTTAAGCTACAGGCTATTAATGAATAGTTAAATATTTCTGATCTACAAAGAGTCAACAACGAAATAGGCTAGTTCTAATAAAGGTAAAATTTAATCAGTTATGAAGAACTGGAGGCAAGAGTAAATAGTTTAATCAAATAGGGATTATCCTGTTTGATTAAAAGGAACATTAGCTGACGGGAGCATTTTTGAATCACCCATTTATTCTAGTTAATCAATTGAATAATAAATAGGGTATTAATCAACTAATTACCTTTATTGTTCAGCATATGTTATTTATTCAGTAAAAACAGATTTTTCATGATTTTTAATCGTTAAAAATAAAATATTTAATTGAAACACGAATATTGATCGTTATTTTTTGAACTTTATTTGCTAAAACGGTTGTCCATTACTTTTTTTACGGTTATACTGACTTGTGTAGAAATACGAACATTAACCATTATCGAAAAGGATACAAGGTTTTTTTGAAATTTTGTATCTTTTCATTTTTTGAGGAGGATTTATCTTATGTCGAAAAAAATCCCGTATCTGATATTAGCACCGGGATTCATTTTGTTGGTTTTCTTTTTGTTGATACCACTAGTATCCATTATTTGGCCAACTTTTTATAATGGAGCATTGTCGTTTGATTCATACATTTCTTTTTTTAAAGATACATATAATGTAGGGATTTTCATTCGTACCATTCGGGTTTCTGTAGTTGTGACGATCCTCTGTATCATTCTTGGGGTTCCTACTGCTTACTTTATAGCCGGAACTTCTACAAAATGGCGAGGATTGTTAATGGCACTTACTTTATTTCCAATGTTGACCAATTCGGTTATTCGAAGTTTTGCATGGATCAATTTACTAGGACAAAACGGGGTAATCAATGAGTTACTCACAACTATAGGTGTCATTTCTGAGCCTTTGACTTTATTGTATACAGAGTTTTCCATTATTATTGGATCCATTTATTTATTTTTGCCTATTTTGATTATCACATTAGTAGGTGTGATGGAAAATATCAATCCAGAAATCATGGAAGCGGCAGAAACTCTAGGAGCGAGTCGCATAAAAGCGTTCCTCAAAGTTGTTTTACCGTTAAGCATTCCAGGAATCATCGTAGGAAGTATTCTGGTATTTACTGGCACATTGACAGCTTATACCACTCCTCAGCTACTTGGAGGCAACCGTAATATGATGCTGTCAACATTTCTGTATCAAAATGCTATGACTTTAGGGAATTGGGAAGATGCCAGTGTCATTGCATTGATCATGATTGTGACTACTTTGGTCATTATGAAAGGTTTTAACTTGATTGCTAATAGAATCGACAAGCGAGGTGAACAGGATGCGTAAACAAAGAGGGTTGTCGATATTCGCCGGAGCTGTATTTGCTTTCTTGTTTATTCCTTTAATCATTATCACGATAACAGCTTTTGGAGAAAATGCGACCATTCAATTTCCCATTAGTGGATTTACATTTCAATGGTTTACAGCTGTTTTTGAAGATCAGTCTTTTATGGACAGCTTTTTATTGAGTTTAGAGGTTTCGTTACTGGCAACTTTGTTGGCGTTGATTATTGGTATTCCTGCTGCATATGCTTTAACTAGGCATGGTGTGAAAGGGAAAAGCTGGATCAAAAGTTTTTTCTTATCCCCAACGATTATTCCAGGTGTCGTAGTAGGATATTCGCTGTTTCAATTTATCGTTATTCGTTTGCAAATTCCTCTATTCCAGGGCTTACTGTTAGGGCATTTTTTAATCAGTCTGCCTTACATTATTCGTGTAGTAGGTTCGAGTTTAGAACAATTGGATTTTTCGATCGAAGAAGTGGCTTGGACTTTAGGAAGTACTAAGATCAAAGCGTTTGTCAGTATTGTATTGCCAAATATTTCTTCCAGTATATTTGCTTCTTTTATGCTGGCCTTTATCAATTCGTTTAACAATATTCCTGTGTCGCAATTTTTATCTGGTCCTGGTATTTCAACATTGCCGACCACTTTAATGAATTACATTGAATACAATTATGATCCAGTAGTTTCTGCATTGTCTGTGCTTTTAATGCTGGGAACGATCACTTTGATGTTTTTAATTGAAAAAACGCTTGGGCTAGCAAAAGTAGTCTAGTCAGTCAATCGAAGAAGAAAGATTTTCTCGCTTTATCAGTCGATTGGTTAAATATCCTTAAGGAGGACATGTGCTGTTATGTCATTTGTTGACTTAGAAAATATCCGTGTGAGTTATGACGGGAAAAATAATATCTTGAAAGAACTGAATCTATCTATGGAAAAAGGGGAACTGATCTCATTATTAGGACCATCAGGTTGTGGCAAAACAACCACTTTACGGGTTATTGCAGGTCTGATTGAGCCGAATGATGGCACCTTTACTGTAGGGGAGACTGATTTGACAAAAGTTCCTGTCCACAAACGTAACTTTGGGATGGTTTTCCAAAGCTATGCATTGTTTCCGCATTTAACTGTGAAAGAAAATGTGGGTTTTGGATTGAAACTGAGAAAAGAAAAAAAAGAAGTCATCGAGAGAAAAGTGCAAGCTATTTTGGAAGCTACTGATTTATCTGATTATGCTGAGCGTTATCCTAAACAACTGTCTGGAGGGCAACGTCAGCGTGTGGCTCTTGCTCGGGCTTTAGTGATTGAACCACAATTATTATTGTTGGATGAACCTTTAAGCAATTTGGATGCTAAGTTACGCATCAGCATGCGGATTGAGATCAAACGGATCCAACGTAGTTTAGGGATAACGACAGTCTTTGTGACGCATGATCAAGAAGAATGTTTTTCGATTTCAGACAAAGTAGCGGTTATGAATAATGGAGTCATTGAACAATACGATTCTCCGGAAGAAATTTATAAGAAACCTAAAACAGAGTTCGTGGCTCGTTTTATTGGATTTGAAAATTTCTTTCAGTTGACCAAACAAGGCACACATTCCTATGTGACTTCAGATGGAACACTAATTGAAACAGAGCACACAGCAGATAGACAACAAGCCACCGGAACGATTCGCCCAGATGATATTTTACTTGCTGCACAGGATCAGGAGCTGCCGTCGAATGGTTTAGCCGGTACAATCAGAGTTCGTACGTTTTTAGGGAAAAGTTATCAATATGAAGTAGAAACTTCGATTGGGAAATTGTTGGTTAATGATGTACAAGTACCTGGTTATCAAGTTGGAGATAAAGTTTTTGTCGTTATTCCAAAAGAAAAATTGATTTTAGTCTAACCAATTATAAAAGGGGGATTTTTGAGTAATGAAAAAGAAAGTAATTTTAGCAAGTTTAACGGTTATGAGTGGATTAGTACTGGCAGCATGTGGGCAAGAAGCGAGCGGAGCAAATAAAGAATTAGTTATCTCAACATTTGGATTAAGTGAAGATATTATGCAAGAAGATATTTTTGCACCATTTGAAGAAGAATATGGTGTAGATATTGTAGTAGAGACAGGTACGAGTTCTGAACGTTACACGAAATTTGAAAATAATCCTAACTCAACGGTTGATATTATTGACTTGCCGCAATCAAATTCCTCTCAAGGAGCGACAGAAGGGTTATTTGAAGAAATCGATACAGAAAAAATTCCGAATTTAGCTGAATTGATCGATAGTGCAAAAGAATTGAGTGAAAATGGATCTGGAGCAGCTTATACAGTGAACAGTATTGGAATTATTTATGATGAAGAAGCTGCTGGTATGAAAATCGATGAATTTTCTGATTTATGGGACCCTTCACTTCAAGGGAAAATCTCTATCCCAGAGATTTCCACTACTTTTGGACCATCAATGATGTATGTAGCTAGTGACTATAAAGGGGTAGACATTACTACTGATAATGGAGAAGCAGCTTTTGAAGCGTTAGAAGAACTATCTCCCAATATCGTTAAAACGTATGGTAAGTCTTCTGACCTAGCGAATATGTTCCAATCGGGAGAAATCGTTGCAGCCGTTGTCGGCGATTTTGCAATTCCAATGATTTCAGAAGCTCATCCAGCTGTTCAATACGTTGTTCCAGCTTCTGGAACGTACGCCAATTTTAATACGATAAACATTAATGCGAATTCAGAAAACAAAGAAATGGCTTATAATTTCGTGAATTGGAGACTAAGTGAAGAATTGCAAACCATCACAGCAGCTTCATTAAATGAAGCCCCAACAAATAAACAAGTTGAATTAAGTGGAGAAGCAGCTGAAAACAAAACTTATGGAGAGATTGCTGAGTTAACTAAACCGGTAGATTTCGAATTTGTAAATACACAAATGGATGATTGGATCAGCACATGGAATAGAACACTAAACCAATAAATTAAAGCTTAGAAAATTTAAAAAATAACCTCTTTTCAGTTAGAGGTTATTTTTTATGTAAGAACCAGCAGAGAGGTGAGTGGCATGAAAATAGATACACTTATAACAAATGTACAAGTATTCAATAGTTTTTTAAAAATATTTGAGTGGAAAGATGTTGCGATTCTTAACGGTAAATTCTTTTCAATTGGAATAAATAAATCGATGGAGCTGCAGCCTGAAGCTACGATTGATGCGAAGGGGAGATACATGATTCCAGGGTTGATCGATATCCACATGCATATTGAAAGTTCCATGATTCCTCCTTCTATTTTTTCAAAAGCGGGTCTGTCTCATGGAGTAACCACAGTCGTGGCTGATGCTCATGAAATCGTAAATGTATTTGGTGTAGAAGGAATGGATGCCTTTATGAATGAAGAAACAGAAATGGATATTTTTTATGCGATTCCTTCTTCTGTTCCGTCAACGATTCCGGAAATAGAAACAACAGGTGGTTTCATAGGAGTAGAAGAGGTTCAGCGGTTATTAAACCATCCTAAAGTGATTGCTCTTGGAGAAGCGATGAATTTTGATGGCATTGTGAATGATCCAGATTCTTTGATCCGTCAAATTTTGCATACCGTACAAGAAAAGAAACCTTTTATGCCTATTGAAGGGCATGTGCCGCTAGTCTCTGGACTAGATTTGGCTAAGTTTATGTACCAAGGGATAACAGCGGATCACACACAGCAAACGCCAGAATCTATTTACGAGAAAGTCAGCAGTGGGATGTTCATTGAGTTGCAGAAAAAGTCGCTAACCAAAGAAAATATGCAGGCCATAGTAAAAAATCAATTTTATGAATATTGTGCCATTGTGACAGACGATATTATGGCAGATGATTTGCTGAAGGGGCATTTAAATGAAAATGTTCGCTTGGCGATTGATACAGGTATTCCCGTTGAACAAGCTATTTACATGAGTACCTATACACCAGCGAGAAGGATGGGATTTCAAGATCGAGGGGCGATCGTTTCCGGTTTTAAAGCCGATTTTATTTTGCTGGAAGATCTAGCTGGAATAGAAATTTCATCAGTGTATAATGCAGGGGAATTAGTGCATACAAATGGGGATGAGATAGGATACCCCGAAACTAAGCCGGTTTTCCCTAGTGCCTTTTATTCTTCTGTTCATTGTAAAAAAGCTGAGAGAAGCGACTTTCAGATTGGTGCTGAAGGAAAATCTGCTCTTTGTAATGTGATTCGCATTGCTGAAGTCGGTACCTTTACTGAATGTGTCCAAAGAGAAATACCGATAAAAGACGGTTACCTAGATTGGGAATCAAGTGGTTTAGCATTAATTGTAGTGATGGAGCGTTATGGAAAGACTGGAAACAAAGCGTATGGATTAGTCGAAAATGCACTGACCAAAAAAGGAGCAGTGGGAACAACTTGGGCACACGATCACCACAACTTAATGGTGATGGGAACATCGATTGAAGATTTAGTAGTGGCACAAAATAAATTGATTGAGATTCAAGGGGGCTATTTGACCGTTCGAAACAAACAAGTAGCCAGTTGTTGTCCTCTGTTGATTGGTGGCATTATCAGCGATGCACCAATCCAAGTTATTGGTCAGCAGTTAGGAGAGGTCAGACAAGGAATGATTGATTTAGGTTACCGAAACTCTAATGAGATTATGTCTTTTTCGACGTTATCTTTACCTGTTTCTCCAGCCATAAAAATTACGGATAAAGGGATGTTTGATGTGCGAACTCAACGCCCAATTCCATTAATGGAGGTAATTAGATGAAGACGTTGATTAAAAATAGTCATATCTTAACGATGGATGCAAAATTCACTGAATATTCTGATGGTTACTTAATTATAAAAGATACTAAAATTATAGAAATTGGTCCGTATAATCAGTTTTTACAATCAGAAAGTAACTTTGATGAAGTGATTGACGCTCGTCAAGCAATCATGATTCCTGGAATGGTAAATACGCATACTCATATCGGGATGATTCCTTTTCGCTCATTAGGAGATGATTATCCTGATCGATTGCGTCGTTTTTTATTTCCATTAGAAATTGCTTGTATGACCGAACAGTTGGCATATCACAGCGGGAAATATGCTATTGCTGAAATGCAGATGGCTGGTATTACTACTTTTACAGATATGTATTATTTTGAAGATACTCTAGCACAAGCTACGGATGAAATGAAATCCCGAGCCATTTTAGGAGAAACGGTTGTGGACTTTCCAACTTGTGATGCGCCAACAGCTCATGGCGGGATTGAGTACGCCAAAAAGTTTATTCCAAAATGGCTCGACCATGAATTGATTACCCCAGCGATTGCACCGCATGCGCCAAACACCAATGACCCAAAAGCTTTAAAAGCAGCTGCTGAACTAGCAGAGGAGTATGGAGTACCCATGACCATGCACGTAGCAGAAATGAATTATGAAATGGACCATTTTAGAGAAAAGTATAATGCTACACCAGTAGAGTTCTTACAATCTCTTGGTGTTCTCAGTCCTCGTTTTATCGCGGCTCATTGCATTCATTTGTCTGACCAAGATTTGCAGATATTGAAGCAAGAAGGTGTGAGTGTGGCACATTGCATTGGAGCCAACACCAAGTCTGCTAAAGGGGTGGCTCGAGTAAAAGACATGTTGGAATTGGGAATTCCTGTAGGACTAGGCACAGACGGGCCAAGCAGCGGCAACACACTAGATTTGTTTACGCAAATGAAATTAGTGGCTAATTTTCATAAGACAACCTTACAGGATAGAACAGCTTATCCAGCTAAAGATATTGTGGCGATGGCTACTATTGAAGGAGCAAAAGTATTGAATATGTCCAATGAGATCGGCTCTTTGGAGGTGGGGAAAAGGGCTGATGTAGTCTTAGTTGAAACAACTTCAGTAAACATGTTTCCTATCTTTGACCCTTATGCAGCTTTGGTTTATTCTGCGAATGCATCAAATGTACAAGATGTCTTTATCAATGGGACAGCATTGGTTCGAAATAAGCAGCTTGTTTATCATGAATTAACGGTTTTGCGTTCAAATCTAGCCTCTGAAATGATCGGTTTTTCAAAAAAGGCGAAAGAGTTGGCCTAAAAAATCATGTTTTAGATTGGTGCATTTTAGAAACAAATACAAAAACTGGAATGCTAATGGACTAGCATTTCAGTTTTTTTAATATTCATTGATAGTTAATGCTAAAATGAATGTACATGAGAACCAAGTGATAGGAGGAAGAGTAGATGACAGTAAATTTAGATAAAAAATATTTATTTGTAGAAACTCTATTTGAAAATGAGGATTGGTTAAACGATTTTATTGATCAGGGCACTTTAAACCTGAGTGTAGAAAGCAAAGAGGATAACGACCAATATGAAACAATAGTGCAAAGGTTCAATCGTATGAGTGCAGGAGATCACATCATTGCTAAAACGACCTACACACGGAAAAAAGATCTTCCATTTGAGAATCCAAATAATAATATCGTTTCGGTTATGCGAGTAAAAGCAGTTGGAATAATAGAAAAAAACTTCAATGATGGACAAACTCTATCAGTGAATTGGATAAAAGATTATCGACAAGAGAATAAAGAGTGGTATTTCTTTACCAGTAAAGCTTCCATTTGGCAGCCCGATGTATATAAATCAGAATTCGCAAAAAAATTAATAGAGTTCTCTATTGATGACGTAGAACAAGATTATCCCTATTTCTTAAGTGATCCCTATTGGAAAGGCCAATGGTATGGGAAGTTGGACATCACCTTACAAAAGGATGTACCTCTTACTTTACGTTACGAAGACTTAGAAAAAAGACAGTTGCTCTCATTTAAAATAAATGAACACAAATTTTCTAAAGAAAATGTGAAACGTTTTGCTTGGAAGCGAATTGTAGAGCAAGTTGCGTTACTCCTAGAAATACCCTACAAAGAGGATACTGAAATTACGTTAAGAGATGTTCTACCTGAAGCTACAGATGAACAAATCAAAAATCTAACAGGGAGTTTTCGGAACACGATAGGCTTTTATTCCTCTAAAGAGAAAGTGGAAGAACAAAAAATGATTCGGAGTGCTAGCTCACAAAGCAACATTTTAGAAATACATTTGGGAGAACAGAGTGTATGGTATGCAACCTTTGCCGGAATAGATGCCCTCATGCTCGTTCAAGGTTTATTGAATAAGTATGGTACAGGTAAAGAAGAGGTTTTTATTGAGTATTCAGCTGTTAGGAAAAATAAAGCGAGCAAAAAAAAGATAGATGAAGTGGACAATGGGATTGAAACTGAAGAAATAGAAAAGATAGAGAGCACAGGTTTAAATACAATCTTATATGGTCCACCGGGGACTGGAAAAACGTATCAAATTGAGGAATATAAGGAAAAACTAATTGGAAATCAACTGACAAAAGAGGAAGAGTATCATTTTGAAGGCTTTTCGTGGAAAGAGATTATTTATCTTGCTTATAAAGAAAAAGACTATCAATCACTAACGATCAAGGAAATTGAATTTTCTAAAATAGTTCAAGAGTACGCGAAAACAAAGAAAAATAAATCTATATATGGAACGATAAATACTGAAATCATTGAAAATGCTACAAAAAATAGCACCACATCTGCTTATCGCCGGGGAACAGATTTTTTTGAAAAAGTAGATAATCAATGGAGATTAACTCAAATCGGAAAGATGGATGCTGATGAAGTTTCAACTCCTGTACAAAAGCAAACTGAAACAGATTTCTTTTTTGAATTTGTTACGTTCCATCAATCATTTGGATACGAAGATTTTATTGAAGGCATTAGAGCTGAGTCAGTTGATGGAAATATCCATTATGAAGTGAAAGATGGCGTATTTCTACGTTTTTGTCGTAAAGCACAACAAGATTTGGAAAATGGGAATACGAATAGGTTCCTGTTTGTCATTGATGAAATTAATCGAGGAAATATTAGTAAGATATTTGGTGAGTTAATCACTTTAATAGAAGATAGCAAACGCATTAGTTACCAAGATGGGAAATGGGAAGGAATGACAGCGACGTTGCCGTATTCTGGTGAGAGTTTTGGCGTGCCGAATAATGTCTATATTTTGGGAACGATGAATACAGCAGACCGTTCGATTTCGATGATGGATACAGCTTTAAGGAGACGCTTTGAATTTGTAGAGAAAATGCCGGATTCAGATGTTATTCGAGAAAATGTTGGAGATAACGGGATTATAGACAATGTTGATGTAGCCGAAATATTAGACATATTGAATAGACGTATTCGAATTCTCTATGATCGAGAGCATACTTTAGGCCATGCATTTTTTATGAACAATCAATCGATGGAAGACTTACAAAAAACTTTTGAAAACAAAATTTTGCCGTTGCTACAAGAATATTTCTACGATGATTTCAAAAAAATTAAAGCAGTGCTCAATGATAAGCAAGAAATATACATTAGAACTGAAAAAGAAAGTCTATCAGATATGTTTGATTCAGACTTATTAGACGAGTGGATTGAAGACGAAGGAGATCACTTTGAATTAATCTCATCAGTTCCGTTATCAGAGTTTGAGAAATTCATTGCCAATATTGCTTATCCTTCTTCTGGAGCCCTAAATGAATAGAACAATAACCATTGCAGAATATGGCCGGATTCAAGTAAACGATATTTTTCAAGGTGTGAAGATTACTCCTAAAGATATTCGTGAACTACGAAACTTCATTGATGAGATCAATACTCAAACTTCTGCTAATAATTCTTCCAATATTTCGGATTATTTAAGACCGATTCGCAATGGTGTCCAAGCCAATAATTATGTGGGTGTTTTACAAACAAAATCAGGCTTAACGATTGAAATTTTGCCAAAGATTTCTCGAACACAACAAGACACTCAACAAGTTAAGAACCTTTTTATAGATATGCTTCGTACGGTGAAACAGATTGATGGAAAAAGTTTTGATATGTCCAATCTGAATGAAAATAAAAATAATATTTTAGAAATTTTTATTTCAATGTTCATTACTGAAGTAAATCGAATTATAAAAAGAGGATTGAAATCTGATTATACTACTAGAAGAAGCAATGAAGCCTATCTAAAAGGGAAGCTGTTAATCAAACAGCAAATTCAAACGAATTCAGTGAATAAAGCAAAATTTTACAATGAATTTGATGAGTTTGAGGTGGATGGAGCAGAAAATCAGCTTATCAAAACGACTTTAAATTATCTGTTAGGCATGTCGCATGATGCTAAGAATCAACGTTTGATTCGAGAACAATTGATGTATTTTGAGAAAGTGAGCTTAACTTATCATCCTCAAGTTACTTTTCAGCGTGTATCTATAAAACGTCAATTCCAATACTATGAACGTGCTTTGAAGTGGGCTGAAATTTTTTTGAAACGGAAATCATTCACTTCGTTTAAAGGAAGTTCTTTGGCATTTGCATTACTATTCCCGATGGAGAAAGTTTTTGAAGCATATATTGCAGATAAAATGAAAAAAGCCTTTCCTGATGTACAGGTAAATACTCAAGAACAACACTATTTTCTATTTGATAAGAATGAAAAAAACAAAAGCAGCTATAGATTACGTCCAGACATTGTCATTCGTTCTAATCAGGAGAATGGCAATGTAGTGATTGTGGATACCAAATGGAAATTGTTAAAGAATGATGGACCGTCCCAAGCTGATCTGTATCAAATGTATGCTTACTTTACGCGCTACTTCCATCATTCTGAAGCCATACAAAAAGTGGTTTTATTGTATCCAAAGAGTGAGAGTTACGATGAAAGAATATTTAAGAGTTTGAATTTCTTTGATAATAAATCGGAAATAGGAGCTAAGATTGAAGTGAAATATATTGATCTTTTTAGTGATGATATTAAAAGCCGTCTTCAACAGATAGTAATGAATTGAATCGAAATTTATTAAAAGATTATTTATTGGTAACTTTTGGCTGAACATCTTTTAAAGCTTGATTCACGTGTTCTATATGCTACAACTATATTAAATACTAAACGGAGACATATTATGGAGAATTCACTTCTATACACTGGTATTCTGTCATGTACATCGCAAAGCAAAACGTATCATTTTGATAAGAAATCGTTCATCTTTATACTATAATTGTGAAACTCTTAAAATACCATCAGGATGTAGAGGGAGGAAATTATAGTGAAGAAAACGATTAAAGGAAAAAATGATGTGTCGATTGCGGTAGAAGATGCGGGGACTGGACAACCAATTATTTTTCTTCATGGGTGGCCGCTTAACCAGCAAATGTTTGAATACCAGTACAATTATTTCTTAGCAAAAGGGTACCGTATAATTGGAATTGATTTACGCGGCTTTGGAGATTCAGATCTTGCAATAGAAGATTATGGTTATGATACATTAGCTGAAGACGTTAAAGCAGTAGTGGATGAATTGGAAATTAAAGACAGCATTTTAGTCGGTTTTTCAATGGGCGGAGCGATTGCTTCTCGCTATATGTCTCGGTATGATGGGCATGGCGTTAAAAAATTAGTTTTGATCGGTGCAGCTGCTCCTTTATTTACTCAAAGACCGGACTACCCTTATGGAATGAAAAAAGAAGAAGTCGATGAATTGATTGTACAAGCACAAACGGATCGACCTAAAATGATACAAGATTTCGGTAAAAAACTGTTCCACAAACATGCCAGTACTCCTTACAAAAACTGGATCGCCAGTCTGGCTTGGCAAGCTTCTTCCTATGGAACGATTCTTTCTGCTATTGCTTTAAGAGACGAGGATCTGCGTGCTGATTTACCAAAAATATCAGCTCCAACGTTGATTTGTCATGGAGAAAAAGATGAGGTTTGTCCATATGAATTTGCAGAGGAAATGGCAAAATTGATTCCGCAAAATGTTGTTGTAGCTTTTGAAAAAAGTGGACATGGCATCTTCCATGATGAGACTGAAAAACTGAACGAAACTATGCTGAGATTCATTCAAAAACAAGTTTAATTAGAGATTTAGATTCGATAATGGTACAGCGGCAAGCTGGACTGAGTTTTATCGCTTTGAAAAAAATTCTATAAAAAAGCTAGGAATCCTCTTATTGAAGGATTTCTAGCTTTTTTAGCGTAGCTTACCATACTTCTTCCGCAAATTCCCAAGTTTCTCCATTATCCACAGAGAGGAATAGCAGTTTATTGCCACCATTGTAATCACCATCTTGACCTTGATTGACGAGGAGATAGAGTGTTCCATTTTCTTCATAAGGCATCTCCGGAAAATCAAATGCTGCATATTTTTCACTCTCATCTAGAGGGACTTCTACGACTGGCAGCGTGACGGGTTCAAATGTCAGTCCACCATCCATAGTTCGGTATAGATCTGCATAACTACCGCCGCTATGAGAAAGACCGATGAACCCAAGTTGTTCATCAATAAAGGTGATGCCTGTGGAAACGCCGATACTGCCTAAAAATGGATCGGCATTGAAAACATCCCATGTTTCTCCACCATCCAAGGTTTGCTGAAGAACGTAAAATCGACTGCCGGCAGCTGCATCTACAACTGCTAATTGATAGCCGAATTGTTCATTGAAATAGAAAAACTCGTCATCAGGCGTGTACGTTTTTTGATCTGCTATCTGGAACTGTTCTTCTGCACTCAAAGCAGGAGCAGCTATGGAAGGATCAATGAAACGCACCGGTATAGTAGATTCATTATCAGGAGTATACACGGAGACGGTGTAACCCGCTATTTCTTCCTCTGCTCGGTTTAATGTGCTGGTATCGCCTTCCCCGTTAAAATAGGTAATACCTTCCTTATTGTAACCCCAACTGCGGTAACCGGCATAATAGATACCGAAAGACTCTTCATTCCAGTCAGCGATCGTTTCTTGTACAGGCAACACTTTGAGAGCATTGAGCAATGGCTGCAATTGCTGTTCTTCCTCAAAGTTCGGTTCCACATATCCATTTAGATAAATCGTCAGGTCGTTGCTTTTTGAACTGTCGTAATCGATCAAAAAGCTTTCCGTCTCGTTATTTTCATTTAAGCCATACAAAAAGGCAGAGACATCCGTGATTTGTCCGGATTGATCAAAGGTGACATCAACTTCATCGCTGACATACAACTCATTGGGTAAAGAAACTTCTTGCTGGATATCTCCTAATAAACCGTTCAATCCATTCTCATATAAATTATCATGAACAAATTCGATTTTACGAGTGTTGAGCCAATCATCAATTACAAAAGCTAATTTTCCTTGCAAATTGGTGGCACTCTGGTAGAGATTAAACCCCGTCACTAAAGTGATCAACACTAACATCGCTGCAGCTGATCGAACCCACCATTTGCTGATGCTTTTCAGTGTAGGAGAAAGGGTGTTTCCAAAGGGGACGGTACTTTTTTTGACAGAGGACCTGTATTTGATCAAACACCCTAAAAACCAGCCTGCCAACACCAGAGAACCGGCTAAAATAATAGGAGCTCTTCTAGACACGCCGCCATATTGAGCTAGAAAATACAGGTAGTAACAAACGACTCCATAAATCACGACAACAAATGGATTCCATATCATAGCTCGCCAAATAGTATTCTTTTTCTTCACATAACATCTTCCTTGTTGGTTTAAGTTTTAAACTTCTATCCGTTATTCTATCACTTTACCAGCTGATTGTTACGTAGAAACTAAAAACGAGTTATTTTCTTCACAAAAGAAGCCTGATTTTAAGCGGCATATCATTTTCAGTGTAAGGCGACAAAAAAACTGAGAACTTCATTGATTGAAGTTCTCAGCTTTTTAACGCTCAATATTTAACTCTAGATTGCTTCCAACCTGCTAAATAACCAGCGACGGAGCCAATCACTAACAGAGGAATCCATTCTAATTGATATTCGTAAAGGGGTAAATGTTCCATCCAGTCCAAAGCTATCCAACCGCTTTTATGTGCTACGGAAAACAGACTCTCTATTGTAATCAAGATCAGAGGAAGCTGCAAACTAATTCTCGGAGAAGAAACAAAGAACGTAAATGCAATCAATAAAACTGTTGAGATAGAAATAGGATAAATAATACTCAAAACCGGCACGCTGGTTTCAATGACTTGATCCAATCCTTGATTTGCGAGAACGAGAGAGAGAACTGTAAAGATGATCGCAAAGCTCTTATAAGAGATGGATGGAATCAGGCTGTTAAAGTATTCGCTGACGGCAGCGATCAATCCGGTAGCAGTGGTCAAACAAGCTAAAAATACAATGACTCCCAGTAAAACAATACCCAAAGAACCAAAGGCATCATTCGAGATGTACTGCAATAAAAACGTGCCGGCATTTTGATTATTGGGAACAACCGTATCAAGAGCTACACGGTTACTAATCCAGCCTAATCCTCCGTAAATCAACCCAAGTAGGATGGCTGCTAACACTGCAGATTTTATCGTACCTGCCAACAACTCTTTTTTATTAGTGATTCCAAGGCTCCGAATCGAATTGAGTACAATGATGGAAAAGGCAATCGCACCAATGGCATCCATTGTCAGGTAACCTTCTGTGAACCCTTTGATAAAGGGAACTTCCATAGTAAACTCTGTCGATGCAGTTTGCGGATCATTGGTAAAATACATGAACAAAGCTCGAAAAAACAACAATAGAATCACAAACAACAATGTGGGGGTTAAATATTTCCCAATGCGGTCGCTCAAATCAGCAGGATTTAAGGCAATCCATAAGACCAAAAAAAAGAACAAGACAGAGAAGATAAACAAACTTAATCCGTTCGATTCATTTAAGAATGGGACAACCCCCATTTCGTAGGCAGTCGTTGCCGTTCTTGGGATAGCAAAAAATGGACCGATTGTTAAATAAATCACCGCTAAAAAAGTGACGGAATAGGCAGGGTGAATTTTATTTAGTGATTCTTTATACCCATGTTCTGAAATTGAACCAATGATCACGCTTAATAAGGGTAAACCGACACCTGTTAAAATAAATCCTAAAATAGCCGGCCAAAAAAATTCACCGCTCTGAAAACCTAATGCTGGTGGGAAAATTAAATTTCCTGCTCCAAAAAACATGGCAAACAGCATAAAACCAACAATAAAAATATCTTTCGTACGCATTCAAAACCTCCTAAAAAACTCTTTAAAACAAAGTCCTGTTAAGAATAGCATAAATTTAGATATAAGCGTATGAAGATTAAAAAAATTCCATCTATTTGGAACATTTGAAATAAAAGCTTTTTTTGCTCAAAAAAGCACAAAAATCTGCAAAAAGAGGGGTTCTAATTAATTGTCGGTCATACTTTTGGTATACTGAAAATAATCAATGGTACGTGTATTGGACTTCAAAAAATAAAAGGAGAAAGAGGGTAGGTATGGATGGGAAAAGCAGGGAAAACAGCTTGGACAATCGGTCTAGGTTTGTTGCTCAATGTAGCATTAGCAGAGACGGTATCGGCTGAAAATCAATTGACGGATATTGATATCAGGGTAGATTTACAAGAAGACGGATCGGGTACCGTAACGGAGCATCGTGAAATGTCGATGGATGATGGAACAGAATTATTTATTGTATTGGAAGCAATGCAGGATTCGGAACTATTGGATTTCTCAGTAGCCGGGTATGAAGAGGTGACAGATTGGGATTCAGATGATTCACGAGAAGAAAAAGCGGGCAAATACGGAGTTATTGATACCGGTGATGGGTTGGAATTGGTTTGGGGAATTGGAGAATACGGGGATAATACTTATGAAGTGACTTACAGCCTCTCTAATCTGGTGCGAGAACTGGAAGATGGACAAGCTTTATTGTGGAACTTTGATACATTTTCTGATATTCCAGCTGAGAATTTGACAATGGAGATAGCTGGTCCGGCACCTTTTACAGAAGAAGATGTCAGGTTTTGGGGTTTTGGATTTGACGGAGACATTCAATTAGTAAATGGGAATATCATTTGGGAAGCTGCGGAAGAAGTAGACGACAGCAATGATGTGATCGTGTTGGCGCAATTTCAGTCTGGATTTTTCCAAACGCAAGCCAGTGTCAATATGACGTTAGATGAACAACGCGAGATGGCGATGGATGGTTCGACGTACAACAAAGAAGCTACTTCGGATACGATTCCGATAATATTGGTTTTAGGAATCGGAACGCTAGCTTTCGGAGGAGGATCTGCGGCAGTTGCTTATTCACTAAAAGTTAAAAATGCTAAAGAAGCGGCTGGTCAAATGCGTAACGGTACAACTCGACTTTCAGACAACAAGAAAACAGTGTATAAGGAAATTCCATTTCATGAAGACGATTTAGCGGGAATCGCTTATTTCCTACATGAAATAGGAAAAGGGTACTTTGAAGATTACTTCTCTGCATATCTATTGAAGTGGACAAATGAAAAAAGAATCCAAGTCATTACGACAAAGAAAGAGGCGGTCTTTAACGAGAAATTTGATACAGTGATCCAGATTGCTGATTATGAAACAGTGAGACAACGGTATCGGATTTCATTTGCGGAGATTGCAGAAAATCTACCATTGGATCAAGAAGTGACCTATGAAATGGGCTTGTGGGTAATGCTGTTGGATGCTGCGGATACGACGGGCAGGGTCACAGATGACAGTATGAAAAAATGGGCTAAAGAACATGCCAAAGAAGTGGAAGAGTATGCGAATTATTTGATTGACTATTCAAAGGATTACTTGGAAGAAAAAGGATTGCTCCGATTTGATGAGGTAACGGTGTGGGGACAAGATCATGAAGTTGCCATTGCAAATGAGGAGGGCGATCAGTTGTTTGATCGTTTAGTCCAGTTTGATAATTATTTAGAACAGATAGATTTAAAAGATGTACAACATCAAGCTGCCCGTATAACAGTGGAAGAATTTATGTTGTGGAGCACGTTGTATTATCGAAGTGCAGAAATTACAGAGCAGTTTAAGGAATTGATGCCTGAACCAACGGATCATTACGAAGAAAGCCAGTTTGTCTATTACTATTGGTATTGGAATGGAGCATACGGATTTAGACAAAATTGGTCAAGCGGCTTAGACAGCGGTGGCTTCCATTCGTCTATGTCTATCGGAGCAGCAGGCGGTACAGGCGGCGCTACCTCATTTGGAGGCGGAGCCGGTGCTGGTGGTGGCGGCGGTGGCGGAGCGCGCTAAGCCTGTCATGGAAATGAAATAGAATGAAGAAGCTGGGGTCTTAATTTAGATTCCTGCTTTTTTATCTTGTTTGAAATAAAGATTTATTAAGGAGTAGGCATTTTTCAGACACCATAAGGATCTAGTTGTGTCAAAATTGTTAGCACAACGCATCTTTTTTTTATTCTACTTATATTAAAAGATTACTTTTAAATCAACCCATAGGTAGAATAAAAAAGATTTTTCCAAAAGTATAAAACAAGTTATTTTTAAATCAAAAAAAGCCTTTATCAAGAGAGAAATGGAGCAGTAAATAACAGATTTTGTTCGATGTACAGAGTAATCTTGATTAAGGGAAAGGAAAGAAGTACATGAGGGACACGGTGATTGTGATTCCGTCTTTAGATCCGGATGTAAAATTATTGAATTTATTAGCGTCTATTCGTAAAAAAGAAACGAAATTGCCGATCTTGCTCATCAATGATGGGAGCAGTTCGGAATATGACGCCATTTTTAAAAGAGCTGAGAAGTATGTTGATCAGTTGTTAATACATAAAGAAAATAAAGGAAAAGGAGCTGTCTTGAAAACAGCTATGCAGTTTATTTTGAAGGAGATGCCAGAAGCCGAACATATGGTGACTATTGATTCAGATGGACAGCACAGTTATGCCGATATGGTAAGTTGTATTCAGTTGGCTAAAGAGTATCCTGATGCTTTGATATTAGGGACTAGAAAGTTTGATAAGAAAGTTCCTTTTCGCAGCAAATTCGGGAATGTTTTGACCCGAAATGTATTGCGTCTCTCTATTGGTCTCGATATTGAAGATACTCAAACAGGTCTGCGGGTGATTCCCAAGTCTTTTATGCCTCAATTAATAGAAGTAGCTGGGGAGCGTTTTGAGTATGAGACAAACATGTTGATTGAAACGAAAAAGCAGCAGCGAACTATTCTATGTCAGCCTATCGAGACTATCTATATTGCTGAAAATGCCTCCTCGCATTTTAGAGTTGTAGCAGATTCTGTAGCCATTTATGGAGTGTTTATCAAGTATCTTTTGTCTTCTGTGTCATCTTTTATCGTAGATGTAGTGGTCTATGCGGTGTTGATTCATTTGCTGGATCAAGTTGACCTGTCATCGATTTTCATCGCTTCGATAGCAGCCCGTTTGGTTTCAGCAGTGTTCAATTATTATGTGAACCGAGAGTATGTCTTTTCACAACAGAATAAAAATAGTTTTTACCATTATTTTGGACTGGTTTGTGCACAAATCATAGTGTCTGCCTTACTAGTCTATATGGTCCACTCACTCTTTATAGTGGGAGACACAGTATACTTTAAAATCATGATAGATAGTTTGTTGTTCTTTTTGAGCTACTACATTCAAAAGAACTACATTTTTAAGAGGTGAACCGATGAAAAAAATAAGCCGTTCTAAAAAAGTCGTGTATGCATTGACTGTATTGTTTTCTGTGGTGTATCTAGTTTGGAGAGGTATATACACTCTTCCATTTCACGGATCTTTATTTGCGCTCCTGTTTGGTATTCTGCTCTGGATCAGTGAGATCGTGTCCAATTTTACAGGATTGATTTTGGTATGGAGTAAAATCAAGTCCAAAGAGATCGCCAAACCGGAAGTTCCTTTAGAAGACTATCCGGATATCGATGTCTTAATCGCAACGCACAATGAGGAAGTCGATTTATTGTTGAAGACGGTGAACGCTGCTGTAAATATGGATTATCCAGATAAGAGCAAAGTACATATTTATTTAGCAGATGATACGAATCGTCTAGAAGTGAAAGAGCTTGCTGCTAAATTTCGTATTGGCCATATCGGGCTGGAAAACAATCGACATGCCAAATCTGGAAATCTCAACCATGCATTAGCGCAAACGAGTTCTCCTTTGGTGGCTACATTTGATGCCGATATGATTCCCTATTCTGACTTTTTGATGGAGACAGTGCCTTATTTTGTGGAAAACCGTCAGCAACTAGCTGCCGGAGAAAATGTTAAACCATTAGGGTTATTGCAAACTCCTCAAAGTTTTTACAATGCTGATCTGTTCCAATACAATTTGTTTTCCGAAGCTTCGATGACCAATGAACAAGACTTTTTTTCTAGAGAAGTCAATGTCTTGAATAATGCCCATGATGCAGCAATTTATACAGGTTCAAATACCGTCATTACCCGACAGGCGATAGTGGATGCGGGAGGTTTTCCTACGGACACGATCACAGAGGATTTTGAATTGGGTGCTTTAATTAATAGTCAAGGATACAAAAACATGTCTACCTTGGAACCGATGGCTAGCGGATTGACTCCGACAGATATCCCAAGTACGTTGAAACAACGTATTCGCTGGGGCAGGGGGGTTGTCCAAAGTGTCCATAACTTGCACTTATTAACAAATAAACGCTTATCTTTGCAGCAAAAACTGATTTTTTTAAACAGCTATTTATACTGGTGGTCTTTCATTAGACGGTTATTGTATATTTTAGCGCCTATTTTATTTACTGTTTTTGGAATTCAAGTAGTGGATACTAATTTCTGGACTTTGTTGCTGCTTTGGCTGCCTAGTTACTTCTTTTTACATTTATCGATGCAAGATCTTGCAAGTGACATTCGAACGCAACGTTGGGGAGAGGTTCAAGAAACGATTTTTGCTCCCTATCTGGTTATGCCGGTCTTGCTGCAAGCAATTGGAATCAAAGAAACTAAATTTAAAGTGACTAATAAAGCAGCTACTCAATCTAAAAAAGATTTGCTGTATGTTTTGCCCCATTTGATTTTATGGATCTTGACCGTCATTGGGCTAGTGACCTTCAATTATGGGAAGTTTGGTTCGGAGATCTTTTATGGCAGTGTGATTTCTTTTTGGCTGTTGAATCATTTGTTCAATTTGACGTTTGCTGTGTTGTTCTTTTTAGGACGTCCACTCTATCGAAAAAATGAGCGCTTTTTAGCTGAAATTCCTTTAAAAATATCTTATGGAGGAAAAGAATTTGACGTGATGACCAAGAATATCTCTGAAAACGGACTATCATTTGCTGCATCAACGCCGTATTATTTTCCTGATGACGCTGTCTTGGATTTTGAAATAACCAAAGGAGAGTACACCGCTCAGTTAAAAGGAAAAATCGTAAGGGTATTCTCAGGAGAAAATGAGTGGGACTATGGTGTAGCTTTAGACGAAATGTCGGAGCAAGTATATTTGAACTATTTGCAAATTATTTACGATGGTTTCAACCGTAGTTTGCCGAAATTCTTCGATCCATGGGTGACTCCATTTGATCGTTTCTTTGACAATATCCACAAGCGATTGCTGCTGAAGAAAACTGCTTCCAATAAGGTAAGCAAGTACGCACAATTACAATTAAATGAAGCAGTTCAGCTAGGAGATTTTACAGTAATCCTAGAAAAATTTGATTACCAAACGATGACTTTTTTATCAACAGAAAATAGGGCCCAACAGCAGATTGATGTGATAGAAATAGAGGGAGTAACATTTCAGCTTCGATTTGCTGAAGAGACAGGAGATGGGCGTTGCCTTTATACGGTCCAAAACTCTTCAGAATGGGTCAACACAACAGCATTTCAGCAGTTATTAGCAAAATGGGTTTCAAAAGGGGATGAAGATGTTGCTGTTGATGATTTTGCGTATTAGTTTATTTCTCTTTTCTTTATTTGGCTATAGAGTTGTGTTTAAGCAACTGGTCAAATTAAATGAGAGAGTTAGTTGGGTAGCGAGCTGTGCTTTAATTACCTTAGTTTTGTATTTTAGTGCTTATCTAGGACAACTCTATATAGTCGGAATCAGTTTATTTGCAATAGGATGTTTATTAGGTGCAGGGTATCTTGTTAAGCAACTAAAAGAGAAAACATTGCGGCCGCCAACCTTGAATCTGTTGACAATTTGGTTATTGTTTTATTTTTTGTTGTTCGCTGCGACATTATTAACTACTCATTTGGTACATTATGACAACTATTCCCACTGGGCGATAATCGTAAAATTTCTTTATACAGAAGGAAGACTTCCGGCAGCTGGAGATGCTATCATCAGCTTTTCATCTTATCCAATAGGGAGCTCTTTGTTTATTTATTATGCAACTTTGATTGGCGGATACAGTGATTCAGTAATGTTATTTGGTCAATTTGTGTTTATTTTCAGCTGTATCTATGCCTTTTTTGCTGTTGTTAAAGATGAATCAAGAGCACTGGTGATCACAATGCTGTTTAGTTTTATTGCTGTGTTCAACCATTTTAATATTGCTATCCGGATGAACAATTTACTGGACGACTTTTTACTGCCTATGTTAACATTGGCCGGAATTGCGGGCCTTTACAGAATGCAACTAAAGTATAGACAAATGTCGGTCTTTTTAGTTCTGATTGCAGGTTCTCTGAGTATCGTAAAAAACAGTGCACTGTTTTTTACAGCTGTTTTGATAGTATATTACATCTCTCGAATCATTGTGAATTGGAAGTTTTATCAAAAGAAAGGGACTGTAGTGAGCATCGCTTTGTGTTCAATAGCGAGCTCGTTTATCCCTTATATTTTATGGAGCCAACACGTCAAAAACAATTTAGAGTCTTCGAAACATGAAGTGAACTTAGCAGCTTACCAGCAAACATTTGGTGAAAAAGATCAAGCCGTGATTCAGCAGATTTCGGATAAATTTATTTCGACGATCACAAATCTAGGAACACCTTCCACAGAGGGAATCTTATTAGCCAATTTAATCTTGGTGACAGCTTTTATTGTGATTCGATTTGTCTTGAAACGAAAAAGCAGCATAGTCCGATACTAGGTGATTATAAATGCTGTTACCGGAATTTACTATGCTGGAATCTATTTCATGTTCTTATATTCTATGCCGACTGAAGAGGCGTTATACTTAGCTGGATTTGAACGGTACGCTGCCAGTATAGTTATTTTAGCCTTAGGAATCGTCATGATGGTCTTAGCCAGAGAAGTAGATGCCTCTTTTTATGAACAAGATATGACTGCACGAAATTACCGCAGTTTTAAAAGTTTAACAACGAAAAAATGGTATCAGTATGCTACTTTGTTCTGTTTGTTTTTTGCTACTTTATTGCTTCTCTCGGAAAATAATGGAATGCGGTATAATCAATTTCATTTTGCAGATTCCACGCCAGCTCAGTTTATGAAAATTGGAGAAGAGCAGATGATCTTGAATCAAACCCGTTACTTAGTCGTAAGTCCTGATAAGAACAAGTTGATAGTTATTCAGTAGGATACGTAGGAAAGTATTACCTTTATTCACAGAATGTGGATGGCAGGGAAGATTTTCTGATGGAAGATGAGACATTTATGGAATTGTTGAATGATTACGATAAAGTAGTCATATTGGATGAACATTTTACTTTCAATGCAATGACAGACAAATTATTTGGTGAAGTCTATGAGCCTGGAATCTATGATGTAAAAGACATAGTAGGTTAAACTACTTACCAAAAAAGCCTTGCAGAAATTATCTGTAAGGCTTTTTATTCTGCATTAAAAAGCTTCTAAAATCTCCAGCACGATATCGAACCAGGTCAACCAGAAGTCTCTAAACCATTTTTTTCTTTTTTTCGATACAGGTAAATGAGCATTATGTTTAAACAAGTTCCATGTCGCATGAACGAGTCCCATCAGAATACCTAAAACACTCAAAATGAAAAGAGCCATTAAAATAACTTCAATTCCATTCTCCAAATGCAAAGCCTCCTAAAAGAATCTTCTATATCATTTATTAGCCAATACAAACAGATTTGTCGATTTATTATACCATTTGGATGATAAGAAAAGGAGCGAATTCTACCTATAAGCTGTTCTCTTTCATTAAATGATCGGAATAAAGTATACTAATTAGTGAAGAAATAGGGAGAAATAGAGCAAACTGTAAACGATATTCAACGAAAATAAAGATGTAATAGAAGAGGTGAAAGACATGTTTACCGATCGACGATTGACTGATGCTTATGAAAATGCAAGAGTCGAAGAATTTGATGACCATTCGAAATATGTGTTCATGAGTGATGTTCATAGAGGAGACGGAAGCTTATCGGATGAGTTTACTAGAAATCGAGATATTTATTTATACGCTTTGCAACATTATTACCGCAATGATTATACTTATGTTGAAGCGGGTGATGGAGATGAGATGTTAGAATATTCGAATTTCGAGCATACCAAAAACGCTCATCCAGCTGTATATGATACAATCAAGAAATTTTTTGATGAAGATCGATTAGTGAAGATTTATGGGAATCATGATATCTTTTTAAAATATCCTTCTTTTGTGAAAAAAAATTATTATACGAATTATGATGAATACAATGAAGTGTTTTTTGATTTTTTAAAAGGTCTGGAGCCAGTAGAAGCTTTGGTCTTGAAACACAAACAGACTGGGCAAGAAATTTTAACTGTCCATGGGCATCAAGGAGATGCGCCTAATGATCAATTTTGGAGATTGACGATGCTGTCATTGAAATACTTTTGGCGATTTTTACATGCATTCGGTATCCGGAATCCTTCCAGTCCGGTCAAAAATGTTAATAAACGGCATAAAGTAGAAAAAAACTACAACAAATGGATTGAAAAACACAACATGATGTTGATTTGCGGACATACGCATCGATTTAAATACCCTAAGAAAAAAGACCATCCTTATTTCAACACGGGTTGCTGTATTTATCCGACAATCATCACAGCTATTGAAATCAAGAATGGAATGGTGCAATTGGTACGCTGGAAAGTCAAAGCAACCCGAAATGGTGTATTAAACATTGAAAGAGAAATCATGAGAGGACCTGAGCCTATATCTGATTTTGATATTCGTGAAGGTTACGCGGGAGCAGAAAATTAGTTTTAAGCAAGCAAATAAACTGCATCTTAGAAGAATTCATACCCTAAGATGCAGTTTGTTTTTTATTCTCTCAGAAAAATAAGGTATACTGGGTAATGAATAAACTACAGGATGTTGGAGGAAATTATGAATAATAATGATCGTTTGATCCGTTTGCGCTATGCATTGGATATGAAAGAAACAGATATGATTGAGATGTTTAAACTGGGCGGCATGAATGTTACTAAAGAAGAAGTGAAAAAAATGCTGGTCACTCCTGAAAGAAATGATGAAGATGAAATCATTAATTCAGATGAATTTATGGAAATAAAAAATTCTACGCTAATCGCCTTTTTAAATGGTTTGATTACTTTCAAACGTGGGAAAAAAGATACCGATAAAAACGAACCTCAAAAAGCAGAAGCATCGTTAAAAAATTCATTGAGTATCAATAATGAAATGTTGAAAAAAGTTAAAATTGCACTGAAATTGACTAGTGAAGATATCTTGGATATTTTTTATGATGTGGATGTCGACATCAGTAAAAGTGAACTGAGTGCTTTATTGAGAAAAGAAGGTCACCGCAACTATAAGGTGTGTTTAGACCGTTATGCGCGTAATTTTCTTAAAGGATTAGCTTTACGTTACCGTTAAACAAAAATAAATGACATCCTCATCCTATACCAGTTTTTTGTATAGGACGGTGGTGTCATTTGTTTTTTGTAAAGTTGTTGTAAAATTGTAAATTTCAAGTTAAAAAAACTCTCATAAAAACTAAAAAAGAGTTTTTATTTCCTTTCTAAAACCCTATTATAAGAAATAGAGGCAATTTTTTATTGTTGATTGATTTAGGACATACATATGGAGGGTTTATCATTGGATATTCAAGAAATGCTGTTTCAGTTTTTCGGAGGTTTAGGTATTTTCCTTTTTGGTTTAAAGTATATGGGAGATGGACTGCAACGATCCGCTGGAGATAACTTAAGAGAGATATTAAACAAATTTACGTCAACACCACTAAGAGCTATATTAGCTGGGATTATTGTAACCGTATTGATTCAAAGCAGTTCAGGAACCACAGTGCTTGCTGTTGGTCTGGTTAGCGCAGGGTTTATGACTTTGAAGCAAGCCATCGGAGTTATCATGGGAGCAAATGTTGGGACAACAGTTACGGCATTTATTATAGGAATTGATATAGGAGCCTATGCGTTACCCATTTTAGCTATTGGAGCATTGCTGCTGTTCTTCTTTAAAAAACCTTTTATCAACAGTATTGGCCAAATTATTTTTGGATTTGGAGCTTTATTTTATGGATTGGAATTAATGGGGTCAGGTATGGCTCCGTTGGAAAATCTGCCTGAGTTTAGGACCTTGATGATCCAACTATCAGAGAGCCCTATTTTAGGCGTTTTTGCGGGTACAGGTTTAACATTGGTGCTGCAAAGTTCAAGTGCAACGATCGGAATATTACAAGAATTGTATGCTCATGGGAGCATTGCTTTAGAAGGTGCACTTCCTGTTTTATTTGGAAATAATATTGGAACGACTATCACAGCTATACTGGCAGCTATTGGAACAAGTGTAGCTGCAAAGAGAACTGCAGCATCACACGTAATCTTCAACGCTGTAGGGACTATTTTGGTCATGCTTGTTCTATACCCCTTTACGCATGTTGTTATTTATCTGGGGAATATGCTTCATTTAAATCCTGAAATGCAGATTGCTTTTGCTCATGGGATATTTAATATTACGAATGTTCTGATTCAAATGTGGTTTATCAATCAAATAGCCGCTATTGTATGTAAAATAATTCCAAATGATGATTCAGAATTGAGTTATGACAATTCACATCTAGATCAAACACTGATACAAAGCTCTCCAGCTATGGCTCTCAATCAAGCTAAATTTGAAGTAGGTCAAATGGGAAAATTTGTCATTGATGAATTCCAAGCAATGTTCTCCTACTACAGACAGCAAGATGAAAAAAGTAAAGAAAATACATTGAGATTAGAGGAAATCATCAATCAATCTGATGTTCAAATCACTGAATATTTAATGTTGTTATCTAATGTTGATTTACCTCTTCAAAATACAAGTGAACACGTAGTAATGATGGAAGTAACGAAGTACCTAGAACGTATCGGCGACCATTGTGAAAGCATCTTGAAAAATATACGAGAAGCTTCACACGCTGCTAAAAAGAACAAAAAGAATTTAGGCAGTTCTGAGATAGAAAAGGTATTTTACGATCCTGATTTAGTGGCGCTATTTAAATTAGTGCAGCTGAATATTGAAGATACCGTTAATGCGTATCAATTAGACAGCTTTTCACTAGCCGGAAAAGTTATCCAACGCGAAAAAGATGTAAACAAATTAGAACATGCCATACGTAAAAAGTATATAGAGCGATTGAATAAAGGCATCGGTGTTCCTTCAGACGGTATTCTTTTTGTAGATATTGTTTCTAATTTAGAACGCATCAGTGACCACTCAGTGAAAATCGCCAAACATACTCTTGGGATACGTTATCCGCATCAACAAGCGCAAAAAGTTTTACGCAAAACAGCTGATGAAACAGCAGAGTTTGAAACGGTGTAATGCAGAGTATATAAGAAGAACTTACTGCACTTAGTTTGCGGTCAGTTCTTTTTTTTGTTCTAATCAGTATAGTTCGTATTTATTAGGGATATCAAGGTTGATTATCCTCTTTCTTTTGGTTATAGTGATTAAAGGCAAACAAAAAAACGTTTATTTGATAAAAAAATTCGTTTATTGAAAAGGGGATAATACTTGATGCAACCAAAACCACTTATTGCTATTCAAGGAGCTATGGACGGAGAAATACTGGCTCTTTTAGAAGCAATGCAGTCTTATACAGAAGAACGATTTGGGACCTATTCTTTTTTTGTTGGAAAAATTGAAGATATGCCCTTAGTTGTATCTAGAACAGAAATAGGGATGGTCAATGCAGCAGCTGCTACTGCGATTTTAATCGATAAATACCAACCTAGTATAATCATCAATCAAGGAACTGCAGGTGGACACCATCCTGATTTACATGTTTTTGATACCGTCATTGGTACAGAAGTGATACATATCAATAGCTTTGTTTCAAAACATTTAGATAAAGGAGAGGGCATCTCACCAGAAACCTGGGTCCCAATGGAGACTGCTGTACGAGACAAAAGTGGGTATTTGGTGAATCTTTCTGTATTTAAAAGCGATATTTTATTGTCAAGTATAGCTTTGAAACATGCTGAGGATTATCCATATGGAAAAGTGGTTGAAGGAAGAATAGGTAGTGCAGATTTTTGGAATCGAGAAATTGACCGTATTCAGTGGTTCCGCGAAAAATTTCGAACAAGCGCTGAAGAAATGGAAGCTTATGCAGTTGCTCAAATTGCTCAAGCATTTAACATTCCGTTTCTGTCTATACGAACGATTTCCAATTCGGAAGTTACCGATGATGGGATAGAAGACTTAGATACAGCTGGTAGGTATTGCGCTGAATTTAGTCTGCAAGTAGCTAAAGCTATTTACCATCAGCAAACTGTTCCAGTTATTTAGAATAGATTTATCTACAAACTGCATTAAAGCCCCTATCGGTAAGATACCGATAGGGGCTTTAATGCAACTAGAACATGCAGATTGTTTTTCTTACATGGTGTCTATTAAAAATAATGTTATTTATTCAAATTTGTCTATTGAGAGTTGTTGGGAACTCTCTAAAATAGAAACCATATCAAGCAGATAGGCTTTTTGTTGGGGAGAAGCAGCTTTCGTGTCTTCAGATAGTGCATAAGTTGCTTCTTCCATCATCTGAATAAAGATTAAGACAATGCCAGCTTTTTCAGGGATCATTTGCATCCATTGTTCATAATATTGCCGAATCGTTTGGTTAAAGCGAGGTTTCTTTTTCAACTGAAACAATTTATCCACTACCATCAACTGTTGTGGATAGGACAATAGATCAGTCGAAAGGACTTTTTTTACCAGCCAAATAGAGATAGTCCAACGTCTAAAAACCCCAGTCAAACTGACAGCAATGAATACTACCAAAGCAACAATTTTTCCAGTATTCTTACTGAACCAACTTTCTTTTTCTGTAACCTCAGCATTCTCTTCATCAGGAGAAATTGATTCGGATACTGTATCTTGAGAGGATTCAGTGCTTTCTTCGTTGGATTCTACAGCTTCTTCTTGCTCTTGTTCTTCAGGAACGAGTGTGTCCTCCAAATCCTCTTCTAAAGCTGTTTCATCTGTTAGCGGCTGATCAAAAGGAGGGGTCGGTTCAAATGGGACCCAGCCATAATCTGCAAAGTAAACTTCCGGCCAAGAATGAGCATTGGCATTGGTCACTTCATAGTAAGTTTCTTCTTCAGAAGTTATTTTTTCACCACTATTAAAACCTTTTGCCCAGCGAGTTGGAATGCCCAAAGCCCGGCACAATACGACCATTGCCGTCGAATAATTATCGCAGTATCCAACTTTTGAGTCAAAAAGGAAATGATCTACATAGTCACGACCTTTTGGAATATAAGCCGCTTCTGATGTGCTGTAACGAAATCCGCCATCTTCTTTTAAATACTGCTCTATAGCACGAATCTGCTCATACGGAGTGGCAGCATTTACTGTAATAGAATGAGCCAGTTCGCTCACTCGTTCTGGTAAATCAACTGGTAATTGAGTATACGTATTGTAAAAATTGTCACCTAAATTTTCGTTAACAAAAGTTGCTTCTGTTAAATCAGGATTAAATTCTCTTGAAGGGGTCAGAATCAAGGTATAAGCATCTACAATATTTTCTGGATCTTCTAAAATGTATTGCTGGGTAGGCCTTTCCAGCAACAATTCAATCTCACCATTGTACTCCGCGAAATCTAAGAAAATAGTATCATGCGTATAGGGGATATAGGAAAATGACTCGCTCAATTCAATATCGATTTCTCGCATATCAGTGGGGCTGTTTTCTGCATCAAATGATTCATAAATTGACAAATCAACAGGAGAGTAGTTCTGATATGGAGCTTCCCAACCTTTGCCAGTATAGACTTCTTTCGATTCAATCAGCCAATAGTGAGGCTCAGAAGTATGAGCAGTAAAAACTGTGTTGTATCGTTGAGTCAGTGGACCGCCTAAGTTGGCGTCATTTTCACTAAAACCGCTTCTGGAAGAAACGCCGCCAGGGCTGTAGCGGTCGATCCATTTGTAGAAATCATGCGCTTCTAAAGTTTCGTGATAGACATCTGCTTGGGAAACTGTCCATTCTTGCTGCTTTGTTAGATGATCCACCCCCCATAACGATACTCTAGTGAATAAAAGTCCTCCACCTGAGAGCAAGAGTAAAGATAAAAAAGTATTTCTCCAACTGCCGGTTACAGTGATACGTGCAATCCCTATCAAAAGGAAGCCAAACAACAAGGTTGAAATGACAATATCAAATAAGTCAGTAGTCGTAAATACCTGCAGTATCAACAAATAGCCTAGACCCGTAAAAAAGGACAGGTAAGGATTGAATCGCTTCAATAAAGCATAGCTGGTCACTGAAAGCAGACTCATGATCAATAGCAGGCTTAATAGATTGGGTAAAATAGTGATTTCTCCAGAGACCATTTGGAAAATAGGCCGTAGAAATTCAGACAAAAAGAGTTGGAACCAGGATCGGTCAAAGGATCGTTGGAAAGGAAAATAGAGATAAATAAGGTAAAGACTGGAAGCGAGTTGGACAGGCAGCCAGAGGTACCATTTAGGTAAGAAGACCAGAATCAGTTGTAAAAAGATGACATACATCAAAAGCGGTCTTGAGAAAGAAAAATCATTTAGTTGGATAAAAAGCTGCAGGATAGGAATAAATAAAGCCGTATTCACAGCAGCTAAGCACATTTTTTTGAAAAGAGTCAGCAAATATTCTTTTGTGAGGCTCAATTAATTCCCTCCTAGGTCTAAAATTGTCAGCGTTTCTTCACTTAAAAAGAAACTTGTTTTTAGATGAGTTTTTTTAATAAAAGAGACAACTTCAGCAGGAGCTATAATAACTTTCTTGCCATTTTTTGGTATTTGATTATCCCAAATCGACAGTAAGGCCTCTAATTGCAGTGTGGGTTGAACCGACAAAAAGTTTTTGACTCCTTCTTGAAGAAGCAAATCTTCATCAAATTCACCGACGATGAAAAGTTGTACAGTTTGAAAACGATTTAGTTCTAAATAAAGACTGTATGTCAAACTAATCAGCTCTTCAAACTGAGCTGATTGATACCCTAAAAAAAACAATTTTAAAGGGGGATTGATTTCTTTGTCATAGTCTTTTACCATCAATGTCTGCTTCTTGAAACTGGTTTTCCAATCAATATCTTTTAAAGCATCTTGCTGCTGATGTTCTCGCAATTGCCGAAAATTTGCTGCATCTTGTGCCGAAAATGACTTCAAATCCAATTTCGCATCTAGTTTCTTTATCGTTCCATATAGAAGAGCGGATGAGATCACAGGAGGATAAATCTCTAACTCTACTGGAATCTGCTTTTTTTCACGGTGAGTAAAAAATCCCAAGAGGTCTTTTCCTGAAGTATGCGCCCAGAGTTTTTTGTGGTGCCCTCTAGGGAAACGAATATCAGAAAAGGAAACTGTTACCTGATATTTAAACAAACTTGGCACTACAGTTGTGAGTGTGGTTTCTTTCACGCCAACAGCTATCGTCAAATAGGGAATCAGGACCGGTAGAAAGCCTTTCGTTCTCAACTTCAATTGGCTATTCAGTTCATGTCGCGGATTTTCTGAAGCATCAAAATCAGCTTTTCCCCATAGAATTAAGGTGCTCAAAAAAGAACCCAGCAGAATGAAAGTGAAGAAATAAAAAACAGCCCAAGAAACAGGAGTAGGAAAGGTAAGCGTGTAAAGAAAGAGTGCAATATACAATAAACTCCACAAAACTTTTTTCAGGACGAGAAAGAAGCTGCTGGGATTCATTATGTTCGACCTCGTTTGACAGGAACTGGTACTTGTTGAATCAAAGAAAGAATAGCATCCGCTTTTTGTTTAGGGGAGAGATAGTCTTTGAACAACAAGCGATGCTGATAAACAGCTGGAAGAATGGCTAGTATATCGTCAGGAGTAATATAATCTCGCATATCCAATAAAGCATATGCTCTAGCTGCAGCCAAGCAATATTGGTTCCCTCTCGGACTGACACCTAGACGAACCTTTTGATTGGTACGAGTATTTTCACCTAGTTTAACGATATAAGTAAGCAAATCAGGTTGAACATAAATCGTTGGAACGAGTTGTTTCAGCTCTTGGAATTCAGCTAAACTCAATAAAGGCTGGATCCGTGATAAGGATTCAGTTTGATCAGGATTGGATAACATTCGCACTTCTTGTTCTACTGTGGGATAACCTAAAGAAAGCTGCATCAAAAAGCGGTCTAACTGTGCTTCAGGCAAAGGATAAGTTCCTTCGTGTTCGATAGGATTTTGAGTAGCTAAGACAAAGAATGGTTCTGGCAAATTATACGTCTTGCCATCCATCGTTACTTGACCTTCAGACATAGCTTCCAGCATAGCTGCTTGCGTACGTGGAGAAGTCCGGTTGATCTCATCTGCTAAAATCAAAGAAGAAAAAATCGGTCCTTTCCGAAATTCAAACTGGGCTTTTTCGGTCAAAGGAATCGAAAAACCAATAATATCGCTGGGAACGAGGTCTGGTGTAAATTGAATTCGGGAAAAAGGAGCATTCAACGTTTTAGCGATCGTCTTTACAAGCAATGTTTTTCCTACCCCTGGAATATCTTCAAATAGAACGTGACCACCAGCTAACATAGCTGTAAGGGTCAATTTGGTAACGTCTTCTTTTCCAATAACGATTTGATTTACAGTATTCATTAACTGATGCAGATGGCAAATCGACTGCTGGTGCTGTTCTGATAAAGCCAATAAAATCCCTCCAGTTTTAAAACGTACATTTTTTATTATTTTAACCAGAATATAGCCTAAATACAACTATACTTCTCATTTAATGAAGACAAAATTGCATATGTAATAACAAGATAAGTGTTAAAAGAAGGAAGAGTGGTGTTAAGTAACCCTACTTTGAATGAAAGCTGCTCTTTATTTCAAATGCAATCTTGTGTTTAAGCTGATTAAGGATATAATAATAAAAAGGGGTTCGAACGGTGTATGCATTAATAAATGTAAGCGGATTTACACATGGAGAATGGAGGTAGAATAGGGTGAACAATACTACAGAAAAAGGAGCAACACCAGATAATAGCGAAAAAAATCATTTTCATCAGCAATACCTTAATCGAAAAAACAATGTGTTGAAAGGAAAAGTCTGGTCCGTCAATGGGAGGATATTTGTAAAAGATGGGCCTCAGGCTATCCCGACGATTACACTTCATGAAAATGCTGAAGAAGTGATCATTGTTAAAAATGGAGAGGTCATAGCAGAGTCTATTGTTGAAGTGACTGAAAGTGACCAAATATCGATTGAAACAAAAGAGATACTTGTACCTCCTAAATGCATGGTCATAACGGATGAAGAACAGTTGACTGCTTTTATTGAAGTTGAGCCTGGATATCGGTTGATTCGAAATCTGAATAACTTTTCTCCTACTCATCAAGCAGTATTAACCATTCAGGAACAGAGAGTAATCAATGAGCCATTGAGTGTAGAAGAAATAAACAATCAATTGAGAAAAGCAGATATTACTTATGGTCTAAATGAAGAGAACATCAAACTTGCAGCTCAATCTAAACAGCATGCAGTGATAGAGGTGGCTAAAGGAATTCCAGCACAAGAAGGAAGCGATGGATTTTTAGAGATGCAAGTTGAGTCGACTATTAAACGCGTCTTGACCGCAGATGAAAAGGGGAATATCGATTTTCGAGAAACTCGTCAGATTCCTACTATCGAACCTGGAGATATTTTAGCTGTTATTCACCTGTCAACGCCAGGAAAATCTGGAAGAAGTGTGAAGAATAAAGAAATCCAACCGCCTCCAGTCATGAACATTCATTTTCATGCTGAAAAAGGAGTGAAATTAGAAGAAAACAGCATTACAGCAACTAAAGTTGGTCGTCCTTACATTCAGCAAAAAAATCATGTTGTCAAAGCTTCCGTAATCCCTAAATTTTTACAGCAAGAGAATGTTAATATTGCTACAGGCAATATTCGGTTCTATGGAGATGTGGAAGTAGTAGGAGAAGTGGAAGAAAACATGACAGTTGAGGCGGGAAACGATATTATTTTACACGCTTCTGTCAACAGTTCAGTTATTACGGCTACTCATTCTATTACTTGCAGCGGCAATATTTCCAATTCGGTTTTGTCTGCCGGTGAAAAGAATACGGTATTGGTAAAACTCGGTAAATCTATGGGAATGATAGCAGAGCAATTGGAAACGCTGGTAGCAGTTATTGAACAAATCACACATTCTCCTAATTACTTGATCAGTGAACAGAAGCAAAGCATTCGTTCTATACTAGATTTTTTATTGAAAAAACGGTTCGCTGAATTTAAATCCATTGTCAAAGATTACATTATCAGTGCCGGTCAGAACAAGGAATTTTTACCTGTAGAATGGAAGGTTCTTGCAAAAGAACTCCAAGAAATCTTTTTTACACACTCTTATCTAGAAACTACTGTTTATCAATTACAAGGTGTCTTGAGCGCTATCCAAGAAATCCAAGAAAAGAATGTCTTGGATTTTGAAGAAGATTCCAGTATCACTGTAGCCAGTACGCTCAATAGTACATTAAGGTGTAATGGGGATGTCCATATTATGGGGCATGGAAGTTTAAATACGACGATCGAAGCTCAAGGAAAAGTGATGATCAGCGGATTGTTACGCGGCAGTAGTGTATTTGCTAAAGAGGGTGTGGAGATTAAAGAAGCCGGCTCAACTGGCGGAGTCAGGGCTAGTGTAGCAGTGCCGGAAGATAAAATGATTCGAATTGATCTTGCTCATGAAGGCACAGAATTGAAAGTTGGGCCAGCTAGATTGGTTTTAAATCAACAGCAGCAGAATATTACGGCCCTTTTGAATACTGAGGGACAAATTGTATTCAAATGACTGGATACAGCGAAATAATTATACTTAAAAAGAGTAAAGAAAAAGGCCTTTATCATCAACTATTGATGATAAAGGCCTTTTTCTTACTTAATTCGTTTATCCAGCACTTTGTTCTAAGCGTTTGGATAGTTTAGATAGTGTATAACACACTACCCAGTAAAGGAATCCCATAGCGATAAACATGGGGATAACGTAAGTCGTATTTTGTCCGTAGACGATTCGTGCATTATGTGTTAGTTCAGGTAAAGTAATGATCGTCGCTAAAGACGTATCTTTGACTAATGCAACAAATTGACTGACGATTGGCGGCACCATTGCTCGCAATGCTTGCGGAATAATGATGTACCAAATCGTTTGGAAATACGTTAAACCAGTTGAACGACCGGCTTCCATTTGACCAGAAGAAATGGAAGTTAACCCTCCACGAATGATTTCTGAAAGCATCGCAGATTCAAAAATAGTCATGGCAGCGACTGCTGACCAGAAAATACTTAATCGAACACCGACTTGCGGTAGTGCGAAGTAAGTAAAGAAAATAATCAACAACAATGGCAGATTACGGATAATGTCAACGACAGCTCCAACAATTAATGAAAGAGCAGGAATTTTCATGTAGCGCAATAAGCCAAGAACAGCTCCGATGATAAAGCTCAAAATAATTGAAACAGCAGCTACTTCAAGTGTAACTAGGAGTCCATCCAATAAAAAGCGGATGTTCACCCAGGAATAAGCTCCAGTAAAATCCAAGTGAATCTCCTCCTAATCGTTTACAGCTAAGCGGCGTTCCACATACTGCATAGTATAAGTTAATGGTAAAGTAATAATCAGATAAAATAGGGCAACGATAATATACGTATCAAATGTATTAAAGGTTTCACTTGCGATCAAATCTCCGTAATACATTAAATCTAAACCAGCCACCATAGCTAAAACAGATGAATTCTTCACTAAATTAATAAATTGGTTGCCTAGTGGAGGAATCACAATTTTAATGGCTTGTGGCAAGATGATGTAACGCATCGTTTCACTGTAACTTAAACCCGTAGATAAACCAGCTTCCATTTGACCTTTAGGGACTCCCAAGATACCGGCACGAACTGTTTCAGCAATAAAAGCTGAAGTGTAGATTGTTAATCCAATAATCCCGGCTGTAAATCCATCTACTCCCATAAAGAACATAGGAAATACGACATAGAAGAACAATACGATAATCAATAGGGGGATATTTAAAAATAATTGGACATAAAAATTAGCTAGTCCAGATAATAGTTTATTGGTGGATACTTGGAAAATACCTAGCAGTGTACCAATAATTAAACTGATGACTAAGGCAATCACACTAGCAATTAGGGTATTGATAAAACCTTCTAGTAATAAATCACCATAGTTGGTTAAGATTTCAATCATTTTACGCACCTCATTTCTTTTGTTTCAGTAAAGTACTTTAGGAAAGAAAAACTCCATCTAGTTAAGGTCAGGAACTTCTTCTTCGGGGAACCATTTGCTGAAGATTTCAGCGTATGTTCCATTTTCAATAATGGTATCTAATGCTTCATTGACTGCATCTAAAAAGTTCTCTTGACCATAATTGATAGCAATCCCATATGGTTCATCTGTAAAAGGTTGACCAGCTAGACGATATTCAGGATTGTCTGCAATGATTCCTAATAGAATCGCGTTATCTGTTGTCACAGCGTCACCTTGGCCAGATTGTAAAGCTGTAAAAGCCTCTGAGTAGTTTTCTAATTCTAAAACAGTTGTTTCAGGTGCATGTTCACGAATATTTTGAGCAGATGTTGAACCCTTAACTGCTAAAACAGTTGTATCTGCAGTTAAATCTTGAACACTTTGAATGGGGCTGTCAACAGGCACTAATAATGATTGTCCTGCTGCAAAATAAACATCTGAAAAGTGAACTTGTTTCATTCTTTCTTCTGAAATTGTCATAGTGGCTATGATTGCATCAATGTTTCCATTTTTGATCAATGGAATTCTCGTTTTAGAAGTTACTTCGATAAATTCAGCGTCTCCAGCATCACCAGTAATTTCTTCAGTTAATGCTTTAGCGATATCAATATCGAAGCCTTCAATTTCGCCTTTTGCGATGTTATAAAGACCAAATAAATTGGTGTCTGCTTTTACTCCCCAATTGATAGTAGGGGTACTGCTTTCTGCTATACGCTCTGAGATATCTTGGGTGGCCACAGTACTAGAGGTACAAGCCGCAAGTAACATTAGAGGAAGCAACAGTAAGTAAAGCAGATTCTTTTTCTGTACTATTTTCATACGTATACCTCCAAATTAAACATGGTGGATAATCTTGCCTAAGAATTGTTTTGCTCTAGGATCTTGAGGGTTTTCATAAAATTCTTGAGCGTTTTTATCTTCAATTACTTCTCCGTCTGCCATGAAAATAACTCTGTCGCCAACTTCACGAGCAAATCCCATTTCATGAGTGACCACGATCATCGTCATTCCTTCTTTGGCTAGTTTTTTCATAACGTCCAGCACATCATCGATCGTTTCAGGATCAAGTGCACTAGTTGGTTCATCGAACAGCAATACTTCGGGGTTCATAGCCAATCCGCGGGCAATCGCAATACGTTGTTTTTGTCCACCAGATAATTGAGTAGGGTACGAATCTTTTTTGTCCAACAGATTTACTTTATCCAATAATTTTTCAGCTGTTTTTTTGGCTTCTTTTGGATCTTGCTTGAGGACTTTGATGGGAGCTAGTGTGACATTCTCCAAGACAGTCATATGTGGATATAAATTGAAGTGTTGGAAAACCATCCCAACATGTTTGCGTATATTGTTGATGTTCGTTTCTTTAGCATGCAGATCAACATCATTGACCAATAATTGGCCTTCGTTGATATCTTCCAGTCCATTGATGCAACGAAGCATCGTGCTTTTTCCGGAACCAGATGGTCCGATAACAACAGCGACCTCTCCTTTTTTAAAAGACAGATTGATGTTTTTTAACGCATGAAATTCACCGTAGTATTTATTGACATCTTTAAACTCAATCATTAAAATTCCTCCTTAGTTGGTTGAGTAGCTCTATATACATAAGAATGAGGAAGTACACAAAGGCGGTCGATAAGCTTTGCGTGCTTCCTACTATGTATTCGTGCTATACGATTATTAAAATACTTTTAGTTACTTTACCATTTTATCATTCTACTATAATCACTTGGTATTTTCAAGCATGCCTATTCTAGATGTGATGAACTTGAAAAGGCTTTAATTCAAGGTGTAAAGGAAAGACAGCGGTTGCTATTTTTTTATTCCATTCTCCTTCTAAGAGATAATTTTTGCTTTTGACTCTAAAAGTTTTTAAGCTAAGTAGAAGGAGTTTTTTTACATGATTTTAATACAGAAAGGAAGAAAGCTATGTACTTTATTCTGACATTCTTTTGTGCATTTGGCTTTTCTTTAATTCATTATTTTTCTAAATATATGAAGTTTGCTGGTAAAACACCGCGCAGTCGTTTTTTGTCGTTGTCAGCCGGTGTGGCAGTGGCGTATGTTTTTATACATTTGCTGCCTGAACTGAATGAATATCAGGAAGTTGTTTCCCAGCACCTAGAGAACAGCTATTTAGGTTATATTGAAAATCATATTTATATTATTGCGATGTCTGGATTAGTCTTGTTTTATGCTTTAGAACGAATGGTAAAAGTAAAATTAGATAAAGTCCAGAGTGATTCACACTATGCGTTAAAAAGCAACCAAGCTGGTGTCTTTTGGCTACATATCAGTGTGTTTTTTATTTATAATGCGGTTATCGGATATTTGCTGATAAATGAGGATTTTAAACATCCTAGTAGTTTGCTGTTTTACTTTCTGGCTTTATCCGTTCATTTTGTTACTAATGACTGGGGACTGCGGCGAAATTACCAGCAAGCTTATGACCGCTATGGTCGGATACTCTTGTCTGGTGCTCCACTTTTAGGTTGGTTTATGGGGATATTCATTGAAATCAACCATTTTGGTGTCTCAGTATTGCAAGCTTTTATAGCCGGGAGTGTTATATTGAATGTTATGAAAGAGGAATTACCGGAAGAACAAAAAAGCAGTATCCTCAGTTTCTTGTGTGGTGTAGTGGGGTATACGTGTCTGTTGCTGCTCGTTTAAAAAGACAAGACGGTGATTAGGAGAACGTAGAACAGCAGTACTGAGCTTACACGGCACAGTGCTGCTGTTTTTGTTTGAAACAGTGATTATTTTCTGTATATTGGTTTAGTAAGAAAATGAAATGCTTACTATATAACTCATGGGATGAAAAACATCTCTAGAATCAAACTGTTGTAAAGCTGAACTCTGTAGAAAGTTTTTCTACATTCTTTTTCTGAAATGGAAGAAAAATGTGGTAATAATTGATACAATGTAAGTGTGCTGCTTTTAGTTCACGCTAGTAGGCAGCCAGGCAATCAACTTAGAGTTAAAGGATAAAGAATACTGAGCTCAACCAATGAACAAAATGAGAAGAAACTTTAGACTAGTGGAAGATTCACTTTATGGGACGAAGGGGAATGTTATGGAACGGATTCATTTATATCATACGAACGATATTCACTCGCATTTAAGCAAATGGCCTCGTATATCTCAATTCTTACGTGATGAGCGAAAGCGAGTGGAAAACAACGGAGATTCATTTTATTCATTTGATATAGGTGATGCTTGTGATCGGGTACACCCCTTGATCGAGGCTACAAATGGAACTGCAATGGTCCATTTAATGAATGAAGCTCACTACGATGCTGCCACGATTGGAAATAATGAAGGAATAGGCAGCTCCAAGGAACAATTGAACCACCTATATGATTCCGCAAATTTTAAAACTGTGATTTCAAACATGTTTGATACTAAGACTGGTGAAACTCCAGAAGGGACTGTCCCCTTTCAGTTGTTAAAGACAAAAGAAGGACATCGGTTAGGAGTGTTTGGCTTGACTGCCCAATTTCCTACAAGCTATGTACCTCTAGGGTGGACTATTAAAGATCCTTTTGATGCCATTTCAGATATGCTGGAAATATTAGCACCGCTGACAGATTCGATAATCCTTCTGTCTCATTTAGGAATAGGCGCCGACCGGAAAATCGGGGAGATGTACCCGATGATTGATGTTATTCTCGGTGCACATACGCATCATGTACTTCCTAAAGGGGAAAAAGTAAGGAATTCTTTGTTAGGAGCAGCTGGAAGATATGGGGAATATATCGGGCATATTGTGTTAGAATTAGACAATACAACCATTGTACATTCCACAGCAACGGTCATTCCTATCGAAGAGGTACCAGCTCTCAGTAAGGAAGAAGAATTGATTGAAAGCTATGAAATAAAGGGTCATGAACTGTTGAAACAACAGCAGATTGCTGACTTGCCAGTGTCATTACCTGTAAGCTGGTACCAAGATTCTGAATTGGTACAAATCAGCTTAGAGGCTGTTAAGTATTATGCTAAAACAGAGGCTGCTGTATTGAATGCCGGATTATTTATGACTTCTTTAGATAAGGGAATCGTCACAAATGATGAATTGCATAAAATGCTGCCTCATCCAATGCGTATTTTAAGAGTCACTCTGAGTGGTGCAGATCTGGTTCGAGTAGTCCAGGAAATGGAAAAAAATCGTGGCTATTTAAGAAAATTTCCTATTAAAGGCATGGGCTTCAGAGGAAAATACTTTGGAGAAATTTTATACAACGGGTTGAGTTTGGAGCCTCTGACAGGAGAAGTGTTGTGGCAAGGAAAAGAAGTTGTCTTAAATGAGCGATATACATTTGCGACGGTAGATCATTTTATGTATATCCCTTTCTTTCCAACGATTGAATTACAAGGAAAAAATGAATTGATTTTTCCGCTTTTTATCCGCAATGTTGTTGGACAGTACTTGAAAAAAATCTATCCGATCGTATAAAACAACTTTTGAACAGTAAACAGAAACGAAGGTGAATTAAGATGGCAAATCCAAATGAAAAAAAAGATACCACCTCTCAAAAGAATTCGCATACTAGAGAAAAGAAAAATTCAAAACCAAAACAATCTTACAAACAATCTTCTGCAAAAAAAATCTCTCATAAAAAAGAAGAGCCGATAGTAAACACAGATCAATTAGAGAAAAGTATTGAAGAAACAGTAATTCCAGAAAAAGATCTGATTGTTCAAAGAGTGGATCAATCCATGATCACAATAAATGGCGATCAATATGAAATTGTCAAAGATTACCGTGAGGCATTTGATGCGAGACGTTTGAGTGAACGTTACAGTCCTATATTAGATAAATATGATTATATCGTGGCAGATTGGGGATTTGAACAATTAAGGTTAAAAGGGTTCTATGACAATCAGAATCGCAAAGTTCCCCAAGATAAAAAAATCAGTCAACTAGAAGATTATTTGTATGAGTATTGCAACTTTGGTGCTCCTTATTTTGTGTTGAAACGATTAGAAACGAAAAAGAATTCTTCCAATACGACTAAACCGAATCGTCGGAAAAAGCAGAAGAGAAAAAATATTACTAATCGCAAACCAACTCATACTCAAGACTATACTGAACACACCAACTCAAGCCAAGCTGCTTCTGGAAATACTGGAAATAAACGCGGAAATAGACCCGTCAAAAAGCAGAATTTCGTGCAAAAAGAAGTGACGCCTAAAGAAAAAATGGTTAAACCGGAAAAAGAGACTGTAGTGGTTAAGACAGTCAAAGATGAAAAAGGCTCAAGAAGATTTAACATTCGTCGGAATGATGTAGACAGAGCCAAAAATAAATCATAAAGGTTGGGTAATGTGAACTATAAAGGCTATTTGATTGACTTAGATGGAACAATGTATAAAGGAAAAGAGCCAATACCGGAAGCACCGTTGTTTATTCAACAATTACGAGATAAAAAGATTCCTTTTTTATTTTTGACGAATAATTCAACGAAGACACCTGAATCCGCAGCAAAAAATTTGCAAGAGAATTTCGGGATTAAGGCATTTCCAAACGAAGTCTACACGAGTTCTTTAGCAACAGCTGATTATTTGAAATCTTTAGACAATGGGAACAAAGTATTCGTTATTGGCGAAGAAGGGTTAAAACAAGCATTGAGAAACAAAGGATTTGTGGAAGACCTAAATGACCCAGATTACGTTGTCTTAGGGTTGGATGAAACAGCAACTTATGAGAAATTCAAAATCGCAACTTTAGCGATACGGAAAGGTGCTCAGTACATCGTTACAAATAAAGACACTAATCTGCCTACAGAAAAGGGACTTGTTCCAGGGGCTGGTTCATTAGCGGCATTACTGACAACAGCCACAAGAGTTGAGCCGACTTTTGTTGGAAAACCGGAAACGATTATTATGGAAGAAGCGTTGAAACTATTGGATCTTCCTGCTCAAGATGTGCTGATGGTTGGAGACAACTATGAGACAGATATTCTGGCCGGAATCAATAGTGATATTGATACATTGCTGGTCCTAACGGGTTTTACTAATCGTGAAGATTTGGCTGATGTCTCTGTGCAACCCACATATACTCTCAACTCTTTAAGAGAGTGGGATATTTGATGAAAAACAGACCACTTGATTTTTTAGGGTTCGCGACTATTTTTTTATGGATTATCTCTTTTGCTATTATGGTTACAATCAATTTTACACCGCTGTATTCATTTGATGTCGACTACTTCAATATTCCTGAGCGGGTTGGTTTGTCTAAAGACATTATCATGGAGAACTACCGTATGTTGCTAGATTATTTGAATAAACCATGGATAAATGAATTGAATATGCCTGATTTTCCAAGTTCTGAAAGTGGGCTTTTTCATTTTTATGAAGTAAAACGATTGTTTTTGCTGGATTATGGTATTTTGATTGTGACAACTATTGCTTCATTTTTCTATTTGCGTTATTTGAAACACAGTAAAAGAAATTGGGTATTGCTGAGACCATTTATGTGGGGAATAGTTGCACCGCTGATCATTCTGTTTTTGATTGCTGCAAATTTCGACCAGTTGTTTGTGCTGTTCCATCAATTGTTTTTTAACAATGATGCCTGGATCTTTAATCCCTCTACCGATCCCATCATTATGGCACTGCCGGAAGCCTTTTTTATGCACTGTTTTATCTTGGCATTTGTCCTGATAGAACTGTTGATTACAAGTGTATACTTTTATGCGAAGAAAACGGCGTTTAAATAAAAAAATTGAAAAAGAACGAATCCAGAATTTATGTCTCCTGGATTCGTTCTTTTTGGTTAAAGTAAAAAAGCTTCACTGCTATTGTTACGAGCAGTGAAGCTTCCGCTTGGTAAAGCAACAGAATTTTATTTCGTGATCTCAGATTTAGAGGGATTATCATGGGCTAAGCGACTAGCTGCTGAAGCTGCTATGGCTCCAACAATGTCATCTAAGAAAGTATGAACCTCATTGCCTTCATGACTATTCAGTTTTTCTAAGATTCCTGGTTTTACTTTATCAATGTAACCATAGTTGGTGAAACCAATCGATCCATATACATTTACAATGGACAACGCCAATATCTCATCAATACCGAATAACCCTTCATCATCTGTGATGATCTCTTGAAGTGGATGCATCAATTGTTTTTTCTCTGCTAGTATGTCTAATTGGATACCGGTTAAAATCGTATTTTGAACTTCGCGCTTTTTCAATACCGATTTAACATGTATCAAGCATTCCTCTAAACTCAAATCTTCAATATATTTATTTTGTAAAAATAGAACAAGCTCAGCAATATCCTCTTCGCGGACACCACGTTCATGCAGCAAATCTACCGCAGTTTTGTGCATTAAATTTTCATCTTTTACCATACTTATCCCTCCATTTGAAATAACTCTATTCCTATTATACCTATAAAAAAGGAAAATGATAAAACGATAAGCAAAAAGAGCTTTAAAAGTTTTCGGCTTCTAAAGCTCTTTCAAGATAAATAGATAAACGATTAAAACAAACTTGTGCTGTGCATCGGTTGTACGCGTTCATCTGGATTGATATAACTCATAGCGTTATTGATGGCTGTCGGACCTTCGCCAAATCCAGTAGCGATCAATTTGATTTTACCCTCATAGGTACAAATATCACCGATAGCGTAAATACCAGGAATGGTCGTTTCCATTTTTGTATTTACCGGAATTTCATTACGGGAAACTTCAAACCCCCACTTTTTCATCGGGCCGATAGAAGAGGTGAAACCATAATTGACTAAAAAGTCATCCACTTCGATTTCTTTTTCGTTATCGCTGCGTACTTCCTTGAGGGTGACAGCGTCTAGTTGGTGATGATTTCCAGAAAGTGCAACCGGTACAAATGGCGTAAGAAGCTCAACACTAGATTTCTCCAATAAAGAAATGCTGTGCTCAAGAGCTCGGAACTTATTTCGACGATGGACCAAATAAACTTTTTTAGCAATCGGCTCAAGCGTTAATGCCCAATCTACCGCAGAATCTCCGCCACCGCAAATGACTACATTTCGGTCTTTAAATTGCTCGATGTTGTTGACATAGTAATGTAGTGTTTTGCGCTCGTATTTCTCTGCATCATCGATCTCTAGTTTTCTAGGTTGAAAAGCCCCGTTCCCAGCAGCTATAATAACGGCTTTAGAATAGTGTTTTCCCTTGTTAGTAGTCAGTTTAAAAATCTCGTCATCATTTTTCACGACATCCAACACTTCTTCATCTAAACAAACGGTTTGATCGAAGCGGGAGTTTTGGACAGTCAAATTTGAGATCAGTTCTTCACCTGTGATGACCGGCAGTACTGGGATGTCATAGATATCTTTTTCAGGATACAACATCGAAACTTGACCGCCGAGTTGAGGCAGACTATCGATAATTTTTACTTTAGCATTTCTCATACCACCGTAAAAAGCCGCAAACATACCCACAGGCCCACCGCCAATAATGGTAATATCATATATTTCATTCATTGATTCCAACATTAACCCTCCAACAATTCATTGCTGTACTTTCCGAATAAGTATAACACAAAGTGTATGGTACTCCAGGTGTTCAATTCAATTAATGATTAAACAGGGCTTGAGTGACATACGCTACACCAATACCTGTTAAGATTCCAAAGAATACTTCGATCGGTTTATGCCCTAAATATTCTTTCAAGTGACGCTCTTTCTGTTCTTTGTTAAACTTTTCAGTCGTTGCATCTTGTGATAAGTTCCAAACTTTTTCACGCAAACGAGTAAATTCAATAATCAGTTCATTTAATAAGATACCTTGTTCTCCGCTTTGTCTACGAACTCCCATAGAATCAAACATAACTATGACTCCAAATGTACTAGCAATGGCAACTAAAGGAGAGTCAATACCGTGTTCCAAAGCAAGAGCTGTAATCAATGAGGAAACAGCAGCTGAATGAGAACTAGGCATTCCACCTGTAGAAGTAGCTAAAGCTAGCGAGGTTTTTCTCTTTAGCAGATAAGCCACAGGTATTTTAATAATTTGTGCAAATACAATAGCAGTAAATGCTGCTATAAGTGGATAATTTGAGAACATGATGGTTGTTCCTTCCTTTAGAAAATAAAATATAAAGCTGTTTTTATCATACCATGAACTATACGAAAGCTGCTTAAAAAAGTTTTGTTTTTTCACTGTTCTCTAAAGATGCTTAATAGAATTTTGCAGACGGTTTTGAAGAATAAGATGGATGTAAGGAAAATAATAGTGGCAATCATAAAAAAGATTCGTTATCATGAAAACTGTGTAAAGAAAGAAAAGACTTATGCAGCTAGTAGCGCAATATAGGAGGATGAAAAATGAGCACATATACTCAATTGTCAAAAGAAGTGGCAGAAAACGAAAGGAAAGCCGTTATTCGTACAAATATGGGAGACATTACGATTAAATTATTTCCGGAAATTGCTCCAAAAACAGTTGAAAACTTTGTAGGCTTAGCAGAAAAAGGCTATTACAACGGAATTGTTTTCCACCGTGTTATTCCTGATTTCATGATTCAAGGTGGAGACCCAACTGGAAGCGGTATGGGCGGAGAAAGTTTATGGGGAGATTCATTTGAAGATGAATTTTCTACTGAAGCTTTCAACATCAACGGAGCGTTGTCCATGGCAAATGCTGGTCCAAATACGAATGGAAGTCAATTCTTCATCGTAACGGCATCAAGCACACCTGCAAACATGGTGGCCCAACTAGAAGCAGCCGGCTATCCAGCAGAAATTGTTGAAGAATATAAAAATAACGGTGGAACACCCTGGTTAGACCAACGTCATACGGTTTTTGGTCAAGTTATTGATGGTATGGATGTAGCGAATGATATCCAAGGGGTTCAACGTGGATTCCAAGACAAACCTGTAAACGATGTTGTTATTGAAGCCATTGAATTTGTTTAATCCGAAAAACTTCCGTCTATAACCTAGGCGGAGGTTTTTTGTTCGATTCATTATGAAAACGAATTCTTTTTTTAGATAGAGTTTGTTATAATGAGGAGGTAATTCGATTTTGAAAGGATGAAGAATATGTTTGGAGCAATTGAAGCTGGCGGGACTAAATTTGTCTGTGCAGTGAGCGACTCAGAATTTACTATCAAAGATAGAGTGAGTATACCGACTACAACACCTGAAGAAACTCTGACCAAAGTGTTTGCTTTTTTTGATCAATACGAAGTAAGTGCTATCGGTATCGGTTCATTTGGACCGATCGATGTCAACCGTAATTCAGATACATATGGTTATATTACATCTACACCAAAAACTGCTTGGAAGTACTACGATTTCCTAGGCGTTGTGAAAAAAAGATATCCTATACCGATAGGCTGGACAACAGATGTCAATGCTGCTGCTTTAGGAGAAATAAAAATGGGAGCAGCCAAAGGACTAACTAGTTGTATCTATCTAACGGTCGGTACGGGAATCGGCGGCGGAGCTGTAATCAATGGAGAACTATTAGAAGGTTATGGTCACCCTGAAATGGGGCATATTCCCGTTCGTTTACATCCTGATGAGAATTATAAAGGGACTTGTCCGTATCATGGAGATTGTCTTGAAGGAATCGCTGCAGGCCCGGCCATTGAAGGCAGATTTGGTAAAAAGGGACATTTGCTTGCAGATCAAGAAGAAGTGTGGGAGATGGAAGCTTATTATTTAGCACAGGCTTTGATGAATTATACGTTAATTCTTTCTCCAGAACGTATCGTGCTAGGCGGAGGGGTCATGAAACAAGAACAGTTATACCCATTAGTTCGTCAAAAATTTACTGAATTGATGAATGGTTACGTCCAAGTTCCAGATTTGGAAGAATACATTGTTGCTCCTGGATTAGGAGATAATGCAGGGATTACAGGAAGCTTGATGCTGGCAGCAGGACAAATGAATTGATTTCATAACAATAAGGGGGCTACTGAATAAAGCGGTGGCCTTTTTTCTGTGGTTTATTGATGAAAAGTGTAAACTCTTAAAATGTTTTGTGAACAACAGGTAAAGAAAAAAGGCTAGAATAGCCTCTTTTGTTCAATAAATAAAATAACAAATTGTTTTGAAAACGAAGTCATTTTCAAAATGGTACAAATTATTTATGGATGGTGCTATAATAAGAGCGTAATGAACACAGTGGATTAATTCTGTAAAGCGAGGTGTTAGGATGGAATATAAAATCGGTATGGTTACAAAAGGCCAAGTAACTGGGATTCAACCTTATGGTGCATTTGTTTCTTTAGATGAAGAAACTCAAGGTTTGATTCATATCTCTGAATGCCGACATGGTTATGTTAAAGAAGTAGATGAATTGTTAACCGTTGGAGAAGAACTTGAAGTGATGATCATTGACATTGATGAATACACCAAAAAAATCAGCTTATCCCTCAGAACCTTGGAAGACCCTCAAACATTTGTTTACTATCCTAAGAAAAAACGCCACTATGCTAAAAAAGGCAAAATAGGGTTTCAAAGTATCAAAGAAACCTTGCCTAAATGGATTAAACAGGCTAAAGAAGATGAAAAGAACCAGATCAACTCTAGGCAATAGTGTATTCGTTATAGTAGAGAATATTTGTTACTATGGATAATTCTTGAGAGGGGTATATGCATGACTGAAGCACAAATGGTAGCCGGTACTGTAATGGCTCAAGCGTTTAATGGGAAATATGTTTTTTTGGTAAAAAATCAAGAGGAATCATACGAACTGCCAACTACACCTATTTGTGATAATAAAACTGGGCTGGCGTGTATGATTGATGAATTAAAAACGATTCTTGATATTGAAGGTTCAGCATTAGACTTATACGAACTAACAAATTCTGTTGTAAATGATTCTCGTATACCTCTTTTTGTGTTTGCGTTAAATAAAAAATTTACAGAACTCAATGAACTTTTGAAAGAGAACTCGACTCACTACGCTTGGATGCCTTCTGACACTTTAATTGAAACGTTAGAAGACATGGATATATCTGGGGTTCCCATTTTCAATCAATGAAATAACAATACGACAACAGCGTTTTCATTTTTAATGATGAAAGTGCTGTTTTTTCTTGCTTTTTTCAGGCAAAACATCTAAAGTAAAAGAGTATTAAACAAGCAATAAACCACAATACATACTTATGGAGGTTATTGAAAAATGAGTCATATTCAATTTGATTATTCAACAATCAGCAAATTCATTCAAGAACATGAACTGACTAATTTGCAACAACAAGTTTCAACAGCTGACGACATGCTGCGTAACGGAACTGGCGCAGGTAGCGACTATCTAGGATGGGTCAACTTGCCGAAAGATTACGACAAAGAAGAATTTGCTCGTATTAAAGAAGCTGCTAAAAAAATCCAAAATGAGTCTGAAGTATTAGTTGTACTAGGGATCGGCGGTTCTTACTTAGGAGCTAAAGCTGCATTGGATTTCTTAAATCACACTTTCTACAATTTACTAGGTAAAGATGAACGTAAAGCTCCGCAAATTTTCTTTGCAGGAAACAGTATCAGCTCAACTTATTTAAATGATTTAGTAGAAGTTATCGGAGACCGTGATTTTTCAGTTAATATGATTTCGAAATCTGGAACAACTACAGAACCTGCTATCGCTTTCCGTGTGTTTAAAGAATTATTAATCAAGAAATATGGAGAAGAAGGCGCTAAAGAAAGAATCTACGCAACAACTGATAAAGCTAAAGGTTCTTTAAAAGGAGAAGCCGACGCACAAGGGTATGAAACTTTCGTCATTCCTGACGATGTTGGAGGACGTTTCTCTGTGTTAACTGCTGTAGGTTTATTGCCAATCGCAGTAAGTGGAGCAGATATCGATGCGTTGATGAAAGGTGCAGCAGATGCCAGCGAAGCATACTCTAGTGATAAACTAGAAGAAAATGAAGCTTACCAATATGCAGCATTACGTAACGTATTATATCGCAAAGGAAAAGTAACTGAGTTATTGATCAATTACGAACCAAGCTTGCAATACTTTTCAGAATGGTGGAAACAGTTATTTGGAGAATCAGAAGGAAAAGACCAAAAAGGTATCTACCCTTCAAGTGCCAACTTCTCTACTGACTTGCATTCATTAGGACAATTCATTCAAGAAGGTTCTCGTAATATTTTTGAAACGGTTATCAAAGTTGAAAAAACTAAAAAAGGAATGACTATTCCAGAAAGCGAAGAAGATTTAGATGGCTTAGGCTATTTACAAGGAAAAGAAATCGACTTCGTGAACACAAAAGCTTTCCAAGGAACTTTATTAGCCCACACCGATGGAGATGTTCCAAACTTTGTGATCACTATTCCAGAAATTGACGAATATACATTAGGCTACTTGATGTACTTCTTCGAAATCGCTGTAGGTGTTTCTGGTTACCTAAATGGCGTAAATCCATTTGACCAACCAGGAGTAGAAGCTTACAAGAAAAATATGTTTGCATTGTTAGGTAAACCAGGATTTGAAGAGTTAGGAAAAGAATTAAATAACCGTCTATAATCCTTAGTGTAATTCTAACCGTTGTTTAGCCGTTCAATCGTGGAGAAAAGAAATTTTCTGATTGAATGGCTTCAAACAGCGTTTTTATTTTATCTTTACTAAGAAAGAAGGCAAAACATGGAATCTCAAATAGTTATCCACCAAGCAACATCAAATGACGCGTCTCTTATTCAGGGAATTTTAATGCAGACAGCACAATGGTTAAAATCTATAGGCTCCACTCAGTGGAGCGAACTATTAGAGGGCAAAGATAACCACAATACTCCATTAGCTATTGAACGGGGAGAAGTATATTATGCCACGCTGGACAATCATGTAGCGGGTATGTTTATTCTATGGAACAAACAAAGCAACTGGGATAAAGAAATGTGGGGACATACTCCCGATGAAGAGTGGCTTTATTTACATCGAGTTAATATCGTGCGTAAGTATGCTGGCACTGCTATTGCTTTGCAGATGATAGAAGAAGCTAAACATATAGCAGCAAAAAAACAAACCAAAGGTATACGATTAGATTGTATGGCAGAAAAAGAGTATTTAAATAACTTGTATCAAGAGTCAGGGTTTTCATTCGTAAAGAGAATTAAAGACCATGATACGGGTATAGAAAAAGCAGATTTTAATCTTTACCATTATCCACTAATATAAAAAAGCGAACTTTGCTACTTTTATATTTCATTGAATTTAAGTATTTGAGATAGAAGAACCTTGTGAAAACCAAACCATTTTGCCTTTTTGAATAATTATTATACGCGTTAATAAAAAAAAGCATTTTTTTGTTGACCAGAAAACAAAAAGTTGTTATAGTAATTGATGTCGCAAAAACAAGGTTTACAACACTGTTAGTCGATTGTAAATTTTTCAATAAAAAGTTGTTGACTTAAAGTTAAGCGACGTGATAATATTAATGGAGTCGATGGAGCGCTTGCATAAATATTTTTTGAATAAAGATGCAAAAAAACTTTTAAAAAAATGTTGACAATGCTTCGGTCGCCTGGTAATATTAAGAAGTTGTCACAGTGACAACGCAAACGAAATTAGACCTTTGAAAACTAAACAAAGTAAGACGAACCAAACGTGTAAGGAAGTTTTGGCAAGTGCCAAAACAAACAAATTAGTGAATAATTATTCGCTAGCAATCAATTAATGAGCTACAAGCATCATTAAAACAAGCAGACTTCGGTCTGCAACTTTTATGAGAGTTTGATCCTGGCTCAGGACGAACGCTGGCGGCGTGCCTAATACATGCAAGTCGAACGCTTTCTATCGGTGCTTGCACCGAGAAAGAAGAGTGGCGGACGGGTGAGTAACACGTGGGTAACCTACCTATAAGCGGGGGATAACATTCGGAAACGGATGCTAATACCGCATAGATCTTAATGCCTCCTGGCATTGGGAAGAAAGACGGCTTCGGCTGTCACTTGTAGATGGACCCGCGGCGCATTAGTTAGTTGGTG
>NZ_JBGQQS010000010.1:0-101399 GCF_045528365.1 Desemzia sp. FAM 23988
ATTCTCACACATATGTGTGGTGACGATGGCAAGAAGGTCACACCTGTTCCCATGCCGAACACAGTAGTTAAGCTTCTTAGCGCCGAAGGTAGTGAGGGGTTTCCCCTTGTGAGACTAGGACGTTGCCACGCATATAGTTTTTGGAGGTTTAGCTCAGTTGGGAGAGCATCTGCCTTACAAGCAGAGGGTCAGCGGTTCGAGCCCGTTAACCTCCACCACGAGTCATTAGCTCAGTTGGTAGAGCATCTGACTTTTAATCAGAGGGTCGCAGGTTCGAATCCTGCATGACTCATACTAGTTGCTTGTTGACTAGTATGTTTTGCCTTAAACTAAATGCGGGTGTGGCGGAATTGGCAGACGCACTAGATTTAGGATCTAGCGCCGCGAGGCGTGGGGGTTCAAGTCCCTTCACCCGCATCATTTATTTTTTTTGGCACTAAACAGTTGCCGGCTTAGCTCAGTTGGTAGAGCATCTGATTTGTAATCAGAGGGTCGAGGGTTCAAATCCTTTAGCCGGCACCATTTTGCGGAAATAGCTCAGTGGTAGAGCACCACCTTGCCAAGGTGGGGGTCGCGGGTTCGAACCCCGTTTTCCGCTTTCTAGTTATACTAGAAAATGATAACTTGTTCATTAAAGCCGGGGTGGCGGAACAGGTAGACGCACAGGACTTAAAATCCTGCGGATAGTGATATCCGTGCCGGTTCGATTCCGGCCCTCGGCACCATTTTTAGCACCCATAGCTCAATTGGATAGAGTACTTGACTACGAATCAAGCGGTTGCAAGTTCGACTCTTGCTGGGTGCATCTCTTTTAAAGAGTTTTTACCAACGTATACGGGAATTAGCTCAGCTTGGTAGAGCACTTGGTTTGGGACCAAGGGGTCGCAGGTTCGAATCCTGTATTCCCGATAATAAAATAGAGTATCCAAAAGTGAGATAAGCAATCAGCTGTCTCGCTTTTTTTGTATTATGGAGGACGTGGATGATATAATCAGTGCATGTTTCTTCTATAGAATGAGAAAGTAAGCTGTGGGATTCTAGGTTGTATATCTTTCGAAATGCGCAATAGTAATCAGAATGGTTCAGGTATTCTGCAGCTCATGACTATTATATAGAACTCTAGTGGTCGTTTTGAGGTTATTCAATAGAGAAGTGAGACAAACGTTGGTTCTATTAAGAAGTGGGACTTTTCAAATGGAGTTTTTTCCAGTATAATAATAGTCAGGATTAGTCAAAGGAGTATAGAACCTTTGTTAGGAAAGTGGCCTTATATGAAGGCTGAAAGAAAAGGAGGGTTATTAAAAAGTTGATGTTGGCATGAGTAGCGAAAAAGTGTATGATACTTAGACACCAATCATCAATGGTTTTTAATAACAAACAGCACATGGAAAATAAAAATATGTCAGATATTATTGAAGCTTATTTGAAAAAGGTGTTAGGACACTCAGATCAAGTTGAAATCAGACGTAGCGAAATGGCTGATTTATTTAATTGTGTTCCTTCTCAAATCAATTATGTGATCAACACGCGTTTCACTGTGCAAAAAGGTTATTTAGTGGAAAGTAAGCGCGGCGGTGGTGGTTACATTCGGATTATCAAAGTTAAATTGTTGGACGAATCTGAGATGTTAGATACAATAATAGAAATAGTGGGCAATAGTATTTCGCAAAATGATGCTTATGCAATTGTACAAAAGTTATATGACGATGATTTCTTGAGTAAAAGAGAAGCCGTCATTTTGATGGCTGCAATGGAAAAAACAGTATTGGGACTGGAAACTAAAGTGGCTAAAGAAGTAAGGGCACGTATATTAAATTCTTGCCTGAACAATTTGAGATACGAATAATGATAATGTGGAGGCGAGAAAATGAACGAATTATTTACTGAAAAAGCACAAGCCGTGTTAGAGATCGCTCAAGAAGAGGCAAAAGCATTTCGCCATCATTCTGTAGGTACTGAGCATATCTTACTGGGGATTGTCAAAGAGCAAGAAGGTATTGCAGGTAAAACACTCCGTCAGTTTTCAATCACCGAGCAAGATATTCGTGAGGAAATTGAACATTTTACGGGATATGGAACAATGAAATACATTTCAAAACAAGCTGTTTTACCTCATTCTCCTCGAGCAAAACAAGCTATTACGTATGCGACTGATGAATCTAGACGCATGGGGGCAAAATTAGTCGGGACAGAGCATTTGCTGCTTGGCTTATTGCGTGAAGAAGATATTTTATCTTCTAAAATTTTAGCTAATTTAGATGTGAGCTTGAATAAGGCGCGTCAAGTAGTCTTGAAAAAAGTCGGACAAGGCCAAGTGAAGAACAGCAAACGTCAAAGACCTGCAACAAAGCAGCCCACTGCGGGAACGCCCACACTGGATTCATTAGCTAGAGATTTAACCGCTCAAGCTAAAGAAGGCAAAATGGATCCTGTTGTAGGCCGTCAAAAAGAAGTTCAACGAATCGTACAGATCTTAAGCCGTCGAACTAAAAATAATCCGGTATTGGTTGGAGAACCCGGGGTAGGTAAAACAGCCATTGCTGAAGGCTTGGCACAGCGGATCATAGATGGAGAAGTACCTTCTACTCTTACAAATAAACGCTTGATGATGCTGGATATGGGATCATTGGTTGCGGGAACGAAATACCGTGGTGAATTTGAAGAGCGCATGAAGAAAATTATTGAGGAGATTTATCAAGATGGAGAAGTGATTCTCTTTATTGATGAATTGCATACGTTAATTGGAGCAGGCGGAGCAGAAGGGGCTATTGACGCTTCGAATATTCTGAAACCAGCACTTGCGCGTGGAGAATTGCAAACGATCGGGGCAACAACATTAGACGAATACCAAAAACACATCGAAAAAGATGCGGCTTTGGAGAGACGTTTTGCACCAATCCACATTGATCCGCCAAATGAAGATGAAACAGAAGAAATCTTATATGGTCTGCGTTCACGTTATGAAGATCATCATGGAGTAAAAATTACGGATGAAGCAATTCATGCAGCGGTCAAATTATCTAATCGTTATATCACATCTAGACAATTGCCGGATAAAGCGATTGACCTGATAGATGAAGCAGCTTCTAAAGTACGTATCGATGTTACTGGAAAACCAACGCCAGTTGCAGCAGCGATGGAAGAGTTGGAAACATTGATTGAAGACAAAGAAGCAGCGATTCAAAATCAAGATTTCGAAAAAGCGGGTCTTATTCGAACGCAGGAAATGAAACAGCGTAAAAAAATTGAAACATTATTGAGAAAACAAGAGAAGAAAGAAACGCCAAATGAACTAGAAGTTACTGAACACGATATTGCTGAAGTTGTGGCATTGTGGACAAGTATTCCTGTGCAACAAATGGAACAAAAAGAATCGGATCGTTTATTGAAGATGGAAGATGTGCTGCATAAACGAGTCATTGGTCAAAATGAAGCCGTTGTAGCGGTCTCAAAAGCGATTCGCCGTGCAAGAAGTGGTTTGAAAGATCCGAATCGTCCAATCGGTTCATTCATGTTCTTAGGACCTACTGGAGTTGGGAAAACGGAATTGGCTAAAGCTTTGAGTGAAGCGATGTTTGGAAATGAAGAAGCGTTGATTCGTGTGGATATGTCTGAATACATGGAAAAATTCAGTACCAGTCGATTAGTCGGTTCTCCTCCAGGTTATGTAGGATATGATGAAGGTGGGCAATTGACAGAAAAAGTCCGTCAAAAACCTTATTCTGTTATCTTGCTGGATGAAGTAGAGAAAGCTCATCCGGATGTCTTTAATATTCTATTGCAAGTATTGGACGATGGTCATTTGACAGATGGAAAAGGTCGTAAAGTAGACTTCAAAAACACAATCATGATCATGACTTCCAATCTAGGAGCAACAGCTTTACGAGATGAAAAATCAGTTGGTTTTACTGTGAAAGATACGAAACATGATCACAACATGATGGAAAAACGCATTAAAGAAGAGTTGAAAAATGCTTTTCGTCCTGAGTTCATCAACCGTTTAGATGAAACAATCGTCTTCCATTCATTAGAGAAAACTGAATTGAATGAGATCGTTAAATTGATGTCGCAAACAATCGTCAAACGATTAGCTGATATGGACATCCATGCAAAAATCACACCAGCTGCCATCGATGTGATTTCTAAAGAGGGATTCGATCCTGAATATGGTGCACGTCCATTACGCAGAGCTATTCAAAAGAAAATTGAAGATCTTTTAAGTGAAGAGTTGTTGAGCGGAAGAGTGAAAATTGGGGACAACATCACTATTGGTGCTCAAAAAGGAACAATCCGTTTTACGGTTCGGGAACCTAAAAAGTTAGAAAAAGATGCTAAGGCGGAAAAGGAAACAGCTTCTGTCAATTAAGCTAACCAACAAGAAACGTCTATCAGAATTTTAAATTCTGGTAGGCGTTTTTATTCGTGATTGAAATTTATTTCTGATATGATGAAATAGAGAAAAATACGAAGAGGGAAGTGAATTTCTATGAAAAACACAACAAGAAATATTTTATTAGGTGTTGGAGCTGCTGTAGCTATTGGAGCAGCATACATGGTGACTTCAGATAAAGCAATGGAAAAAGCTGAAAGCATGATTAACCGCAAAAGAGCGAAATACTTTGTGAAAGATAAACTGCATGGCAATGAAAAAGCTATGAAAGTTGTGGAAAACTTATCTGATGAGGAAGTGATCAACTTACTCAACGTTGTGGATAAAGTTAGTCATTTACGCGGAAGTGTCAGCGATTATACACATCAATTGAAAGAAGCGACAACAGAATTTACCGATCTGTTATCGGATAAAAAAGATACCTTTGTAGACAAAGTAAAAAAATAAAATGCATAAAAACCTTCTCGTAAAAGATTGTCTTTTACAAGAAGGTTTTTTTAGTCCAGCGTCAATAAATAACACAACAGCAAGTCATCCATATTACGCAACGATAGACCGCTTGTTTCATGAAAACGATCGATTCGGTATTGCAGTGTGTTGCGGTGGATATAAAGGGATTTTGCGGCTACAGATATGTTGCCTTGGCTTTTCCATATTGCTAAGATCAATTCCTTCAGTTCGGCATCCATTACATACTGAGTTTTCATTTGCTGCATCAATGGGCTTTGTGAAATAGCTTCCGCCGTATAATAATGTAAAGCAACTGAGGGCAAATCAAAAACTTGGGTCTTTTGATTTTTTTGAGCTTCAAAAATATGCTGTTCTTCTTTAAATATATTGGGCAAAGCAGCAGTTATTGGCCAATATTGCCCCATATAACACACAGTCTTAATTGAAAAATCATCGTCTAAGGTGCGAATAATGCCGGCCATTTCTTCGCTGCTCAATAAATCAGGCTGTTTTCCTTGGATGAGAATACCTTTATTTTCTGTTAGGAAAAAAGTATCCTCTATGCCTGAAAATAAACTTTTGAAGGCTTTTAGCCAAAGTCCGCGTTCAAAAGCAGCATCCTTCTTAATGATCTCAAATTGGATAATGCGATAGAAGCCTTCTTCTTTAGGCAAAGCAAAGGACCCATTAACTAAAAAAGTATGCCATTTGGACATTTTTTTCGTTTTAAAGGGAATAGGCTTTTGGTTGAGCGCATATTGAATCAAGGCCAATTCAGTATCGCTTTTTTGGTAACGTTCAAATTGAATCCATTGATCTTGATAAGGAAAAGCTATGTACTGCTTCCCAGAGGTGTTGTATTCGGTTAAAACAGCTTCTGGATACAAGTTTTTTAGTTCTTTAAAGTTCACTTCAGTTCCTCATTTCTGCATTGAAATCGTCAAGCTGAATAAGTTGAGCATTCTTCTCTATTTTAGCACTCTTTGGATTTTTTTGTAGGGTTTGAGAGAGAATATGCTATCATAGGGGAAGGAAATGATGAGCAAAAGGAGCACAATATGGAATTGACCAGTAGGGAAAAAGAATACTTTATGCGCGAAGCTATTGAAGAGGCTAAAAAAGCTGGAGCTAAATTAGAAGTGCCGATCGGGGCTGTAGTGGTATTGAACGGGGAGATTATTGGGCGCGGTCACAATTTGCGGGAAATGACCCATGATGCGACGACTCATGCAGAAATGATTGCCATTCGGGAAGCCAATCAGTGCTTGGGGAATTGGCGCTTGGAGGATACGCAGTTGTTTGTAACGTTGGAACCTTGTCCGATGTGCAGTGGAGCAATGATCTTGTCGCGTGTCAACGAGCTTTACTATGGAGCTCCGGATCCTAAAGGCGGGACAGCCGGTACTTTAATGAATTTGCTTGGAGATGAGCGGTTCAACCATCAAGTAACGATTGAAAAAGGACTTTTAGAAGACGAGTGTGCCGCATTATTGACGGATTTTTTTAGAAGCTTGCGTGTGCGTAAAAAAGCTGCTAAACTAGCTCGCAAAGAAATGGAACAAGAAAATGAGGAGTAGAAGATGAAACAAAAGAAAAATTGGATCGTAACGATTGTCGGTGTGCTGGTACTTTTGCTTGGAGGTCAGCAGATGGACGTATTTGATGCGCTGTTTGATTCAGATTCTCAAGAGTCACAAATGGAATCACAAACAGTGGATAGTTCGGTGGTTGAAGGACAAGCCTATTCGACGAAAAAAGATGTGGCCGCATACCTGAATGAATTTGGAGAGCTTCCACCCAATTATTTGACGAAAAAAGAAGCAGAAGCTTTAGGCTGGGATAACTCAGAAGGTAATTTATGGGAAGTCACTGATCAGATGTCGATCGGCGGTGATCGCTTCGGCAATTATGAAGAGTTGCTGCCTGAAGCAAAAGGCCGCGTGTATTATGAAGCGGATATCAATTATGACGGGGGTTTCCGTGGAGCTGAGCGGATCGTCTTTTCCAATGATGGATTGATTTTCTACACCGGGGATCATTACGAAACGTTTGAACAGCTTTACTAGGAGGTTAGTGATGGATAAGCGTATTATTTTGGATGGTCAAGAAATGACCAGTAAAAAAAGATTGCATCAATATTTAACGATGCAGTTGAACTTACCGGATTATTATGGGCAGAATCTGGATGCTCTGAAAGATTGTCTGATCACTGATTTTACTCCACAAACGATTGAGATCATTGATGCAGAAGCGATTGAGAAGTATCTAGGAAAATACGGAGAAAATTTGTTGAGAGTCTTTAGGGACGCAGCAGCAGAAAATGAATATTTAGAGATCCACATAAAAAATACCAGCGAGTAGTTTTCGAGACTGCTCGTTGGTATTTTTTTAATTGATTCGTTTGATAAAAATCGGTCCAATAAATTTGTGCAATAGAACGGCAAGTATGGCGCCTACAATTCCTTGCATCAGATTCATAGGAAAAGCGGCTATTCCAGCAGCCAGTCCAAATAAGATCCAATCCCCGATGACATAACCGACCGCCATCCAGATACCGGCGATAAGCGCCGACACAATCGGTTTTGAAGCATTCATTTTCAGGAAAATCCAACCGCACAACAAGCCTTCGATTCCTTTGACAAGGAATGTAATCGGCGCATAAAATGAATAACCCGTAAATAAGTCTGCCAATGCACTTCCTATTCCACCGATCCAAAATCCGCCGGCTGGTCCAAACAGCATCCCAGACAGTAGCAAAATAGAATCCCCAATATTGACATAGCCTTGTGCAAAAGGAATTGGTATCCGAATAATCAACGTCATGACAACTGTCATGGCAATAAATAAAGCATAAAGAACTACATTTTGTGTAGTGAGTGTTTTATGTTTCAATTTCCGTTCCCCCTTAATGTAAATCCATTATACCTTTTTTGATGAGCAGACGAAATGCAGTTTTCAGAAAATTTGAAAGAGAGAGCTGAAATCAGGAACAAAACTGTTATAATAAGGAGAGAATGCAAGGGAATAGTGGTGAAATAAATGAATCAGCCAAAAGTGTTAGTGATACAAGATATTTCTGCAAGCTGTCAAATTTCGATGAATGTAGCTTTACCGATTTTAAGCAGTCTGAATAACAGTACGAGTATCCTTCCGACAGCTCTGTTATCGACTCACACGGGCTCGGGATTTGAAGACTATACTTTTTTAGATTTGACCAGCGAAATGGAGCGCATCCTTGATCACTGGAGACAGCTGGGGATGTCATTTGATGGGGTATTGATCGGTTATCTAGGATCGCATGCTCAAATGAACATTGTGAAACGAGTGATTCGTGAATTTGCAACGGATAATGCAATTATCGTGCTGGATCCGGTAATGGGCGATCATGGAAAATTGTATCCTGGTTTTGATGAAGAATATGTTCAGCAAATGCGGGAATTGTGTCAGTTATCCACAGTAGTTATCCCCAATATGACCGAAGCGGCTTATTTAACGCAGACGCCATATCATAAGGGGCCTCATACGAAACAAGAGATCGAATTAGTGATACAAAAGATGCTGGAATGGAATCGGCAGCAAGTCGTTCTGACAGGTGTGATGCCAAGTGAACAGGAAATCGGTGCAGCATCAGGTAGTGTACACGATGAGCAAGTAAAGACGGCTTTTTCTCGGATTTACCCTGGACATTTTGATGGCACGGGAGACCTGTTCAGCAGCGTGGTTGCAGGATTATTGTTTCAAAAAGCAACCTTGGAGGCAGCAACTGAAACAGCCGTCGCTTATGTAGAAAAAGTGATTCAACGAACTGTTGCCAGCAAATCAGATCCTAAATATGGTGTGCAATTCGAAACCGATTTGCTTTATTTGATAGAAAAAGCAGCACAGCTTAGAAATGAATAAAAAGTAAAGGATTCAGACAAACTTCTGAATCTTTTTTGCGTGTTCAGGGTGTATTAAAAGAACGAGCAAATAGAGAATATCTTTAAGTTGTCCACATTTCTAAAGAAAATGTGGACAACTTAAAGAGAAGTCAGAAATAATTGTTCACAGATTCAATAATGTGGACAAATCACATCGAAAGAGAGCTCAGTCATCGACTTCCTCACAATAGTGGGTAAACGATGTGGACGTTTTTCTTTATTCGTCTATTTGGGTTAAAAAAAAGTAGTCAAATGTCGCTAACAAGACGAATAGGGTCCATTTGGTTGAGAAAAAGTAGTTAAATGACGCTAACAAAGCGAATAGCGTCTATTTGGGTTAGAAAAAGTAGTCAAATGTCGCTAATGAGGCGAGTAGCGTCCATTTGAGTGAGAAAAAGTAGTCAAATGTCGCTAACAAGGCGAATAGCGTCTATTTGGGTGAGAAAAAGTAGTCAAATGACGCTAACAAGGCGAATAGCGTCCATTTGGATGAGAAAAAGTAGTCAAATGTCGCTAACAAGGCGAATAGCGTCTATTTGGGTGAGAAAAAGTAGTCAAATGACGCTAACAAGGCGAATAGCGTCTATTTGGGTGAGAAAAAGTAGTCAAATGGCGCTAACATGGCAAATAGCGTCCATTTGGGTGAGAAAAAGTAGTCAAATGTTGCTAACAAGGCGAATAGCGTCCATTTGGGTGAGAAAAAGTAGCCAAATGTCGCTAACAAGGCGAATAGCGTCCATTTGGGTGAGAAAAAGTAGTCAAATGGCGCTAACAAAGCGAATAGCGTCCATTTGGGTGAGAAAAAGTAGTCAAATGTTGCTAACAAGGCGAATAGCGTCCATTTGGGTGAGAAAAAGTAGCCAAATGGCGCTAACATGGCAAATAGCGTCCATTTGGGTGAGAAAAAGTAGTCAAATGGCGCTAACAAAGCGAATAGCGTCCATTTGGGTGAGAAAAAGTAGCCAAATGTCGCTAACAAGGCGAATAGCGTCTATTTGGGTGAGAAAAAGTAGTCAAATGGCGCTAACATGGCAAATAGCGTCCATTTGGGTGAGAAAAAGTAGTCAAATGTTGCTAACAAGGCGAATAGCGTCCATTTGGGTGAGAAAAAGTAGCCAAAAGTCGCTAACAAGGCGAATAGCGTCCATTTGAGCCAGAGAAAATTCTCGAATAGCACTAATATTATTCTGAGGGGTCCAAATTCAAGCTCAACCCGGAAGCACTCTATATTTAGGTTGCTTATTTGCTCGTTAAAAAATATAAAAAGAAGTTGTCCCGATACTCGAGTATTGGGACAACTTCTTTATGTGTTAGTTCATGTTGGTGTCTTTTTCCACAACTGCATCCACAGCTTTCACAACCGATGTCATAAAGCCATTTTCTTCTAAAGCCAGTACGCCTTCAATGGTCGTTCCGCCTGGAGAAGAAACTTGATCGATCAAATTCCACGGCGTTTCGCCACTTTCTAGGACCATTTTCCCACTTCCTAAAACAGCTTGAGCGGCGATTTTGGTCGCCATTTCTTTTGGAATGCCGTATTTGACAGCAGCGCGTGCCAGCGAATCTATAAATAAGAACGTAAACGCTGGTGAGCAGCCGGCGATGGCTGAAAAGACACCAAAGTCAGCTTCCTTCATAACGATCGCTTCCCCAATGGATTGGAAAATACTGATGACAAATTCAACATCATCTTGTGTAGACTGTTCATTTCCGCAAACAGCTGCCATTCCTTCGCCGATTTGTGAATTCAAGTTAGGCATCACGCGAATGAGGCGCATGGCTGAGTCGCTTCCGATCCAGTCTCGCATTTGAGCTAAACTAACGCCAGCTGCGATGGATACCACTACCGGATTGTATTTAAGCAAATGGGTACTTAATTCAGGTAGCACGGTTGAAAACAAGTTGGGCTTGATAGCCAAGATGACCACATCTACTTTGGACACCAATTCTTCATTAGAGGAACACGCAACAGTTCCTGTTTCCTTGGTCAATTGCTCTAATTTTTCTGGACTTCTATTGGAGATATAAATATTTTCTTTAGGAAGGTGTTGTGCTTTGATCATTCCTTTTACGATAGCACTGGTCATGTTGCCAGCACCGATAAAGCCTACTTTCATGTGAAACCTCCTCTCAAATTGCATCTGTAAACCTGTTTGTATTTTACCACAGCAGACCTTTTTTTAAAATATTGAGCAAAAGAGGTTGACTTATATCGATTACAAATGTAAACTATGAATTGTAGACGGATTACAAGTGTAAACGAAAATAAAAAATGTTGAAAGGAAGAGAGCCATGCAAGCAATGGAAAAAATAACTATCAGTGATGCAGAGTGGGAAATCATGCGTGTTGTGTGGACGTTAAAACAAGCGACTAGTAAAGAAATCAATGCGGTCCTACAAGACAAGATGGCTTGGAAGCCGGCGACCACGAAAACATTGATCGGCCGATTGGTTAAAAAAGGCGCCTTAACCACGGAAGCCATGGGAAATCGATTTATTTATTCTGCGGCGATTAGTGAAGAAGTGGAAATCAAAGAAGCTACTAGCGATATTTTAGCTCATATTTGCAACCGGAAAGCGGGAGAAGCGATTGCACATCTGTTGGAAGAAGCTGCTTTAAGCCACGATGATGTGGCGATGTTGGAAGAATTGTTGAAGAAAAAAAAATCGGAAGCGGTGGATGTTGTAGCGTGTGACTGTGTTCCAGGGCAATGCACGTGTCAACACTTTCATGGATAAAGGAGGAGCAACATGGCTCAAAAAACATTCAAAATAGAAGGCATGAGTTGCGCAAGTTGTGTGCAAACCGTTGAAAAAGCGGCCTCTAAGTTATCTGGGGTGCAAGAAGCCAACGTCAACTTAGTGACCGAAAAAATGAATATTCAATTTGATGAATCTAAAACAACTATCGCAGATATCCAATCAGCTGTTGAGAAATCAGGTTACAAAGCGGTTGAAGACGGTGTGCAAAAGAATTTTGTGATTGAAGGCATGAGTTGTGCGACTTGTGCACAAACTGTGGAGAAAGCGACCAGTAAATTAACTGGTGTAGCTTTCTCGAATGTCAATTTGGCTACTGAAAAAATGACGGTTCAATTTGACCCGAGTGTCCTTTCAGTCAACGACATTACGACTGCTGTTGCGAAATCGGGTTATAGCGCTCATGAAGAAGTCAATTCTGCGGACGCTGTAGATGAAGACCGCGAGAAAAAAGAAGCACACATGAAAGAAATGTGGCGTCGTTTTTGGTTGTCAGCGGTGTTCACTGTGCCGTTGTTGTACGTTTCGATGGGGCATATGATGGGCGCTCCTTTACCAGAATGGTTGAATCCGATGCACAACCCGGGAATCTTTGCGCTGGTGCAATTGCTGTTGACGCTTCCGGTGATGGTGTTAGGGAAGAAATTTTTTACGGTTGGGTTTAAAGCGTTGTTCAACCGACACCCCAATATGGACTCGCTTGTTGCTTTAGGAACCAGTGCTGCGTTTGTGTACAGTTTGGCAGCGACGGTTTCCATTTGGCAAGGGAATGCAGCATTGGCGATGGATTTGTATTATGAATCAGCTGCGGTTATTTTAACGTTGATTACATTGGGCAAATACTTTGAAGCCCGCTCGAAGGGAAAAACGTCTGAAGCGATTAAGAAATTGATGGGCTTAGCGCCAAAGACGGCCAAAGTAATCCGCAACGACAAAGAAATGGAATTGTCGATTGATGAAGTTCAAGTCAATGACATCATTGTAGTTCGACCTGGAGAAAAAATTCCTGTGGATGGCATGATTATAGAAGGCGTGACTTCTGTGGATGAAGCGATGCTGACTGGGGAAAGTATGCCTGTGGAAAAAGTTATAGGAGATCAAGTAATTGGAGCCAGTATCAATAAAAATGGTGCAATCCAATATAAAGCGACTAAAGTTGGAAAAGATACCGCGTTGGCTCAAGTGATTAAATTAGTGGAAGACGCTCAAGGTTCCAAAGCACCGATCGCTAAACTGGCGGATATTATATCGGGTTATTTTGTACCGATTGTAATGGTATTGGCTGTAGCAGCTGGATTCGCTTGGTTCTTAGCTGGAGAGTCAGGAGTCTTTGCTTTGAGTATTGCGATTTCGGTATTGGTTATTGCTTGTCCATGTGCTTTAGGACTAGCTACACCAACTGCGATCATGGTCGGTACGGGTAAAGGCGCGGAACATGGCGTGTTGATCAAGAGTGGTGGAGCTTTGGAAACGACTCATAAAGTGCAAACGGTCGTATTGGATAAAACCGGAACGATTACAGAAGGAAAGCCTAAAGTCACGGATATTTTAGCCGTAGATGGCATCTCAACAGAAGAGTTGTTGAGCGTTTCTGCATCGGCTGAAAAAGGCTCGGAACATCCTCTAGGTGCAGCTATTGTTCGAGCAGCTGAAGAAAAAGGGGTTCATTTGCACAAAACGACCTCGTTCAACGCTATACCTGGACACGGAATCGTGGTGCAGATCGATGGTGACGTGTATTCTCTGGGGAATAAAAAAATGATGGACAACCAGCAGATTTCGTTGGCAGAATTGGCTGGTCAATCAGACGCATTAGCCAGTGAAGGAAAAACACCAATGTATGTGGCGAAAAACGATGACTTGATGGGAATCATTGCTGTTGCGGACACGGTGAAAGGCACCAGTTCCCAAGCGATTGCCAAATTACGCCGCATGGGCATCGAAGTGGTCATGATGACGGGCGACAACAAACGGACAGCTGAAGCCATTGCCAAACAAGTTGGCGTGGACCGTGTGTTGAGTGAAGTATTGCCGGAAGACAAAGCGGCTCAAGTAAAGTTATTGCAAGAAGAAGGCAAAAAAGTAGCGATGGTAGGAGACGGTATCAACGATGCTCCAGCTTTGGCCCAAGCGGATGTTGGAATCGCGATTGGTTCAGGAACAGACGTGGCTATGGAATCAGCGGACATTGTCTTAATGCGCAGCGATTTGATGGATGTGCCGACAGCGATTGAATTAAGTAAAGCCACCATCAAGAATATCAAAGAAAATCTTTTCTGGGCATTTGCTTACAATACGCTGGGCATTCCAGTTGCAATGGGTGTCTTGTATTTATTCGGTGGACCATTGTTGAATCCAATGATCGCCGGAGCTGCAATGAGTTTTAGTTCTGTATCGGTATTGTTGAACGCATTGCGCTTGAAACGCTTCAAGCCCTCTGCAAATCAATAGCAGTTTGTGGTAAGAAAGATTACACTAGTATCAAATACAATTTGAAAAGGGGAATGAATGATGAGAAAAGAAATTACGATTGAAGGCATGAAATGTGAAGGTTGCGCAAATGCAGTCAAACAAAACTTTTTAGACGTTGAGGGAGTAAATGAGGTAGTAATCAACTTGGAAGCTAAAAGTGCTCTGATTCAAAGTGATGGTGCAGTAAATGAAGACGAACTACGCGAATCTTTAGCTGACACAAACTATTCAGTTGTAGGGATCAAAGAATTAGACGCTTAATTGAAAATAGAACGCTTACCTGTTGCTTAGCACTAGATAGGCGTTTTTTGTTTAATGGACCCTTAGTCTTCTAGCGTGGGTAAAGAAATTTCCTCCGGCCTATGGGGTTGCTTATGAAAGCCATGGGACCGCCTTGAGCCGAAAACCGCATCTCTAGGCTTGCAAGCTTTGCCGAAGCCGTTGGAGCGCTAGCGACGTACGGATATGGTATGCGCAGCGCAGCGGAGAACAAACTCCGAGTAAAAGCTGAAGCTTTTACTCGGGATTAATTCACATTGCATCCTTTTTCATGGCTATAAGCAACCCCATAGGCCTCCAGAAATTTCTAGGAATGAGTTTCTAAAAGGTTTTGGATTAAAAAGAAATGTAGGTTTTACTTAACAATGCAAAATGTTGTAGAACCAACAAAAACACTTATTTGAATTACATTAAGGAGTGATTGGAATGGATAAAAATAAACACGATGAACATCAACACCACGACCATCATCACGAAAATCATGAACACATGAATCACACCGGACACGATCATAAAGAAAATAAAGAGCACGTCGGTCACGCTTATCATGAAGAACAAATAGAAGAAGGGATACATGATGACCACAATCCTGCTACGGAACATGAACATCATGACCATACGAATCATCATGATCATGAAAATATGGATCACGACAGTCACAGCGGACACGATCATCATGACCACATGGATCATGGTGGTCATGGCGGACACCATCACCATCATGGAAACTTCAAAGAAATCTTTTTGAAGTCTCTACCTATAGGACTTGTCGTTATGATTTTATCTCCACTGATGGGAATTACGCTTCCGGTGCAATTTACATTTCCTTACTCGGATATCTTGGTAGCCGTGTTGGCGACAGTTTTGTTCGTTTACGGAGGGAAACCCTTTTATCAAGGGGCTGTAGATGAATTTAAACAACGAGCTCCGGGAATGATGGCGCTAGTAACGTTAGGAATAAGTGTCTCTTACGTGTACAGTATTTATGCTGTGGCGGCACGTTATGTAACCGGAACACATGTGATGGACTTCTTCTTTGAATTTGCTTCATTGATTTTAATTATGTTGTTGGGTCATTGGATCGAAATGAAAGCAGTAGGAGAAGCAGGAGATGCGCAGAAATCGCTGGCTGAGTTGTTGCCTAAAGATGCTCATGTAGTGCTGGAGAATGATTCAATAGAAACGCGCTCGGTGTCTGAGTTGAAAATAGGAGACATTGTACGAGTACAAGCTGCTGAAAATATTCCTGCAGATGGAGTCATCAAAAGCGGTACAACCAGAGTCAATGAAGCATTGCTGACTGGGGAATCTAAACCCGTTGAAAAAGGGGAAGGAGATACCGTGATCGGTGGTTCCACAAATGGCGACAGTGTTTTGTATATAGAAGTAAAGGAAACAGGAGATAAATCCTTCATTTCTCAAGTTCAAACACTTATCGGACAAGCGCAAGATCAACCTTCAAGAGCAGAAAATCTGGCTCAAAAAGTAGCTGGATGGTTATTTTACATTGCTGTAGCAGCCGCAGTTATCGCTTTTATTGTATGGTTGTTTGTGGCAGATTTAGAAAATGCTATTCTTTTTACGGTAACGACATTAGTCATTGCCTGTCCTCATGCATTAGGCTTAGCTATTCCTTTAGTAGTAGCTCGCAGTACCAGCTTAGGTGCGAGTCGTGGTTTATTGGTTAAAGACCGTGAAGCTTTGGAATTAGCAACAAACGCTGATGTAATGGTACTAGATAAAACAGGTACTTTAACAACTGGAGATTTCAAAGTTTTGAAGGTAGAGGCATTAAGCGAAGAGTATTCAAAAAATGAACTCACTGCGTTAATGGCAGGTATTGAAGGCGGCTCGAGTCATCCCATCGCACAATCGATTGCGGGATTTGCTAACGAAGAAAACATTCAACCGATTCCATTCGATTCTATTGATGTTGTATCAGGCGCTGGTGTAGAAGGTGTTGCCAATGGGAAGAATTATCAATTGATCAGTCAAAAAGCTTACGGTCAAGACATAGATATAGAGATTCCTGTAGGTGCAACGCTTAGTATTTTGGTAGAAAATGATACAGCCATCGGGACTGTAGCTTTGGGAGATGAACTGAAAAAGACAAGTTCAGAACTCATCAAGGTGTTGAAAGAAAACGGTATTCAACCACTAATGGCCACTGGTGACAATGAAACAGCGGCTCAAGGTGTGGCAGAAGAACTAGGGATCGACTACAAAGCCAATCAATCTCCGCAAGACAAATACAATCTAGTGGAGTCGCTGAAAAATCAAGGCAAGACGGTCATCATGGTTGGAGACGGGGTAAACGATGCACCTTCTCTTGCGTTAGCGGATGTCGGCGTGGCCATTGGAGCTGGAACGCAAGTGGCTTTGGATTCTGCAGATGTGATTCTGACGCAATCGGATCCAGGTGATATCGAATCTTTTATTGAACTAGCTCAAAAAACAACGAGCAAAATGAAACAAAACCTTCTTTGGGGAGCGGGGTATAATTTTATCGCTATCCCGCTAGCTGCTGGAATTCTTGCACCAATAGGTTTTACGTTAAGTCCGGCTGTTGGAGCGATTTTGATGTCATTGTCTACCGTAATTGTAGCGATTAATGCAATGACGTTGAGATTGAAGAATTAATAGTTCCTCAGTAAACGTAAAAAATTTCTCTTTCAAAAAGTCTATTCAGAAATTGGACAAATCATAAGGTAATTGCCTGCGGTTTATACAATTTTGTTTTGGATCCGAGTCTTGGAAGTTGGAGTGGAAAATCCATAACTATCTACATCGAGTGAGTACCAAATCGACCAGTTTAATTTCTACTATTTTTGGCTAAGTATCAATTTCATATAAAAATGCAAGGTGAAATTTGTCGTATATGATAAATTTCGCCTTGCGTATATTTTTTTGAAAAATAATTAAATAATAATTAAGCCACTCAAAACATTAATAATTCAATTACGCTGAATTGGATATTTTTTATAATTTACAAAATAAGCTTTGGTGCTCAGTAATATTATTAGTTTTTTTTGTCATATAGAGCAAGATTTAAATATGAGTGACTTTTTTGATATAATTTTCATGAAAGGAGGAGAACTAAAATAAGTGATTTTCTTATTAAAGGCGAACTATAAAAATGAGGAGAATTTGTATGAAAAGAAAAATAATGATTGGTTTAATTGTTTTGTCCGCTAGTATGTTTTGTCCGCATGTAGATTTAATCAACAAGATTTGACTGAAAATTGGAATGAAATGGCTGCAACACAGAGTTTTTCTCTGGATTCTCCAGATGGATTTCAGATTCGATTTAACGTTGACGGGATGGATGTACGCAATATAAACGAAGTAGCAACACCATTTTCCTTTGAAGAAAACGCAATATATGCAGACTATCAAGTTGTCCAGGAAGGCGAGCAACTTATCATCTCAACTAAAGATGATTTGGAGTACCAGTTAACAATTGAAGGACCAAGGTCTTTTACGGACGAAGAAAATAGTGTGAGTTACCAAACTGTCCCATATCTTATAGAATATGAAGAATAATGGAGAAAATAAGATTGTCTTTAAATTTAGATTACATACAAAAAAAAAGAGGCTGGTTCAAAAGATAACCAGTCTCTTTTTTTTTGTTTTTTGGCAATTAAATTCACGGGATATATGTATTTAGAAAGAGTTGATCTTTGTAAAAAGTGAGATTGTAGGCTACTACTTCATAAAAGCAGGCAATTTTTGTTAGGGGATACGAGCTATCAGAGGTTTAGCTCATAAAAATAGAAGAATTTCGATAAGAAATGTGAGTTAGTCGTTTTCTATACCCACCATTCTTTTGAAAAGGAACTTCTCGAAAGAATTCCTTCTAAACACATGAAATGCTATACTGGAGAAGAAAATGTAAGGGGTATAGCTTTAATTGGGAATCCAGGAGGAGAAATGATGCGAAAGATTATTTTTACAACAGAAAGTGGCGCAGATTTACCTAGGGACTTAGCTGAAAAATACACTATCAAAATTGTACCGATGCATGTCGTGATGGATGGGGTCGATTACAAAGATGATGGTTCGCTTCCGGTATCTGACATTTATGATTACTACAACCGCACTAAAATGATTCCATCTACAACATCTACGAATCCTAACGAATACGAAGAGTTTTTTGCGAAGATTAAACGCGATTATCCAGAGCATACGATTGTGCACATCGGATACACGTCAAAAGCTTCTTCTTCATTCCATAATGCAGAAATTGCGGCAGAAAATTTTACCGATATCCATTTGATCGATGCGTTAAATGTTTCGGCAGGATTATCGGTAGTCGTATTGCATGCGGCTGAGTTGTTGGAAGAGAACCCGGAGATTGCTTTAGAAGAATTATTGGCGAAAATTGAAGCCAGTGTTCCTAAATCAAGAATGGTCTTTGTTCCGGGCAGTCTGGAGTTCTTAAAAGCAGGTGGACGTGTATCTAATGCAGCCTATATCAGTGCCTCTTTGTTGAAAATTAAACCCGTGATTGAATTGGTTGATGGCAAATTGGTTTCCACTAAAAAGTATCGTGGAAAAATGAGTCGAGTGTCTGTCGAATTGATGCAGGATTATTTGAAAAAATACCCTATCGATAGAAAACAGCTTTACTTTGTGTTTTCAATTGGGTTAGACGACAGTATAAAAACTCAAATGGAAGAAGTTGCTAAAGAGAACGGATTTGAAAAAGTAACGTGGATTGAAGCTGGATCGGTCATTTCGACACATGGCGGTCCTGGTGCGTTTGGTATTGCCGGTTTAGAACAGTAAGGAGAACATTTTTTGTTATGAAGAAAGAACTGGAGTTAAAGCAGCTTTATGAATTGTTGGATAAGTATGTCGAGGCTGGGACGAAGTGGCCGGCTGATACGGTATTTGAGATGATGTTAGGAGCTATTCTCGTCCAAAACACGACTTGGCATAATACGACATTATCGTTGACTCGGCTTGGAGAAGTGACGGGGTTTGATCCTGAAGTGATCGCTGACTTATCGACTGAAGAACTCAAAACACTCATTTATTCAAGCGGCTTTCACAAGCGAAAAACGCAGCTGATTCTGGAATATTTTAGTTGGCTGAAGAAGTATGCGTTTGATTTAGAGAAAATCAAGCGCAAGTACCCTGACAATTTGCGCGAACGGCTGTTGGAATTCAAGGGAATCGGGAATGAAACAGCTGACGTGTTGTTGCTGTACGCATTTGAAGAACCGGTCTTTGTAGCAGATACTTATGCGCTCAAATTATTCCGCCATTTAGGCAGTGAACACAGTACGGATTACCTGACATTGAAGAACTATGTAGAAAGTACCGGCACGTTCACGCTGAAAGAGTGGCAGAAGTTTCACGGGTTGATCGATGAATATGGAAAAGTTCATTTGCGGGGGAAACAAGTGGTTGGGCAGCCACATTGGGAAGCGTATAGGTTAGTGATTAAACCAGATTCATCATCAGGGAGTTGATTAGTAGTGGACTTAATAGTCATTATGGGGCCTCAAGCTGTCGGTAAAATGACGGTGGGAAGAGAGTTAGAGAAAAAAATAGAGGCAAAGTTGCTTCACAATCATGAAACGATCGATTTATTTGCCAAGTTTCTCGGTTATGGGAAAGAAACTTTTCGTCTATCGGACCAAACGCGTAAAGAACTCTTCAAAGCTTTCGTCAGCAATGAGCAAAACGTTACCGAAAGCATTATTTTTACAGTTGTAGTAGCGTTTGATTTGATAGAAGATATCGATTTTCTAACTGAAATCAGTGAAATATTTCTGGAAGGACAAGGCAGAGTCTTTCTTATTGAACTGGAAGCAGATTTAGAGACTCGCCTGCAGAGAAACATTGGAGAAAGCCGCTTAGAAGCTAAACCTTCAAAACGAAATATTGAATTTTCTAGAAACGATTTACTAACGACGCACGAAAAGCATCGGTTAAATTCTTTGCCAAATGAGGTTACAGAAAAAATTAAACAGGTAAACTACCTCAAAATAGACAATACGCATCTAGAAGCGGAAAAGGTCGCGAGTAGAATAGCTGAATTTGTTCAAAATAATGGATAGTTTTTTACGTTTGTATTATAATCTTATTGAAGAGGAGATATGCGTGAACATATCCCCATCTTGTAGAACCGTTTAAGACGGTAGCTTTGAACAAGTTAAAAAATAACCGTTGCTGGCTAAAGCAAGACGGTTATTTTTTTTTGTCGTTTTTAGCGATTGCAACCACTAATGTGATTAAGGAAATCAATAGACTTCCAAACATTAGCATGAGTTGCAATGCTTCCGATACGGACAAAAGGCTTCTCCTTTCTAAGACTTCAGCACTTACATACATAAGCACCAACTCCTTTCAAAGATAGCCACCATCTTAACTTTTCTACCAACCAATTATAGCATAATCTATTATAGAAAAAGAATGCTAGAAGTATCTTTTCCCACCATGATCAGGACTTTTCAAGTGATTTTATTTACCGTCGAGTCTTTCATTTGGAATGGCAGATCTTAAAAAGATACAATAGAAGATGAATGAGTCAAGGCAATTGATGAATAGCTAGTGGAAGGGAAGGATGAGAAATATGGAGAATATTTTTGATACTGTTGAATTGAATAATGGTGTGAGAATGCCAGCTTTTGGACTAGGAACTTCTGGAAATAAAGATCAGACAGTCTGCAATGATACGATAAAAGCAGCGGTTGAGGTAGGTTACCGTTTGATTGACACCGCACAAATGTATGGGAATGAAGAGCAGGTAGGAAAGGCCATTCATCAAGTCGATCTTTCTGACAAGAACTTGTTCATTACCAGCAAGGTGGATAATCCTAATCACGGGTATGAGGCAGCCAGCAAAGCCATTGATGAATCACTGGAAAAGCTGGGACTCGACTATATCGATTTATACTTAATCCATTGGCCCGTCGTTGAAGGCCGAGGAGAGAACTGGAAGGAAGACAATATTGAAACCTGGCGTGCTTTAGAAGATGCTTATGAAGCGGGGAAAGTTAAAGCGATTGGTGTTAGTAATTTTATGGTAAAACACTTAGAAAATTTGATTGCCAACTGCCGCATCAAGCCGATGGTTAATCAAATCAGATTGCATCCTGGTGTGCTGCAAGAAGAAACAGTCGTTTTTTGTAAAAAAGAGCAAATCGTTGTGGAAGCTTGGTCTCCGTTGTCCCCAATCAAGCAAATGTCTGAGGATGATAAAGTGCAAGCCATGACCAAAAAATACGGAAAATCCGTTGCTCAGCTGTTACTGCGTTTCAGTCTGCAGCACAACTTTGTTCCGCTGACCAAGTCGTCTCATCCTGAACGGGTAGTAGAAAATGCGGATGTCTTTGATTTTAAAATCTCTGATGAAGATATGGACTACTTGAACAGCCTGAAGTTTGATGATTTAAAAGCACCGGATGTAGATGAAGAAAAATAATCTTTTTAAACAAAGCCAAAATTGTTTTTTGTCAGCAATCTTTAATAGTTTAGTGTATATGAATTAAGTGGGTGACATAATGCAAAAAATAGAAAACATGTTAAAAAAATGGTTTGATTTAGAGAGTGTAGATATCAGTCGACTATTTGGTTCATATTTTAGTCTAGAGCTGGACAATATCAATGAATATACAGAAGGTAAGTATTCGATAGAAGAAATAGAGAATAGCCTATCGGTCTATGGAATTAAATACAATGAAAAAAGCGAGAAATATTTTTCGGAATCTTGGGGGCATTGTTTTCCTTTAAAGACATTAGATGGGGATCTAGTTTTATTAGTTATTACATTTGAAAAAGATAATTATGAATATTTTACAAGTAATTCTACAAGGTTACAGTTAGATTTGATTGTAGAATTGGGAGTAACAGAAGAAGATATAACTGAGCAAAATGATAAATATTATAGTTACAAAGGTGCTAAAGATATATTGGATAATTATGATAAATTTATCTAGGTTGAGTCAGTATGGTAATATGAGTATGAAAAGCCGTTATACTAGTAAAAGGTATTCGGCTTTTTTGTACATATTTTTTAAGATTCATTTTCTTTTTTATTCAGGTTTACGATTCGGAGAAAGAGTGACTTTACTGACTAGGTCTTGGAAGTATTGAAATGACATTCGGAATATATTTCACTTATATCCAAATGAGAATAACGACGTAACTAAACGACTGAATCAAGTTGGTAAACAAGAGTAGTTGGTTCTTGCAATTTTTCTCACGGGGAAAATTGCATCTGAAAGACATATATACCAATAACTTGACTGGGAAGGTGCTTATTATGTGGTAAAATGGAAGGAAATAGATATAAGGGAGTGAGAAATAGTGTCAGTTGAATTTTGGTTAGCAGCAGAAACTTTTTACAATACTACAATGGTTGCAGTGGCAGTTGTTATTCTAGTGTTGCTGATGTTGACCGGCATGATTTTAGGTTATTCAAAAAGTCGGCACAAGAAAAAGATTGCAGCAGGAGGTGGGGTCCTCATTTTAGGACTGAGTATCTGGCTCGTTGCAGGACATTTGAGATACAATGAATTTTTAGAAGTGAATGATCACGTAACACCTCTAGTGCGCGACAGACAAAAGACATTCGGTGATTACATCTATCGTTCTGAAGATGAGATGCAATATTTTGGCAAATTACATGATCCGGAGAGTGTTCGTGCTTTAGAAATGTACGAAGAAGAAACGGTCACTGAACCCATCATTTATGTGGGAAAAGATGCGAACTTTTACTATTTTGAGCAAGAAGATGAACTGTTCAAGCAACGTATGAATGTGATTTTTGATGCGGAAGCTGAAGAAACCGAGATGGTCGGAACCACATTTTCCTTGATCGATGAGTCGTTTTTTGAGATCGGTTTTCGGAATCCGCCTTATATCATGTACGATCATATTGTGGTGAATCAAGAAGATGACGATGAGTTGATCGATGTAGAAAATGACGACTTTGTGGATACTGCCGAAGAGCATTTTATCCGAACTTGGTCTTTTTAAAGGTGGCGAATAGAAGTGAGTAAAGTGATGTTGACCAATATGTGTATGATCACAGACAGCGAGACCAACTTAGTTTTAGTACAGAAACGGAAGAAGAGTTGGCAGGGACTAACCTTTCCAGGCGGAAAATTAGAACCGAAAGAGTCGATCTTAGATTCTGTTGTCAGAGAAGTTAAAGAAGAAACTGGTCTTCAAGTGTCTAATTTGAAACTGTGCGGTATAAAAGATTGGTATGAAGAGGAAGAAGATTTTCGCTATGTCGTCTTTTTATACCAAACAGCTGATTATCAAGGAGAACTATTGGCAGAAACCGAAGAAGGTCTCTGGAATGGATGCAGCTGAATGAACTGACTGAAGAAAACTGCTCTCCAGGATTTGCTGTTACACTAGAGGTTTTCAAAGATTCAGCAAAACAAGAACACTTTTATTATTACGATACTGCAACGAATATCTTACGCAATCAAGTGATGTAAACTATTTTAAAAGGTGGCTGGTGTGATGAATAAAGAATACGTTTTTGCGTTACATAATCAGATTGATGGAGAACGGATTCGGTTGAGACCCATTCGACTAAGCGATGCGGAAGATATGTATGAGTATGCATCTGATGCAGAAACGACAAAATACGTCTTTGAAACCCATAAAAGTTTGGAAGACACGAAAGAAAATATTGCGAAATATTTCTTAGCCAGTCCTTTGGGCAAATTTGCTATTGAGCTGAAAGACACTCATAAGATGATTGGGACCATCGATTTGCGTGTAGATGAAAAGGACAAAAAAGCAGAAATGGGTTATACCTTGAATAAAGGGTACTGGGGAAAAGGGTATACTACGGAAGCTGCCAAATTAATGCTGCAGCTGGGATTCCAAGAATTAGAATTGCAGCGAATCTTAGCCGTTCATGATGAACGCAATCCAGCTTCAGGCAGAGTGATGGAAAAATTAGGAATGATTTGTGAAGGAACACTCCGAAACAATCGGTTTGTAAAAGAGGAATCTGTTACAGACAAAATGTACAGTATCTTGAAAGAAGAGTATTTTTCAAACTAAGTTGTTTTAGCGGCAAATTTGGTTAGGAGTGAGATAAATACTTGGAAATGGCTGTCGAGTCCACCTGGAATGGAAACAGGGAGAATATCGAAGAGAAGACGTTTAAAATCCATTTGGGTGTAGAGAAGAGTATCAAACGAGGCTAATAAACTGTATTAGCCTCGTTTGCATTGCAAAAGAAAAAGGCGTTAGCGAGTATATCGCTGGCACCTTTAATCATTCGAGAAACTAATCGTGTTTAAATGAAAAGAATAATAATTTCATAGTAAGAAGCAGTAAGATGATGGTCAATATCCAGCCGCCGTAAGGAATGTAGCTGTCCAAAGCGTAATTGATAAGCCCAATGACTCCGGCCATGATGACAAATAAGATACTGGTCATACAGCCTTCAGAACTGTTCGCCGCGTTTCTTTCTTGTGAGAATGGGTAGTATTTCATAGTTGCTATCAAATAAACGAAGAAACTGCATGTCAATGCCAGAAAAGCATTCAAAGTGACGGACAGAGCGTCCCAACCAAATAGAAATAATAGAATAGTTCCAGCTGCTAAAAAGAGCGGGCATAAAATACGGATCCAAACGGCTTTGCCAGCTGCGATCACAAAATAGGGTTTATGCGATTTGGGACTTAATTGAAAGGCCCAAGCTCCTTTGTAATAAGTCGAATATTTCATAGAAGCGACTATCTCCGGCACCAATAAAAGCGTGAAATAAAGGTAGTAAGCTAGATTCGTTTCTCTCAATTCAGCCAAATTAAAGCCATCAGAAAACGAAGTGAAAATCAAAATGACTGGCAAAAGGAAGGAAGTCAACAAAGAAGGATATATTCTTGTTTTGAACTCTCTTTCATTTTGAATCGTTTTCCATGTAAAGTGATAGTAAGGCATCTCTTCTGTATGCTGGCAAATCAACTTCTTCGATATGGTCAGCCAGCGACTGGTTTTTTCTGGACTTTGTTTATTAGAGGCAGCCAGCTGCATTAAGCTCTCTTCCATTTTTTCAGCATTTTTTTGGTAAAAAACGGCCAGTACAATAGACAATACTATCATCAAAATTACATAAAGGGCGTAATAAATCGTGACACCTTCTTGCAGCATTCCTAAAGGAGCCGCAAACCAGATGGGGAACAAAAAGACATGCCATAAATGAGGTATATAGACAATAAAAACATCTACAAAATCAAATACTCTGCCTAATAATTGGTAGCCGACCACCATAAAAATAGACAAACCGATTTGAGTATAAGAAATGATATTTTTTAATTTTTCCCCATCAAATTTCTTTAAGACAAAAGAATAAATCCCTAGAGTGAACAATAGTGTCCAAAAACAAAAAACGATCGTCAGAATAGTCACTAAAAGTCCAGGGACGATTCCATTCACGAAGTAAGTAACGATCACCACTGGACCACCTAAAACCAGTGTAAAGGAAAGCAAATAAATGAACACATGCGTAGTTTTGACGGCATTTAATGTTTTCTTGGAAATAGGTTTCGTGCCCAGCAATTCATAGTCTCTGGTGTCCAATAAAATGGCAGAAAAACTGGCGATCAAGTTGGACAATAACATGATAAACAAATAGCTGAAATAAATAGTGTATTGCCAGATCCAAGAATCTCCTATAAATAAGAAAATCACTGTAAAACAACTGATTAGCAGATAAGCTCCCAATGACCGAAAAAAAGAGTTGCCTTCTTTTTTAGCCGGTTGATCTTGGCCTAATAAATTAGGTTGACGTCCGTCCATAATCAATTTGTTCTCAATGATCAAACGTAATGTTGCGTAATCAATATCATTTTTGAGGTAAATCACTTTAAAAAAATCCATTATTTTCAAGATGACTGAATCCTGTTTGGGTGAGAGATTTGTTTCCAACGATTCCTGATTATTGAAAAAATCATTCATAGACCGTTTCTCCTTTCATGGCATCCAGAAAGGCGGCGGCTAATTCTCCTTGCTCATTAAAGCCGGTCAGTTGATTGAATAAATGTTCCAGAGTACTATCTGCTTCTTGAGAAATTTCTTTAAAACTACCGTCTGCCACAACTTGCCCGTTATTCAAAATGAGGATCCGATCGCTTAACTTTTCAACAGTATCCATAATGTGTGAAGAGTAAAAAATCGTTTTTCCTTGTTCTTTCAAACGTACTAAAATTTCTTTGATGACTAAAACACTGTTTGCGTCCAAGCCATTTAACGGCTCATCCCAGAATAGTAAATCAGGATCATGCAGCAGGCTGGAGATGATCAATACTTTCTGACGCATCCCTTTGGAAAAAGTTTCCAGACGTGCATGAAAAGAAGATTCGATGCCTAGAGCCGTCATCATTTGATAAGCTTTATGAAGGACGACTTTCTCTTCCACTCCATACAGCTGCCCCATAAAGACCAAGTACTCTGCAGCAGTTAGTGTTTCGTAGAGATCTGCATTCTCTGGCACATAACCGATGCGCTTTTTATAGTCCTCTTGATTGTTTTGCAACTTCTCGCCAAAAATATGTATTTCACCGCTATCTTGAGACAATAACCCCATAATGATTTTAACTGTGGTGCTTTTCCCAGCTCCGTTTGGTCCAATGTAGCCAATGATTTGTCCAGGGTAAACTTTAAAATCGATACCTGTTAACACTTCTTTTTCGCCAAAGGCCTTTTTAACTTGCTTCATTTCGATGATGGGTTCCATAGTTCTGCTCCTTTTTGAATAGCATCAGATAACAATCTATTTTTAATAAGAATAACCGAAAACGCTTAAGAAAAACAGAGGAGATTGTAGTTTTTTGCACAAAAAGCAGATATTAAACTAAGTTAAACAGATGAATAATACAGTTTCTATCAGCTGTTTTTTGGAGGAATATAAACAATATTGTTTATGATTATTCCTTTAAAGTAGGCTATTTTAAAGCCTTTCACTAAAAAAGAATACAATTTTGTGCTTGAAGTCGAGCTTTTTCTCATGATGGTTTGACGACAGATAATCACACTGTTACTATTTGTAAGGTGATTAAAAAGAAAAGAGGTTTTTAAGTTGAAGAAAAAAAGCACGTGGTTAACGACTTTACTTGCAGGTGCACTGTTCTTTGTTGCAGCTTGTGGGTCACAAGCCGATACTGGAGAAGAAAATGATGAGGAAGAAGCTGCTGAGGCACTTGTTTCAAGAGGCTGGGAAGAAATTAAAGAAGATGGCACGTTAAAAGTCGCTACATCAGGAACCTATTTCCCTAACTCATATCATGATGGGGATACAAATGAACTAACCGGTTTTGAAGTCGAAATTATACGCGAAATCGCGAATCGTTTAGGATTGGAAGTAGAGTTTACTGAAATGGGCGTAGACGGAATGTTGACGTCATTAAACAGTGAACAAATCGATATTGCAGCACTTGGGATCGACCGTGATGGAGAAAACGCAGATAAATACAATTATACTATACCGTATAAATATTCTTTCGGATCTATGGTCGTTAGAGAAACAGACAACTCTGGAATCGAAACGCTGGAGGACTTAAAAGGGAAAAAAGCAGCTGGTGCAGCGACAACTTCTTACATGAAAGTAGCTGAACATTTTGGAGCAGAATTAGTAGTTTACGATAATGCAACCAATGATCAATACTTGTGGGATGTAGCAAATGGACGTACAGACACAGTATTGAATGACTACTATGGTCAAACAATGGCACTAGAAGCGTTGCCAGAAATCCCTGTAAAAATATTGGAAGATGTTTTCTATAATCCAAGTGAAACCAATTACGCTATCAAAAAAGGAAACGATGAATTAACGGATCAAATCAATGCTCAGTTAGAAGCGATGCATGAAGATGGCACGCTAAGTGAAATTTCGAAAGAATTTTACAATGGGGAAGATGTAACCGTTGAAAAAGATTATGATTTCCGTGAAATTGATGTTTCTGCCTACTAAGGAGTTGGAAAAAGACGATGTCTGGAATACAATGGCAATACATTTTTGATCCACAACTCGCGTTAGAAAGTATTCCTTTTATACTGAAAGGATTGCCTTACACTCTTGGAATTGCTCTAGTCAGCACCATTTTTGGAACGATCATTGGTTTTTTTGTGGCTATTATGCGGATATCGAAGATCAAACCATTGGAATGGATCGCCCGCTTTTACATTTCTTTTATGAGAGGAACGCCGGCTCTGGTACTGCTTTTTTTATTGTACTTCGGATTGCCTTTTATAGGGATTCAATTTGATGCTGTGACAGCGGCTGTGATTGGGTTCAGTATCAATTCTGCTGCCTATATTGCTGAGACGATTCGTTCAGCGCTGTCTTCCGTAGATCATGGGCAATGGGAAGCAGCTTATGCTCTTGGATTGAAAAAATCCTTTATTATGCGCAAGATCATCATTCCTCAAGCAGCTCGGATTGCGATTCCGCCATTGAGCAACGTGATGCTGGACATTATCAAAGGTACATCCTTAGCAGCGATGATCACAGTGCCGGAGATGTTTCAAAATGCCAAGATCATTGGTGGACGAGAATTTGATTACATGACGATGTACATCTTAGTAGCCGTTGTGTATTGGGTCGTCTGCAGTTTATTTGGCTTCTTGCAGGAGTACTTGGAAAAACGCACGTCAGTTTATGTAGAAACGCATTAAATAAAAAAAAAGCAACGTAAAACTAGCTACTAGTCACGTTGCTTTTTTTTGTACATTTGTTTCTTCAAATTTTATGAATTGTAAGTTACACTAAAAGAAATCAGTGTCACTTAACTAAGGAGGAAAATGCGATGAGAATCATTGTGATCGGCTCGGTAGCTGCAGGAACATCGGTAGCGGCTAAAGCCAGAAGAAATACAGAAGAAGCAGAAATCGTTGTCTATGAACAAGGAAAAGATATCTCATATTCCGTTTGCGGAATCCCCTATGCTATTGGAGGAGAAGTGGGCAGTATGGATAAATTGACTCCGCGTGATACCCAATGGTTCAAGACACGCTATAATGTGGACGTATTAACAGAACATAATGTGGTTCGCATTGATAAAGATCATAAAACGGTCCAAGTCCGCAATCTGAGAACGGGCGAAGCTTTTCTGGACCATTACGACACACTCGTATTAGCAACAGGAGCAAGACCCTATACTCCGTCGCCATTTGACAAAAGGACATATTCCAATGCATTTCAAGTTCGCACAATAGAAAATACGCGCCATATCAAAGACTATATGGAGAACCATTCTGTCAAAAAAGCAGTCATTATCGGAGCCGGATTTATTGGTATGGAGATGACTGAACAGTTGACCAATCTAGGGATAAAGGTCAGTGTAGTGGAGTTTTCTGATCAAGTGATGCCCTCTTTGGATGCGGATATGGCTTTTCGAGTGGAAGAACACTTAGCAGAACATGGAGCAGAACTTTATCTTGGGGACACGGTTGCTGAGATTATGGGAGAAGAGAAAGTGGAGCAGCTTGTGACCACTAAAGGACAGACTTTAAAAACAGACCTGGTTATCTTAGCGGCTGGCGTGCGTCCCAATACGGAGTTGGCAGAAGAAATCGGAATCGATTTAGGCGAGTCCAAGGCAATCAAAGTGAATCCTAAAATGCAGACGTCTATTCCTGATATCTATGCAGTAGGAGATGTAGCGGAAAGTTTTTCAGTTATTACAGGACAGCCTCTTTACCGTCCGCTGGGTTCGACAGCGAATAAAATGGGGCGTATTGCCGGAGATGCGATAACAGGCGGTCAATTAGAACACCGCGGCATACTCGGTACCGGCATTTATCGCGTATTTGATCTGCACATTGGCCAAACGGGTTTGACAGATAAAGAAGCAGCTCGACAAGGATATGACGTAGAGGTCCTTTACAGTATCAAACCAGATCATGCCGACTACCTGGGCGGCACAGAATTGACGATCAAAGCATTAGCGGATAAAGCTTCAAAAAGAGTTCTAGGCGCTCAAATTGTAGGGAAGAACGGCGTGGATAAACGGATCGATGTCTTAGCTACAGCGATCACGTTTAAAGCTAAAGCAGAAGATTTGTTCCATTTGGACTTAGCGTATGCGCCTCCGTTTGCAACGACAAAAGATCCTGTGCTGTATACGGGGATGGGACTGGATAATGCATTGAATCGCAATCCGTTGATGACGCCGGAATTTTTAGTAGCGTGTCAAAACAAAGGCGATAATTTGCAGATTATCGATACACGCTCCAAAAAGGATTACGAGGTTTCGCGGGTGAAAGGTGCCGTGCATATTCCTTTAGCAGAACTCCGTGACAGAATCGGCGAGCTGGATAAAGCGATTCCCACAGTAACGTATTGCAATAAAGGAGTTACGGGAAATGCTGCTCAAAATATTATGCTGAATATGGGGTTTGAATCGGTATATAATTTATCTGGGGGAAATAAAAACTATCAACTGTTCCAAAAAATGATGCACCGTAAAATGGACTAAGTATATCCTAACGGGCTTTTGAGTCATAAAGGACACAAAAAAAGAATTGTTTTCGAAAAAGACTGGATATCTTTGGAGAAATTTAGTATAATTGGAATTGCCGAAAGGCCGTATAGCAATGGTGGACTTACGAATCGTGTCAGGTCTGGAAGGAAGCAGCACTAAGTTTGCTTCACCATGTGCTGTATGTACATAGAATAATTTTCAAAAAAATTGGATATTATAACATAACACCAGTCGTTCATGCGGCTGGTTTTTTTCGTTCCAATATAGTTGCCTTTATCAAAATACCCTCGAGTGGTAAAGTTTTATAGTTATCGAACCTCTACTTCACAATTGGAGTGGATAAACGAGTTGTAATGAGAGCCAACGAGCCTCTACTTCACAATTGGAGTGGATAAACGAGTTGAAATGTGAGCTAATGAGCCTCTACTTCACAATTGGAGCGGATAAGTGAATTGAAATATGAGTTAACGGTCCTCTATCTCGCAATTAGAGAGAATTACGAAGTTGTAATGTTAACTATCAGTTCCCTATCTCATAAAAAAATCGAATTTTTATAGTGGATTGTTAACTATGCAAGCTAAACAAAAGAACCGATTACTATTTCTAAAGAAGGTGATACTTGCCCTCTGTATTTGGAACGTGAAGTGTATTTGGCTACGGTTAAAAAGGTTGAATGATTATAGAGTATAGGTTTGTATCGGGAAATCGTAAACCTTTTAAAAACAGTCTCATGAATGGTTTAAATTTGCTCCGATTTACCGTATAATAATATCTAGTACAGTGGTTAAAGGAAGGGAGAAGCAAGATGAGTTATCAAGCACTTTATCGAGTGTGGCGTCCACAGCGGTTTCAAGATATTGCAGGACAAAAGGCTATCACTCAAACACTTAGAAATGCTTTGATTCAAGAAAAGACGAGTCATGCTTATCTTTTTACTGGCCCTCGTGGTACAGGAAAAACGAGTGCAGCAAAGATTTTTGCAAAAGCGATCAACTGTCCTAATTTATCAGATGGAGAACCGTGTAACGAATGTGATACCTGTAAAGCGATCACGACGGGGCAATTAAATGATGTTATTGAAATCGATGCAGCCAGCAACAACGGTGTCGAAGAAATCCGCGACATCCGAGACAAGGCCAAATACGCACCGACACAAGCAGAATACAAAGTTTACATTATCGATGAGGTGCATATGCTCTCAACGGGTGCCTTCAATGCTTTGCTGAAAACTTTGGAGGAACCGCCTAAAAATGTAGTGTTTATTTTAGCAACAACCGAACCGCATAAGATTCCATTAACGATTATTTCACGGACACAGCGGTTTGACTTTAAACGAATCTCCGTCAGAGATATTTGTGACCGAATGGAATATATTCTGGGTCAGGAAAATATCGGTTTTGAAGAAGATTCCCTGAAAGTCATTGCCCGAGCAGCAGAGGGCGGAATGCGTGACGCATTGAGTATTCTTGATCAGGCCATTTCATTTGGCGACGATGTTGTCACTATGGAAAATGCAATGGCTGTTACCGGCAGCTTGACACAAGAGCGGTTGGTTGAATTCTTCAATGCGATTACTCAGCACAATACGGAAAAAGGGTTGTCCTTAGTACAAGAGATCCTTGCTGAAGGAAAAGATGTGGCTCGCTTTGTAGAGGACATTATCCTGTTCAGTCGAGATTTGCTGGTCTACCAGCAAGCTCCGCAAAAAGCCGATATCTTGGAAAGTGCTCATGTAGACGAGCATTTTATGGAGTTAAGCAAAACAATCGATTCGCATGTGCTTTATGAAGTGATCTCAACGCTAAATGAAACACAACGTGAAATGCGCTTAACGAGTCATGCAGATGTCTACATTGAAGTAGCAACGGTCAAATTAACGCAGCTTCGTGCAATGCCAACCGCAAATCCTAATCTGGGACAAGCACCAGCAGCTAATATGGAAACAGCTGCTGATAGTCCGCGAATGTCAGAATTAGAAGCCGAATTAGCACAAATGAAAAAGAAAATGCAGGACATTCTGGCAAACGGCTCTGGACAACCAGTCGAAAAAGCGAAGAAAAAACCGAAAGCCCCTATCAAAGGAGCTTTCAAACCCAATTCGACAGCCATCTATAAAGTACTGGAAGTAGCAACCAAGGGCGATCTGGTCCAACTAAAAGACGTCTGGCCAGATTTGTTAAATATGTTGTCAGTAACGCAACGTGCGGTAATGAAAGCTTCTACACCAGTTGCAGCTAGTCCAAATGGTTTGATTGTTTCATTTGAATATGATATTTTGTGTCAAAAGGCTACTGACGACAGCGAATTAATTGAAGCTGTCAGTGAGTATTTACGTCGATTGATTGGCCACTCGCCGCAAATGATCTGCGTGCCGGCTGAACAATGGCCTACGATAAGAAGTACCTATATCAAACAGAACAAAGATAAAATGAAAGCAAAAAAAGCATCTCCTGCTCAACCAAGTCCAAACACAGAAAAAGCGAGTGGAAATTCGCCTGTTCATAGTGGAAACCATGGTGACTGGGAAAGTTTAGACCAATTGATTCCAACGGATGAGGAAGAAATGGAAGAAACAACAGAAAAAAAAGAGGATCCAATCGTCAGCCAAGCGATGCAAATGTTCGGTGCTGACATCGTCGAAGTTCGAAACGATTAAAATAAGAGAGGAAGTTTTAATATGCGCGGTGGAATGGGAAATATGCAAGGTATGATGAAAAAAATGCAAAAGATGCAAAAAGAAATGCAACAAGCTCAAGAGGAATTGAACGCTACAGAGTTTGTGGGTTCTGCAAATGGGGACTTAGTAAAAGTAACCTTTACGGGAGACAAAAAAATGACGGGTATTTCAATTGACCCAGAAGTGATTGATCCTGAAGACAGCGAAATTTTGGGAGATTTAATCTTATTAGCTACAAACGATGCTTTGGCTAAGATCGAAGCTCAAACAGAAGCTTCTATGGGCAAGTACACTAAAGGTATGCCAGGATTCTAACAGCAAGATTAAAATGAAGCAGGAAATGGGATGCCGTTGCGGGATCCCTTTTTTAAAGGAAACAAAAGTTTGTAAATGAGGAAGGAAATGGACATGCAATATCCTGAACCGATATCAAAATTAATGGATAGTTTTATGAAATTACCCGGAATTGGTGCGAAAACAGCTGCTCGATTAGCTTTTTACACTCTTTCAATGAATGAAGATGACGTCACTGATTTTGCAAAAGCTTTGATCAGCGCTAAACGTGATTTGCACTATTGTTCTATTTGTGGGCATATCACTCAAGGAGATCCTTGTGAGATTTGCCAGGATAAAGCTCGTGATCGCAGCATGATTTTAGTTGTGGAAGATGCAAAAGATGTGATCTCAATTGAAAAGGTAAGAGACTACAATGGTTTGTACCATGTATTGCATGGTATTTTATCTCCTATCGAAGGGACAGGCCCTGAAGATATCAATATCCCTTCTTTATTGAAGAGACTGCAGTCTGATGAAGTACAGGAAGTGATTTTGGCTACCAACGCCACCGCTGAAGGAGAAGCGACAGCCACTTACTTGTCGCGTTTGATCAAACCGGCCGGTATCAAAGTTACCCGATTGGCTCATGGATTATCTGTCGGCAGCGATATCGAATACGCCGATGAAATCACGTTAATGAAAGCCGTAGAAGGACGCCGCGAAATATAAGAGAGCGGAGCAGAGCGCTTAGGGTTCCGTAGAGTTCGACTTTTTTCTTTTCATTGGGTGTTTTTCCCAATAAAAAGAAAAAATCGAAATCATAGGAATCCTGCTCTGCGTAGCTCGTCTAAAGAGCAGAGCGTGGAGTTGGGCGTTTAGACTCTCATAGAGTTTACTTTTCTCTTTTAGTTGGGTGGTTTTTCCCAACAAAAAGAGAAAATGAAATCATAGAGAGTCTGCCTTGCGCAACGCGTCTAAAAAGCAGAGTCAACCCTTGATTTGTTCAGAAAGTTGGAAATAAAATGGGATGGAAGAAAAAATATCGATTACGCAAAGAATACGATGATTCTTTATTGCTCCTAATGAAAAAGTTGAGAGAAGATTGGGAGATGTCTAAAAGAATCGAACGTTCTTCTATTGAGAAAGATGGGCAATTATTCGCGCAAACTAAATTGGCGGAAGCGAAATATTTTTACCTGTTCAAAGAAGCCAGAGAACGTAAAATCAAAGGCGATTTGACAGGGAAATACTAAATAGAATAAGAAAAAATAAGGAGGGTGAAAGTTGTGAAGCAAGAGAAACGTATTCAACAACAACGCCGTCCTCTTTTTTGTGCATTGCAAAGTCATCTCCAACAGGAAAAAGTTTCTTTTCATGTTCCTGGACACAAGAATGGGGTAAATTGGCCTGCGGAATCTTGCATGAAGCAGGTATTGGCAATGGATCAAACCGAAGTATCCGGCTTGGACTATTTGCACGAAGCAGAGGGCGTATTGAAAGAAAGTCAGGATTTGCTGACAGATTTCTATAACAGCGAGCAAAGCTACTATTTGATCAACGGCTCTACTGTAGGAAATTTGGCGATGGTTTTAGGAACAATATCGAGAGGGGATGCGGTATTGGTCGATCGCTCCTGCCACCAGTCGGTTATTCATGCTTTAGAGTTGGCAGAGGCTGAACCTATTTTTATTACCCCTACTTATCAAGCGGAGAAAAAGGAAGCTGTAGGTTGGGACTTTCTTCACATTCGCTCAGGATTTGAAAAAGCGGATTCCATAAAAGCACTTATTTTGACGTATCCTTCTTATAATGGCCAAACTGCTGAATTGAAAGAGGTAATGGATTACGCTCATCAGCAAGGAGCGATCGTATTGGTAGATGAAGCGCATGGTGCTCACTTCACGCTAGGTGCACCATTCCCGCTTTCTGCATTAGACCAAGAGGCAGACGTGGTAGTGCAGTCTGCTCATAAGATGCTGCCTGCCCTAACGCAAACAGGATATTTGCACATTGGAAAACAGCTTCCTAAGCAAATACACCAAAATATAAAGCATTATTTGCATATGCTGCAGTCGAGCAGCCCCTCTTATTTATTGATGCAAAGCCTGGAATACGCTCGCTATTTCTTGTCGCAATTTACAGCAGAAGATTTGCAAGAGACATTTGCTTCTCGCAATCGGTGGATTGAGTTGTTCAAAGAAAGCGGATTGGAGTTTTGGCAAAGCGATGATCCTCTAAAAGGAAGAGTACACTGGCCTGACCAAAACGGGGATCAGTTGGCGCAGCTGTTGGAAGAACAAGGGCTTTATCCAGAAAAAAATGATCCTGAAGCTGTTTTATTGACTTTTCCACTATTGAAAGCTGACGAAGTTTCTTTGAAAACAACTCAAGAACTCCATTTGCCGCGAGGAGTGCCTAACGAAAAGCCGCAAAAAATGGAGCAGAACCTTGACTATCCCGTGTTAACTAGTTTAGAGATGGGGTATGCGAAGCAGAAAAAAGCCGCTGTAAAAAAAGTACCTTTAGCAGAAAGTGAAGGCGAAATTGCTGCTCAAAATATTACGCCGTATCCTCCAGGGATTCCGTTAGTATTGAAAGGACAAAGGATTCTGTCAGCGGATATTGTCAGTTTGCAGATGAGTTTAGATAAAAAACACCGCGTTGTGGGACTAGACAAAAATAATTGTCTATCTATTTATTCTGTCAAAGAATTCAGTTAGACTGAAACGCTTAGATACAGTATAATGATAATAAGATAAAAGATTGAGGGGTTTTTAAAGTTGAAGGGAATTTTTATTACCATAGAAGGTCCGGATGGAGCTGGCAAAACGAGTGTCATTAAGGAATTGCTTCCAAGATTAGAACAAACTTTGGAGCAGCACATATTGTCTACAAGAGAACCAGGCGGCAGTCGGATCGCTGAAAAAATTCGAGAGCTTATTTTAGACCCTGAACACACAGAAATGGATATTCGAACGGAAGCATTGTTATACGCTGCGGGCAGAAGACAACATTTAACGGAAAAGATTCTTCCAGCCTTGGAACGAAATGAAATTGTTCTGTGTGATCGTTTCGTAGACAGCTCTCTTGCTTATCAAGGTTATGCTCGTGGAATCGGAATGGAAGAAGTTGCTTCAATCAATCGATTTGCGACAAATGATATTGAGCCTGACTTTACCCTTTATTTAGATATTGAAGCTGAGGTTGGTTTAGAGCGGATCCATAAAGGAAAAGAAGAGCGTCAATTTGACCGTTTGGACCAAGAAAAATTAGAATTTCACGAAAAAGTTCGTGAAGCTTATCTGAAGCTTGCCGACTTAAATCCCGAGAGAATCACAATGATCGATGCTGATCAAGAACTAAACCAAGTTGTTGAGGTTTGCTATAATACCATTATAGAAAAAATAACTAACCATTTTAAGATAGAGTAGGAGAGGGTTACTGATGAAACTTATTTTAGCGATCGTTCAAGATAAAGATGGAAACCGTTTATCAAATGTATTTGTAGATAAAGGGATTCGTGCAACGAAATTGTCTACAACTGGCGGCTTTTTAAAAGCTGGAAATACTACGTTTATTGTTGGGGTAGAAGAAGCAAGAGTGGATGAGGTATTGGACATTATTCGCGAAAATTGTTCTGCAAGAGAACAATACATGCTTCCTCCAACCAGTTTTGATGTTTCAATGGAGACTAGTTTTCCTTATCCAGTTGAAGTAGAAGTCGGTGGAGCTACGGTGTTCGTGATGCCGATCGAACAATTTGAACGTTTCTAATGAGGATGGAAAGAAACCTAAATACAGCAAAAGTGAACAGTAAGGTCGTGATCTAATCGAAAATAGAATAAATCGGCTCCAACCTGTACTCATGCAGCAGTTTCAGCAAAAAATGCAGCACAACAAGCTGGCTCATGCTTATCTTTTTGAAGGAGCAAAAGGTACGGGAAAGAAAGAGCTGGCCTTATGGATTGCTGCGGGGCTTTTTTGCCCAAATAAACAAAATGGAATACCTTGTACGACGTGTCAAAATTGTACGAGAGTATTTGAGCAGCACCACCCGGATGTGGTGGAAGTTGAGCCAGAAGGTCTATCGATCAAGGTAGAACAAATTCGTTATTTGAAGTCTGAATTTGGGAAAAGCGGTGTAGAAGGAAATCAGAAAGTTTTTATTGTCAGCGATGTGGAAAAAATGACAGTGGGTGCAGCGAACAGCTTATTGAAGTTTTTAGAAGAGCCTAGCGGAAATGTGACAGCCTTTTTATTGACTACTGCCAAGCAGCGGATCCTGCCGACCATTTTATCCCGTTGTCAGTTGATTCACTTTTCTCCGCTTCCAAAAGACATCTTGCAACAAGAGTTAGAAGATAAAGGGGTATCCAAAAACCAGGCAGCATTGCTGGTACATTTGACCAATGACATTGCGAAAGCTCACGAAATGAGTCAAGATGAATGGTTCATGGATGCACATCCAGTCATATGGAAATGGTTCTTGAAAATTGCTAAAAAAGATAAGCAGAGTTTTGTCTTTGTTCAAACGACAATCATGAATCATTTTAAAGAACGCAGTCAGTACCAATTAGCTTTAGAACTGTTACTGCTCATTTACCGAGATGCATTAAGACTAGCTTACGATGCAGAGGCCTCTCGACTTGCTTTTCCTCGCTACCAAGAAGAATTGACTCAATTCGTGGATAATAAATCATCTAAGATCATTATTTCATCAATAGAAGAAATCTTAGCCAGCCAGAAAAAATTAGAAAGCAACGTCAACGCTCAAGGTATATTTGAGCAATTAGCGATTCGTTTAATGAATGACGCATCACGTTTGCCAGCAAAATCGCGGTAAAAAAGTAATGAATAGAACAAGAAACGTTCTGTTTTGAAGGAGGATCAATGATAAGCGTGGGTGAAAAGATGGACAAAAAAACTTTGTTTGATAGTTTCAATCGTTTAGAGAATGATGCGGGCCAAGCGTTGAATCGAATTTCAGAATTAAAAAATGAAATTGGTGCATTGGTTGAAGAAAATGCTTCATTACGGATTGAAAATCAACATCTGAGAGATCGATTGACAGATTTGGAAAAACCAGATGCTAGTAAAGAACCAGCCGAGACGGAAATGTCAAAATCTCGTTTGAATCTTGAAAAAATCTATGAAGACGGCTTTCATGTCTGCAACGTATTCTATGGCTCAAGAAGAGTCGATGATGAATCTTGTGCGTTTTGTTTAAATGTGATTTATGGCGAACGCCGTTAAAAAGAATCCGATAAAAGTACTTAGTCCAAGCTGGTCGAACGAGCCCAGTAAAAGCTGAGTATTTTTTTGTTTTTCTGAAGTATAAGCGTAATCAGTTCTAAATAGAAAAAAGAAAGTTAGCGTGTTATAGTGGATGTATTTGATAAGATGAAAAGTGAGGGATATCTATGAAAGCAGTCAGCATGAAAAAACCAGGAAGTGCAGCAGAATTGATTATGGAAGAGCGCGCTAAACCAACGCCTCAAAAAGGTGAATTACTGGTAAAAGTAAAAGCAACGGCTATCAATCGAACAGATATTATGAAGCGTGAAAATCAACAATTGAAACCGCCATATCCTATTTTAGGTGTTGAAATGGCGGGAGTGGTGGAAGAAAATAACAGCTCGAATAAGGAGTTTACACCTGGAACTCGAGTAGCTAGTTTAGTGAACGAGGGAAGTTATGCAGAATACGTAACGGTTCCAGCTGAACGAGCGATTGTACTGCCGGATGAAACTACTTTTGAAGAAGGGACAGCCATACCAGAAGTATTTTTAACAGCTTACCAAACGTTGTATTGGTTAGGTGAATTAAAACAAGAAGAAACTGTATTGATTCATGCAGGCGGAAGTGGTGTTGGAACGGCTGCTGTCCAATTGGCGAAACAACTGACTGGCGCAAAAGTAATCACAACAGCTGGTTCAGCAGAAAAATTAGATTTTTGTAAAAGGTTGGGAGCAGACGAAACAATCAATTACAAAACAGAAGATTTTTCTGAACGTGTTCTTGAAATGACAGACGGTAAAGGGGTCGATTTGATTTTAGATTTTATCGGAGCTTCTTACTGGGAGAAAAATCTGAAGTCCATCAAAGTAGACGGCCGTTGGATTTTAATTGGTGTTTTAGGTGGCGCAACGGTTGAAAACGTCAATCTAGGTGCGTTATTAGGTAAACGGGTTTCCCTGATAGGGACATTATTGACCCCAAGATCAGATGAATACAAAGCTGAATTAACGCATGAATTTGCAGAGAAGGCATTGCCGCTGTTTACAGCTGACAAAATCCATCCGATTGTTGATCGTGTATTTCCATTTGAAGAAGCCGCGGATGCGCATCGCTATATGGAAGACAATAAAAACACAGGGAAAATTATTTTGTCTTTGGAAAAAGTGGACAGCAGAGACTAAACTTCCTTAAAACGGAGAGCTGCATTATGCTATAATAAAAAAAGTATACTGAATGAAGGATGTGTGACGTGCATGGACCAGTTGCTACAAAGTGACGAACGAGTAGATCGAATTATCAGTCAAGACTTGGATATTATCCAAAGTCCTTCTGTATTTTCTTTTTCACTGGATGCTATTTTATTAGCTGATTTTGCTCAAGTTCCAAAGCATCATAAAGGAAAAGTTGTCGATTTATGTGCGGGGAATGGAGTTATTGGACTGATCTTAAGTCAAAAGACGAAAAGCCCGATCATTGGAATCGAATTGCAAAAACGTTTAGCAAACATGGCTGAAAGAAGTATTCAGATGAATCAGTTGGAAACAAAGGTGTCCATTATTAATGGGGCAATAGGAGATGCTGCAAATTGGATCAAACATGATTCTGTAGACGTAGTGACTTGTAATCCGCCTTATTTTGCAGCTACCGAAAAAAGCACTCGTAATCCGAACCAGCATTTGGCTATTGCGCGTCATGAATTACATACGAATTTAGACGAAGTGATGAAAGTGACTAGCGGATTATTGAAAATGAATGGAAAAGCTTATTTTGTCCATCGCCCAGACCGATTGTTGGAGATTTTAGAAACAATGAAAGCTCATCGCTTGGCGCCTAAAAAATTGCGGTTTGTTTATCCAAAAATTGGGAAAGAAGCCAATACAATTTTGATCGAAGGTATCAAAGATGGAAAAGATACGGGATTCCGCGTGCTGCCTCCATTGATTGTTTATGATGAAGAGAACCATTATTTACCGGAAGTGAGTGCTATGTTATTTGGAAAAGAACACCATTAGTTATTTCTATGTCTTGTATTGCAATGACGGCACCTTTTATGGCGGCTATACCACAGAATTAAAACGGCGTGAAGAGGAACATAATTCTGGCACTGGGGCCAAATACACCAAACCTGTTAAAAGGCGTCCGGTGCATATGGTCTATGCGGAAGCATTTGCTACAAGAAGCGAAGCCACTAAGGCAGAATATGCGTTTAAACAGCAAACGCGCAAACGAAAAATACAGTACTTGATGCAACAAGGAGTTGAATTTCCTCTTTCCGCAGATTCAGCATGTGTGGTGAATATGGAAATGTTAAACACTAAGGAGGAAACAGCAGATGTTTCAGCAAAAGAGTTTTGAGCCGCAATCCACTGGGACATTGTATCTCGTTCCTACTCCGATAGGGAATTTAGAAGATATGACGTTTCGGGCGATCCGTCTTTTAAAAGAAGTCGATTTGATTGCATCAGAAGATACGCGAAATACGCAAAAATTATTGAATCATTTTGATGTCCATACGAGTCAAATCAGTTTTCATGAACACAATTCCCAAGAACGGATCGGCCAATTGATCGATCGGTTGGAAGACGGACAGGATATCGCTCAAGTAAGTGATGCGGGCATGCCTTCTATTAGCGACCCTGGACATGATTTAGTAGTAGCTTGTATTGAAGCAGGTATTTCGGTCGTGCCACTTCCTGGAGCAAATGCAGCTCTGACAGCATTGATCGCTTCAGGTTTGAGTCCACAACCATTTTATTTTTACGGTTTTTTGCCGCGTAAAAAGAAAGATCAAGTAGAAGCGCTAGAAGAATTGAATTTGCGGCCGGAAACGTTCATCTTGTATGAATCCCCGCACCGGTTGAAAGAAGTGCTGAAGAATATGAGCACGGTATTAGGCGAAACTAGAAAGATCGTTTTATGTCGTGAGTTGACGAAGCGGTACGAAGAATTTATTCGAGGGACGATAGAAGAAGTTCAGGAATGGGCGCAAAACACAGAGATTCGTGGAGAATTTTGTGTGATTGTTGAAGGAAACAGCGAAAGCTCCTTGTGTCCGGAAGAAGATATGAGTTGGCAAAAATGGACAGTCAGAGAGCATGTTACACAAGTCATGGAGGAACAACGCCTGCGCAGTAAAGAGGCTATTAAAGAAGTGGCTAAAATACGCGCTATGAAAAAGCAGGAAGTTTATTCACACTATCATGAGATAAATTAAAAGAAGAGCAAAAAATCCATTTAATTTTCTGTCTAATTAAATGGATTTTTTTGTTTAATTTTAAAAGCACTTAGAGAAAAAATACAGACCATATATGCTCAATTATTAACAAAACAACTGTACTAATTATTCGTCGATCCTGTTATAACATTTTTTAGTTCGAAAATAGAAGTTTAAAATAAGCGAATTTAATCACATAAAATGATTTACTTTCTAAAAAAAATGAGGTAATATCATATGTGAAATAGATAACAAAGTTTGGAGGAATAGGAATATGCAAGAAGTGCTAAGAGAATTTAAAACAAAAGAAGTTTCCGTTGAGGATGTTATTCAAGGGTACACAACTAAAGCTAAAAAAGCGTTGACAGAGTTGGAAGACTTTAATCAAGAAAAAATTGATTACATTGTCCATCAAATGTCGTTGGCTGGACTGAATGACCATATGCGCTTGGCTAAATTAGCCGTGGAAGAAACTAAACGTGGCGTTTATGAAGACAAATGTGTGAAAAATATGTTTGCAACAGAATCCATTTGGCATGATATCAAAAATGATAAAACAGTTGGCGTCATTCAGGATGATGAACAAGCCGGGTTAATGACGATTGCAAGTCCGGTCGGAGTAGTGTGCGGAGTAACTCCGGTAACTAATCCAACTTCTACAACGATGTTTAAAGCCATGATTGCTGTAAAAACAAGGAATCCGATTATTTTTGCTTTTCATCCAAGTGCTCAAAAATCATCCGCTGAAGCGGCTAGAGTATTGTATGAAGCTGCGGTAAAAGCAGGGGCACCAAAGAATATTATTCAATGGATCGAGACACCCTCGTTAGAAGCCACGAATACGCTGATGAATCACCATGATATTGCGGTTGTACTGGCTACTGGGGGATCAGGAATGGTAAAAGCGGCTTATTCTACAGGAAAACCGGCACTTGGTGTAGGTCCTGGAAACGTACCAAGCTACATTGAAAAAACAGCTAAAATCAAGCGGGCTGTAAACGACATTATTCTGTCGAAAACATTTGATAATGGAATGATTTGTGCTTCTGAACAAGCGGTAATCGTGGATCAAGAGATCTATGATGAAGTAAAAGCAGAATTCGAACGTCTACAAGTATATATTGTGCCTAAAAAAGAGTTGGCTTTACTGGAAAATACCGTGATGAATAAAGACAAAACAGCGGTAAACCCAGCTATCGTTGGTCAATCGGCAGACACCATCGCAAAACTTGCTGGTCTGAAAGCACCAAAGGGCACTAAAATATTGGTGGCGGAATTAGATGGAGTGGGCAGTGAATATCCATTATCCAGAGAAAAATTATCTCCTGTATTAGCTATGCTGAAAGCGAACGATACAGCACAGGGATTTGAATTAAGCCAACAAATGTTGGAACTTGGCGGACTTGGGCATTCTGCAGCCATCCATACCAATCGTATGGATCTAGCAGCAGAATTTGGAGAACAAATGAAGGCCGGTCGTGTGATTGTCAATTCACCTACTGCGCAAGGGGGCATCGGGGATATTTACAACAACATGCTGCCATCTCTAACCTTAGGATGCGGTAGTCATGGGCGAAATTCCGTGTCAACAAACGTTTCTGCAGTGAATTTGCTGAATGTCAAAACAGTAGCAAAAAGAAGAAACAACATGCAATGGTTCAAATTACCGCCAAAAATTTTCTTTGAAAAAAATTCGGTCCAATACTTGCAAAAAATGCCGAATGTGAATCGTGTATTTGTAGTGTGTGATCCTGGTATGGTGCAATTTGGATATGCAGATATTGTAGAAAATGAATTGAAGAAACGTTCAAATCCAGTAGCTGTGCGCATCTTCTCAGATGTGGAACCCAATCCGTCTATTGAAACGGTCAATCGCGGAACAGCAGCTATGCGAGAATTCCAACCGGATACAATCATTGCCTTAGGTGGTGGATCGGCTATGGATGCGGCTAAAGGAATGTGGTTATTCTATGAACAACCAGAATCTGATTTTGATGGTGCAAAACAAAAATTCTTAGACATTCGTAAGAGAGCGTACAAGATTCCAGATTTGAAAAAAACACAATTTGTTGCTATCCCTACCACATCAGGAACTGGTTCAGAAGTAACTCCGTTTACCGTTATTACAGATAACGCGATCAATGTGAAGTACCCGCTGGCTGATTATGCGTTGACACCAGATGTGGCCATCATTGATGCTCAATTCGTGATGACAGTGCCTAAATCCATTACGGCAGATACTGGGATGGACGTATTGACTCATGCAATAGAATCCTATGTTTCTGTTATGGCAAGCGATTATACAAAAGGCCTTAGTTTACAAGCTATCAAACTGGTTTTTGAATATTTGGAAGAATCCTATGCTTTTGCTACTGAAGAGGCCCGCGAAAAAATGCACAATGCTTCTACTTTAGCAGGGATGGCTTTTGCAAATGCCTTCTTAGGGATCAATCATTCTTTAGCACATAAAATTGGAGCTGAATTTGAGATTCCACATGGCAGAGCGAATGCAATCTTGATGCCCCATGTAATTCGCTACAATGCTAAAGCTCCTTCAAAACATCAATTGTTTCCGAAGTACGAGTATTTCCGAGCAGATGAAGATTATGCTGAAATTGCTCGTTACCTTGGGTTAAAAGGAGAAACGACAGCTGAATTGGTAGAAGCTTTGATTCAAAAAATCTACGAATTAGGGAAAAAACTGAATATTCAGATGAGTATGAAAGAGCAAGGAGTTACAAAAAAACAACTGGATCAAGCGGCAGACAGATTAGCAGAATTAGCCTTTGAGGATCAATGTACGACAGCTAATCCAAAAGAACCATTGATTGCAGAGTTGAAAGAAATTTTATACGCTACTTATAAAGGTTAAGCTAAAAGACACTTCTCTCTATTTTGAGTGAAGTGTCTTTTGATTTTGTTCATTAGATAGAAGTGCCTTTATCCTTGGCCAGCAAGTCACGGATTTCTTTTAAATATTGCTCAGAAGGAGGTACTTCCACCTCTATCTCTTCTTCCTCAACCTGTTTCATGAATTTGCCTTGGGCATTATTGATGACTTTCACAAATAGAAAGATAACAAATGCAATAATCAAAAAGTCGATCACTGAACTGATAAAAGCTCCGTAAGTAAGTTCTACTCCAACAATCGTGAAAGAAAGGTTCGATAAATCAGATCCGCCGGTAAGAGCACCAACCACGGGGCTGATAATGTTGTCCACAAGTGAAGTCACGATTCCTGTAAAAGCTGAACCGATAACGACCCCAATTGCTAAGTCCAGAACATTCCCTCTAAAAGCAAATTCTTTAAACTCTTGTATAAAATTTTTCATATTGTTCCACCTCCTTGCTTTATTCATTATAGTATTAGATGAATTGTATTCACAAGAAGAATATTTATAGAAAGGGATAGCAAATTTTAATAGTAATTTAGTTTTATTATTATATAATTGAATCAAGGGATTCAGAGTTTGCTTCTGTAAAGGAATAAACACTGAGTGTCTAAGCTGATGAATTGTGTTTACCAATGTATTAGCTTTAAAATAATGGAAACAAGGAGGCTATATCATGAGAAACAAAAAAGTTGCAACAGCAGTTCTTTTTCTAAGTACACTGGTTATTGGAGCATGTGGAAATGGGGGAGGTAGCGCAAGCAACGCAAGCTCTGCAGACAGCCAATCGAGTGTTGAAGTCACTCAATCAGAAGAAGTCTATCAAAATATGTACGATGACAGTGTGGTTCTGTTTGAATCTGGAAAATATAGTGAAGCCGGCGGGACGATTGATTTATTGTTGCAAAATGATCTTTCTGAATATGCTGATTTAGAAGCGAAAGCCCAAGACTTAAGAGATAAAATCAGCAGTGCACAAGTTGAAACGATGAAAGAAGAACCTACTTATGAGTTAGTTGAAAATTCTGTTTATAAAGATGAACGAAATTCTGTATTGATCAGTCAAGAATACGCGGCTGCTACAGGAAATGATATTCTAGAAGCTTCTGATGAAGAAATTAAAACTTGGTTGGCAAGTAAAGAACAAGAAGCAAGTCAACCAGAAGCCACTCAATCCGAAAGCAGCAGTGAGAGTACTGAAACAGAAGAGTCAGAAAGTGTTGAAACAGCGTTAACTCCTGAAGAAGAAGAGGTTTTTGTTTTAGAACAAGTCATTGCACAAACTGGAATCTCTCCAGAAAATAATCAATTCTTTACTTCAAAATTAGATGATGATACTTATCAAGTCGAGATTCGCAACTCTCACGAAGTAGATGGAGTAGAACTGTCCAATATGGTCGGTATGTTCGAGTTCACAATGTCTAATGAACAAGTTAAGAAAATGGACCCGATGACGGGTGAATACGAGGTAGTTGATCCTCAATAAAATGAATAGGCACGATAGAAAAGGGGTTGTCTCATAAAAGAGGCAGCCCTTTTTCTATTGTGTGAAATCTTCTGTGAGTAATCCAAATACATCTCGGTTAAACACGAACGATTTATAGTTATTAAACCTATATAGTTGCTTTATAGATAAAGCCTCCAGTACTACAATATACAACAAATGCACATTTTAAGCAATATGTTTACAAAAACAAAACAAACGAACTTGTTAAATCACGAACTTTACATTAAATTTATGTATCCAAATCCATTCTGGTTTGTTACAATGTTTTTGGATAGGAAAGCAGTAAAGAAAAAATAAGAGGTGAAAAGTGTGCAAGTTCATTTTGAAGAAATTGCTATGGATTATGGAGACAAAGAAGTATTGCATGATCTGAATTTTGTTATTCCCGAACATTCGCTGGTTTCTATATTAGGACCAAGCGGCTGTGGAAAATCAACGACTTTGATGTTGATATCAGGATTAACCTTTCCTACGAAAGGGAAAATATTTTTCAATGAGAAAGAGGTCACCAAGCAAGATGCTGTAAAAAGAAAAGTGGGCATGGTTTTTCAAAATTACGCCTTGTACCCTCATTTGTCTGTTCTAGAAAATATTATGTTCCCGTTGAAAATGGTAAAGATGCCTAAAAAGCAACGGAAAGAACGTGCACTGGAATTAGCCAAGCTTGTACAGATCGAAGACCACATACATAAGAAACCTAAGCAACTTTCAGGTGGACAGCAGCAGCGAGTTGCCATTGCCCGAGCGCTAGCAAAAGAGCCGGATATTTTATTGATGGATGAACCGTTATCCAATTTAGATGCCCGTTTGCGAATCGAGATGCGCGAAGAGATTCGCCGTATCCAGCAAGAAACTAATGTTACCACTATTTTTGTGACTCATGATCAAGAAGAAGCGTTGAGCATCTCAGATCATGTGATGGTATTAAATGAAGGACACATTCAACAAATCAGCGAGCCGCAAAAACTTTACGAGCACCCAAGTAATTTATTTGTAGCGGAATTTTTAGGGAATCCAGCCATCAATACATTTGATGCAGATGATTCGCGGATCAACCTTTCTACGTTGGAACTTCCTGAAATGATCCAGCAGCAAGTGAAGAAAATCGGTGTTCGCCCTGAAAACATCGTCCAAACAATAGATCCTACTAAAGCTTTTTACACGGGAGAAGTCACTCATATCGAGCGGATCGGGAAAGACACATCGATCAAATTAATCCAAGATGGACTGGCTATTGTTGCCAATAATATAACAGGGGAATTTCAAATCGGTGAGACCCTTCATCTGACGATTGACGCAAAGGATGTCCTTTACTTTGATGCTGCAGGGCAAGCGTTGCTGATGGAGGAGGAGGTTGCTCAATGATCCAGAAACCAACTTGGAAAAGCTCTTTAAAAGCCTATATGTACTTAGCCCCCATGTTGATCGTTATGCTGACATTCAATATTTACCCGATTTTTAAATCTTTGGCGATGAGCTTTTATACGGATTACAATTTTTTCCAGGATATCGTCAACGAATATGGTATCGGAAACTTCGTGGAGATTTTCCAAGACCCTAATTTTCATATTGCCCTAAAAAACACCTTCATTTTTGTATTGGGAGTCGTTCCTGTATCGATCGCATTATCGTTATTTATCGCGTTGATGCTGAACAAGATAAAACTGTTGTCCAGTTTTTTCAGAACCATCTATTTCTTGCCTTTTGTAACCAGTACAGTGGCGATTTCATTGGTTTGGAACTGGATTTACCATACGCGTTTTGGATTGATGAATTACTTTTTAGGCTGGTTTGGCATTGATCCAGTCAATTGGCTGACGGATCCTGATTATGCTTTACTGGGATTGATTATTATGTCCGTTTGGAAAGGATTAGGCTTTAACATCATCCTCTTTTTAGTGGGGTTGAACAATATTGATGAGAGTTATTATTCAGCGGCTAAGATTGACGGTGCAAGTCCGTGGCAACGATTTTTAAACATTACAATTCCATTGTTGAGTCCGACAACGTTTTTAGTAACTGTTACGGGGTTCATCAATAATTTTAAAGTGTTTGATGAAGTTTATGCGATGTTCCAAGGCCGACCTGGTCCAGGGAATTCTGCGTTGACAGTGGTGTACTATTTATATGAAAAATTTTATACCGAATACAATTACGGTGAAGCGGCAGCAGCGGGAGTAGTCTTATTCGTTATTATTTTACTTGTGACTGTTCTGCAGTTAGCTTACAATCGCAAATTTGTCCATTATTAAGAAAGGAATTGGCTAAATGAGTGAAAAAGTACAAAAATCCATTTTATATATTTTACTAACGCTTGGTGCCATTACGATGTTGATTCCTTTTGTATGGATGTTGTCAACGTCTATCAAATCTGCCGGCGAAACGATGCAGATGCCGCCAGTATGGATTCCGGATGAGCCTAAATTTGAAAATTATATTGAGGCTTGGAACGCAGCACCCTTTGGACGGTATTTCTTAAACAGTGTTTTGGTGACGGTGCTTTCGACAGCCGGTGAACTGATCACGACGATTTTAGCGGCCTTTGCTTTTGCGAAGATGGAGTTTTATGGAAAAAATATCCTCTTTACGATTTTAATTGCGACTATGATGGTGCCGGGAGAATTGTTGATTATTCCGAACTTTGTAACCTTGTCCCGATTTGATTTGATCAACACGTATGCCGCACTGATTGTTCCTTGGCTGGCAAGTATCTTTTCTGTGTTTGCATTACGTCAGACTTTTCAAGGCGTACCGAATGAGTTGTATTACGCTGCAAAAGTGGATGGCTCCAGTGACTTCCGTTTTTTATGGTCCATCATGGTGCCTTTAGGAAAATCTTCAATTGTAGCGATTGCGATTTTAAAAATTATCGGCAGCTGGAATTCATTTATGTGGCCGTTGATTGTGACCAATGACACCGAGCTTCGGACATTACCTGTTGGATTGCAAGCTTTCACAACCGAAGCAGGAACACGCTTTGAGCTGTTAATGGCGGCTTCAACAATCGTTATTATCCCAATGGTCATCATTTATGTTTTTCTTCAAAAACAGATTATTGCTGGGATATCTAAGAGTGGGTTAAAAGGGTAAAAGCCCAAAAAAATATACATATAAGGGAGAGAAAGAAGAAATGAAAAAGTCTAAAAAGTTGTTGGCAGGAGCAGTTACATTAATGAGTGCGTTTGTATTGGGAGCTTGTGGAGCTGGTGAAGGGGAAACGGCAACAACGGAAGAAAACAGTTCAGCAGATGCAACAGGCGAAACTGTTGAAATCACGTTTTGGCATGCGATGAATGGACCTCACCAAGAAACCATCACGAAATTGACGGATGCGTTTAATGAATCACAAGATCAATACGTGGTTGAAGAACAAAACCAAGGCGATTACGATACACTGCAACAAAAAATCATGGCATCTGGCGTTTCTGGCGATTTACCAACAATGGCTCAATTGACTCCAGGGGATGTTCCAGATTTAGCGGACAACAATTTATTGGTTCCTTTAACAGATATACTTGTTAGCGACACTGGCTTTACTCAAGAAGCGATGGACGATATTTATGAAGGATTCTTAAGCAGTTCAACATACAATGAAGAACTATATGCCATGCCTTTCTCCAAATCAACTCGGGTAATGTATTTCAATCAAGATATTCTAGACGAATATGGCGTTGAAGTCCCAACAACTTGGGAAGAAGTATCCGCTCTAGGAGAACAAATGGTAGCTGCTGGAGACGATGCGGTAGCTCTTGGTCTTGAAAATTCATATGAAATGGAGTACGAAACATTGGCTCGTCAAAACGATGCAGAATTTATCAATGGCGAAACGTTGACTACTGATATCGGCGGCGAAGAAAGTGTCGAAGCTTTAACACTTTTAATGGACTTGATTGATCATGGATATGCTCGTACAGCAGGTGAAGATGGATTCTTCTCTGGTCCATTTGGCCGCGGAGAGAGTGCTCTATACATTGGTTCAAGTGCTGGTTTAGCTCACGTAGTTCCTGTTGCTGAAGAAAATGGCATCAACTGGAGCACAGCTGAACTTCCTGCTTACAACGATACTCAATTGACTTTATTTGCAGGAAATGACTTAGGCGTATTCTCATCTGCAACAGAAGAAGAACAACAAGCTGCGATTGCTTTCATGGCTTTCTTATTAGAACCTGAAAATACAGCTACATGGGCAATTGAAACGGGTTATGTGCCAATTCGCCGTTCAGCATTAGAAGTGGAAGAATACAAAACATATTTAGAAGAAAACCCTCGTGCACAAGCAGCTAACTTAGAATTAGAATATGGGATGTCTTCTCCTTCATTTGTAGGTTCTGGAGAATACCGCAATAATCTATTGGAAACGCTAGATGGTGTATTGGTAAATGATGCAGATATTCAAGAATCATTGACTCAACTAGAAGAATCTACTCAAGCACTATTAGACGAAAACAAATAGGAGCGATTGAATGACGACATTTCAGATTTGGAATGGTCTGAATACAATTGGCGGAAATATTGTTGAAATACAGACAGAAACAGCGCGAGTTATCTGTGATTTTGGACTAACGGGTATTGGAAAAGGGATTGAAAATACCGATGGGCTTAGTGAAATGGAATATTTGATCAAACATGGTTTTATGCCTGCTATTCCTGAATTATATGATACTTCAGCATTTCAAACGATAAAACTGTCTTCAATTGAAGACAGTTCACTGGAAACAGCAATTTTTATCTCTCACTTGCATTTGGATCACATGGGATTATTGAAATACTTGCCCGCTACAACGAAAGTTTATCTTTCAGAAGAAACAGACAAATTGTACCAGACATTAGTAGCAGTAGGAGAAGAAGATAAGAGTCATGTGGAACGCATTACTTTTAGCGATGACGAAAAAATTCAGATTGGTGATATTCAAGTCCAACCTAAATTGACCGATCACGATACGATAGGAGCTTGCGCCTTTTTTATTGAAGCGCCAGGATTGAAATTAATTCATTCAGGCGACGTGCGTTTGACAGGGTATTATCCGGAACGCGTTGAAAAATGGGTGCAAGAGGCTGCAGAGTGGCATCCTGATGTATTGTTGCTGGAAGGGACCACGTTTAGTTTTGAAAGTTCAAAAGAATCTGGTTTCGATTCAGAAAAAGGGTTAGTAGAAAACTGGAAGCAATTGCTCCAATCCACAATCGATCAAATCATCTTTTACAATCCGTATATTCGGAATGTGGATCGATTACGAAATGTTTCTCTAGCAACAGAAGAATGCGGTCGCACCTTTGTGTTTGAGGAATCTTATGCTCAGTTAATGAACACTTTCTATCCAAATGAAACATGGACAGTCTTGACGGAATCAGCAACGGATCTTCAAGAACAGTCTGGTACAAAGTGGATTTCTTTAGCCGAAGTGCAGCAACATCCGGAACAGTATGTGTTGCAAAACAGCTTTAAAAATATAGAGGCAGTATCGGCATTTGATAAAGGTATTTATGCTCACAGCAATGGCGAACCCCTTGGTGATTACGACAACAACTATGCCGTTTTATTGGACAAATTAGCTGCCAATCAGTTTGAGTTTCTGCCATTTAGCACCAGTGGACATGCGGCTCAAGGAGACTTGATCGGTATTGCCCAAAAAGTGCACGCCAAACACACAATACCTTGGCATACATTTGAACCAGAAAAAATGCACCGAAGATTTATTGCAGAAGGAGTGCCTTCTTTATTAGCAGAAAAAGGAGTAGTTTATTCTGCGAGTGAAATTGAACAGGACTAACCATAATGCATCAGGAAACCATTTGGCGATAACAGCTAAATGGTTTTCTGTGTTAAAATCAATCATATTAAGAGATGGAGATGACGCAAATGGAATTGACGATTCTAGAAACGAGTGACTTGCACGGTTATTTATTTCCGACTACTTATCAAAAAAGAAACATGGACGAACCGTTTGGTATTTTAAAAGCCGCAACGGTCTTTAAAGAAGAACGTAAAAAAGCCAAGGGGCCTGTATTTACAGTGGAAAATGGAGATTACATCCAAGGTTCTTCTTTAAGTTACTACTTGGCTAAACAGCGAAAAACTCCTGCAGAATTGATGCAAGCATTGAACGCGATGAAATATGATGTAGGAGTCTTGGGCAATCACAGTTTTAACTATGGGCTGGAGTATTTGAAAAAAGGCATCGCAGCAGCTGATTTTCCGGTGATGTCAGCCAATATTTTGAATGTACAAAATGAACCAGCTTTTGGCAAAGGATATGGCGTATTTGAAAAAGAAGGCGTGAAAATCGGCTTTCTAGGATTGACGACGCAATACATTTCGCAATGGGAGCATCCGAATCACTACGCAGGCTTGTATTTCCAATCTGCCGTAGCCTGCGCCAAAGAGATTGTTCCTGTACTGCGCGAAAAAGCGGATATTGTAGTAGTCAGTTACCATGGCGGTTTTGAACGGGATCTGAAAACAGGCAAGCCGACTGAAGTATTGACCGGTGAGAATGAAGGGTATCATTTGCTGAGTGAAGTGAAGGGAATCGATGTGCTGCTGACAGGCCACCAACACCGCACGATCGCAGAAATGGTGAATGGAGTTGCAGTCATTCAACCGAGTGACAAAGGCAGTTATGTGGGAAAAGTAACGGTGGAGCTGGACAAAGCAGCTGACGGATACAAGATTGCAGCCATGATCCCGAGTTTGATTTCAGTGAAAGATGTGAAAGGCGATGAAACAATGAGCCGTCATTTTGAACCGCTGCATCAAGAAGTAGAGGACTGGCTGGACCAGACAGTCGGAGTGGTAAAGGGGAACATGAATATTACTGATCCGCATCAAGTCCGAATCAAAGAACATCCCTATATTGAATTGATCCAAAAAGTGCAAATGGATGCTACGGGAACTAGTATTTCAGGGACTGCTTTATTCAATAATCAAGGAACTGGGTTTGATACCACAATCACCACACGGGATATCGTAACGAATTACATTTATCCCAATACATTAGCGGTGTTAAACATTACCGGGGCTGATTTGAGAGCAGCACTGGAGCAATCTGCAGGTTATTTTGCTTTGGAAAGCGATGGTACGATCGGAGTGAATCCCGACTTTATGGATCCGAAGCCGCAACATTACAATTACGATATGTATGAAGGTGTTGAGTACACGATCGATGTCGCTAAACCGATAGGATCGCGAATCGTGGAGTTGACCAAAGACGGCAAACCTATTCCAGATGATGAGCTGTTAGAAGTGGTTACCAATCAATACCGCGCTGTTGGCGGCGGGGATTATATGATGTTTGATGCGTCAAAAATCGTACGGGAAGTCACCACAGACATGAGCGAACTGATTGGAGAGTACATCAAAAAGAACCCTGTAATCAACGCGACAGTAAATGATAATTTTAAAGTCGTTGTGGGAGAAGGGGAATAATAGTAGATAAAAGGAGTGTCTGTGAATGTTGACAGGCACTTTTTTGTATTTGATGGTTTAAAAGATTGTGAAAAATCTAAAGGAGTTTTCTATGTATAAGCGAAAATCATAAAATAAAAAACACCCTAACTAGCGCTCGCAATACATTGAGGAGCGCTAGTTAAGGGGATCTAGTGGATAACTAATTTTGTTATCTTTTAATGTAATTTTCAATCGGATAATCTTCCACAGGCAAATCGGTAGTCCCTCCGTTAATCAGTTGCGTTAGGATTTTTGCAATCATTGGACCGCTTGTCAATCCAGAAGAACCTAGTCCGCTGGCGGCATATAATCCAGGAGCGTCAGGGACTTCACCGAAAAACGGGGCAAAGTCAGACGTATAAGCACGCGTACCCACGCGAATCCCTTTGATTTCTGCATCAGCTAGTTGTGGAGCCATTTCGATGGCTTCATCCAACATCATGCGCAATTGTTGTTTGGTCGGCTCTAAATCGTATCCTTGATCATTTTCGTGAGTCGCACCGACAATAATTTTTCCGTTGGCAAAGGGGATGATGTCTTTTTCCCCATCCGGCATAACCAGGGGCCAATCGTCAGTTGCAGCGTCCAGATACAATTCGACCAATTGGCCTTTTTGAGGTCGGATATCCACCGTGTAACCTAGTGGTTCAAGCAGTCTGGGCAGCCAAGCACCGACTGCCAAAATGACTTTATCAAATGACTGCGTGCTAGTTTCGGATTTTAGAGAGTACCGTTGTTTTGCGGCATCTACTATAGTAAGTTCTACAGCAGCATGGATAACGGCAGCGCCGTTTTTCTGAGCTTGTTCTTTTAATTTGCTGGTCAATAAAGCACCATCAACTTTAGCGCCGCCTGAAGCGAACAGAGCATCCTCTTCAACATCAAGAAGCGGCATCTTTTCTTTGATTTCTTCAGGCGACAAGATGGCTAACTCTCCAATAGTAGGTGCGTCTTCGCGTCTTTTTAATGCGATTTTTTCTAATTTGGACAGTAGTTTCGGCGTTTTTTTAAAGACCAAGGTCCCAACTTGACGGTAAATATCCGAACGAGCAGGGTCTTCGCCTAAATCTTGCATCAATTGAGGGTAAAAGGCCGCACCGCTAGCGGCTAATTGGTACCACTGCTTGTTCCGGCGTTGTGATAACCACGGGCAAATAATCCCCGCTGCAGCTGAGGTAGCTTGGCCCGTTCCACTATCATAAAGCGTCACATCATACTGCGATTGTTGGCTGAGGTAAAAAGCTGTTGTGGAGCCGACAATTCCCCCGCCCACAACAGCAATCTTCAATTTTTCACTCATCGTATTTGACCATTCCCATAGATAATGGTTTTGTAAGAAGTTAATTCAGGCAATCCCATTGGTCCGCGAGCGTGGATCTTCTGAGTGCTGATGCCGATTTCTGCTCCAAACCCAAATTCAAATCCATCTGTAAAGCGAGTAGAAGCGTTGACGTAAACAGCAGCGGAATCTACTTCACGCAGGAATTGCTGACTAGCGGCATAATCATCGGTCACGATCGCTTCGGAATGCCCCGTGCTGTAACGATCGATGTGTTCAACGGCTTCTTCCAGACTTGAAACCACTTTGACCGCTAAAATGTAATCCAAGAATTCCGTTTCCCAGTCTTCTTCAGAAGCAAGAACCGATTTGGACAAAATAGCGCCAGCTCTTGCGTCTGCACGTAATTCAACAGTGTATTCAGACAAGGCTGTTTCAATTTCAGGTAAGAAAGCAGCAGCCACATCTTCATGAATCAACAATGTTTCAGCAGCGTTGCATACAGACGGACGTGAGCATTTAGCGTTGACGATGATGTCTTTGGCCATTTCAAACTGAGCATCTTTATCGATATACACGTGGCAATTGCCTATACCTGTTTCAATCACCGGAACTGTAGCATTTTCCACAACTGCTTTGATCAAACCGGCTCCTCCTCGAGGAATCAAAACATCTAAATAATCTGTCAGTGTCATCAATCCTGTAGAAGAAGCTCGGGAAGTATCTTCGACCAATTGGATCGATTGTTGAGGGAAGTTCGTTTGGCTAAGCGCTTTTTGTAAAACAGCAATGATTGCTTTATTGGTGTGGATCGCTTCTTTACCACCGCGTAAAATAACGGCATTACCAGATTTAAAGCACAATACACCAGCATCTGTTGTGACGTTTGGACGGGATTCATAGATGATTCCAATTACACCTAGAGGCACACTTTGACGGCCGATAGTCAAACCATTGTCCAGCGTGCGCATAGAGTGAACGGTGCCTATTGAATCTGGAAGGCTTGCTACTTGTTTGATGCCTTCTGCCATAGCGAGGACTCTTTCTTCATTCAATGTCAGGCGGTCCAACATCGTTCCTCTAATACCGTTGCTTTCGGCAGCCGCTAAATCATGTTGATTCGCTGTTAGAATATCTTGTTGGTGCTCCATGATCATTTCACTCATGATCTTAAGAGCTCGATTTTTCTCTTGAGCAGAAGCTTGAGCTAATTTGCGCGAAGCTTTTTTTGCATGCATGCCTAACTGAGTTAAACTTTCCATAGTAAACTTCCTTTCTGGTTAATCTTTAGGAGTAAATAAAGTACCTACTTCTTTGCCGACCACAATATCAAAAATCGTGTCCGGTACTTTTCCGTTTGTTAAGACCATTTGTGCTTGGAGTTTGAGCATGTGCTCTGCAGCTTTTAACTTTGTAATCATTCCACCCGTTCCAAATCGAGAACCTTGGCCGCCCGATTGTTGGTAATGAGCGTCGGTGATGTCGTAAATTTCAGAAAATAAGACAGCATCTTGATGCGTATTCGGATTTTTATCGTAAAAACCAGCGACATCTGTCAGCATGATCAATAGATCGGCATTTGTAATTTCAGCAACGATCGCAGACAATTGATCGTTATCACCAAATTTAGTCAAATGATCCAGCTCTTCTACAGAGACCGAGTCATTCTCATTCACAATAGGGATGACGCCTGTTTTCAGCAATTGTTCAAATGTGTTTGAAGCGTTCAAACGACTTTCAGGAAATTCTACGATGTCGCGGGTCATTAGGATTTGTCCAATGACTTGACCGTAACTCAGGAAGAATTTGCTGTATAAATTCATAAGTTGACTTTGGCCGATAGCCGCTACAGCTTGTTGTTCAGGTATCGTTGCTGGTCGTGTGGATAAATTAAGCAGATCCATGCCCACGCCAATTGCGCCAGATGAAACTAAAATAATGTCTTTTCCTCTATTTTGCAAGTCAGTCAGTACAAACGCCAACCGCTCAATGCGTTCCAAATTGACGCTCCCATTCGGATACATTAAAGTGCTCGTACCCACTTTAATAATAATACGTTTGCTGTTAGCAACTTTTTGTCTAGCTAATGTATTCAAGTATGTCCCACCTTAATGTTAGATAACTAATTCATCATTTTAGTGATTATTGTATCAGTTTAACGCAAGAAAAACCACCACTGCAAGAAACGGATTAGGATGAAAGGCCTTTAGAATGAAAGGAAGCACATTTTCAAATGGCGCTTAGAGGACAAATGAGTGTTCAATACAAATACTTGTATCGAGATGAATAAATTGCTAGAATAAAGGTGTAGAAAAACTAAGAAAGGTACAGGTGCAGGCCGATGCGTATTATTCAATCTTAATTCAGATCAATAGTGTGTTGTTCATAGAAAAAACGAAGAAATTTCAGTTTATTTGATATGGACAAAATGACAGGACTGAACGTAGATTGAATGGAACATAATGGCTTATACCTATACTGTAAATAGGTTTATTTAATTATGTGCAGGCAATCTTCTTCAGAATTGAAGGAGGTTTTTTTATGCTTATAGAAGTAAAACAACTTGAAAAGTCCATTGGCGAAAAGAATTTATTTACGATTCCTGAATGGCATGTTTATGAAGGCGATCGGATCGGTATTGTAGGAAGAAACGGGTCTGGTAAAACAACTTTGCTGAACGTCTTGGCTCAAAAAGAAACACCGGACACCGGAAGTATCCAGACCAATGGAACTATAGGATTTATTGAACAATTGCCAGACCGGGAGCCGTTGGATACATTAAGCGGTGGCGAACACACGAAAGAGCAAATCAACAGAGCATTGTCTATCCAGTCTGGGATTTTATTTGCAGATGAACCTACTAGTCACTTAGACTCAAATGCTCGTCAATATTTGGAAAAACAATTGCAACAGTTCATGGGGGCTGTCTTAGTGATCTCGCATGATCGAGCTTTTTTAAATCGTATCTGCAATCGGATCGTTGAGATCGAAGAAGGTGAAGTACGATTTTACACGGGAAATTATCAAGACTATCGAAAGCAAAAAGATCAGGAAAAAGATTTGGCTCAACAAGAGTATGAAGCTTATGTCAAAGAAAAGAAACGGTTGAAAAAGGTCATGACCAGTACTCATCAGAAATCAGAGAATGTACGCAGAGCGCCTAAACGTATGGGGCCTTCTGAAGCTCGTTTGCACAAAATGGGCGGTCAAGGGGCACGCAAAACGTTGGATAAAGCAGTGAAAAATTACGAAAAGCGCATCGAACATCTGACTGTTAAGGAAAAGCCTGTAGATCTTCCGCCAGTCAAAATCCAATTGGATAAAGGCAGAGAAATCCACAATCCGATTTTGATCTCAGGGTCGAAAGTGCACAAAAGGTTCGACTCACGAGTCTTATTCGACAACACCGACTTTCAATTGCTGAACCATTCCCAAACGGCTTTGATCGGTGCAAATGGTTCTGGTAAAACCACATTGATCAACATGATTTTTCAAGCAGGCAAAGGAATTCATTTAGCCAAAAACATCCACTTCGGGTATTTCAGCCAAGCATTGGACTTGTTGGATGAATCAGAAACGATTTTAGAAAATGTGATGAGAAAAAGCACCAAAGAAGAATCCTTTGTCCGTATGCTGTTGGCGCGATTGTTGTTTAAAGGGGCTGAAGTATTCAAGCCTGTATCCGTTTTGAGCGGCGGAGAGAAAAACAAAGTTTCTTTAGCATTGCTGTTGGTGAGTGATGCGAATGTGCTGGTATTAGACGAGCCGACGAACTATCTGGATATCGCCTCTATGGAAGCTATTGAAGAAGCTTTAATGGCATACGAGGGGACAATTCTATTCGTGTCTCACGACGAACAGTTCGTTAAAAATGTTGCGACTCACATTTGGCAGATTAAAGACCGGAAAGTTTTAGTGTCAGAAGTATTTGCAAAAGAAGCTTCAGCCCTACTGCCAGCAAAACAGCGCGAAGCTGGCAAAGAGGAGTTGTTGGTGTTGGAGAATCGATTGAATGCAGTCATTTCAAAACTATCACTATTGACCGGAAAAGAGTCGAAAGACCTATTGGAAAAAGAGTATACTGAACTACTTCAGCAGATCCGATTGCTCAAAAAATAATGTTAACCTGAGATGGCAGCTTTAAAAGTTCTTAACCGACTTTTGAAGCTGCTTTTTTTTGGCTTAAACATCAAGGGGCGGTACTGAATGATGAAGCAAGCGGCTCAACAGCCAGCCGTAAATTGAATTGGTGATTACGGAAAGGTATACTAAAGGCAATGAATAAAAGCGCAGAGGAGGGGTTAGGAATGAAAAAAGGAATAGCGAAATTAGGAATGTTAATGTTGGCATTATTACTGGTTGGATGCTCTACCAATGATTCGTCAACTTCAGAAACGGTCATGGAAGATAGAGGGGGACTTGCAAACACCACGGAGGTCGAAACTACCGGTTCTCAAGAAGAAGCCAGCACGGATCTATTGATAGGAGAAAAAGTCATCACCACGATAGATATGACATATGAAACTCTCGAATACCAGAATGCTGTCACTCAGTTAAAAGAAATCGTCGAAAAGTATCAGTCTTACATCGAATCGTCAAATGAAACAACAAACACCATCAATGGCTACAGCAATCGGAGCGAGGCTGATCTTCGTCAAGGAAATTTCTCTATCCGTATCCCGTCAGAGGCAGTAACCGACTTCTTAGCTGATTTAGATGGAAATCTAGGCACTAAGGTCAGTGAACAAATCGGGAATCAAGATGCCACTAAACAGTATCAAGATACCCAGACTCGAATTGAAGTGCTGCAACGCAAAGAAGACCGATTACTGGAATTATTGGATCAAGCTACAGCGATAGAGGACATTTTGGCAATTGAAAATAATTTATCCGAAACCGTTGCGGAGAGAGAAATTTTGCAGTCCCAAAATAATACGATCGATGATTTGGTAGAATATTCAACGTTGTATTTAACTATTCTGGAACGCTCCAGAATCTCCAACCAACCTGGTTCTACTATGCCATTTTGGGAACGAGCAAAAGAAGCCATTGTTGATTCAGCGTATACTTTCTACTATTGGTTGCAAGATACTGCTATCTGGTTGATTTATGTGTTGCCTTACTTGATTATTTTGTTGCTGATTGGAATTATGGTCTGGAGAGTACGCAAAACCAATTGGTGGAAGAAAAAAGAAGCTGAGAGAGCTGCTAGAAATCGACAATCGAGCCGTTATCCAGAAAAGAAAATAATAATGGCCAAGAGAAGAGACAAAGAAGAACGGAAAGATAAAGATGCTGAATAAAAAGTTTGGCGAAATGAAACTGTAAATCCTGCTATAGCTGAAATGCCTTAGTACTCCGAGATTGAGAGGACATAAAAAAACACCCTCATTTGCTATGCAAGTGAGGGTGCTTTGTGTTCAACTAGTTCAGCACATGTTGAATCACAGAAAAGGGTATCTTTACTTTGGAGGAGTAAAGAGTAAACAAGGGGTTGCTTGTTTGTTTGGTATAAATAGAGTATAGCCGTTAAATATGAAGATTATGTGATGGAACTCTTTTCTTTTAGCGAATTTGTTCTATGCAATTCAAGACTGTTTTCTATTTTTCAATTGGTCCCAGTAAAAGTGAAGCCCAGGAGTCATGAAGCGATTCTTGGTCAGAAGGTTGGAACAGACCGGCATAAACATCCCGTACTAAACGTGACAATTCGCTGTTATTGGAGTATGCTCCGCCGCCAGAAGCACGAACCATTTCTTCGACTGTTTTGAAAGAAGCTTCAACAGAATAGTTTTTTATAGCAGATAACCTAGGCATCCAATAGACTCCGTGGTCCACATCATTTTCCACATCATCTGCTAAAGTATTGATTTGCGGGGGAATGGCATCCAACCGTAAAGCTGCTTCCGCAATGCGCCAGCGGATATTTTTATCTTGATCGTAAGTCGTTCCATGAGCGATGGACTTGCGTTTTTTCACGCGCTCAATCCCTAATTCCAACGCCCGTTGACCCAGACCATGATACGTCGCAGCCAGTAAAATTTCAAAGTGGGCAAATATTCCAAAAACCACGGGATCAAAACTGGGACCAGGCGCTACTGTTGTCAAAATGCTGTCTTCAGCCGCGTAAGCACCGTCTAACACTAAGTTGTAAGACTGAGTTCCTTTCATTCCCAGAGTATCCCATTCTGAATTGACTTGAACGGTTTTAGGATCGTTTTTGATGTAAGCAAAAACAGATTGTGGATCACCACTAGTATCATCCATTCCATAGGTCACCATACGAGCAGCTTCTCCAGACATAGAAATAAAGACTTTTGGCCCGTAAAAACGGTAGCCTCCATCTTCCTCTGGTTTTGCTTGGCAAATGGATCCAAAAAGAACACGATCGTTAGCCGGTTCTGAGATAGCAAAAGAAAGCAAATGACCTTCAGCGGCGTCCTTTAGGATTTGCTCGCCTCGTTTATTTCCATGACGAACCATGTATTTTCCAACACCGACAATAATTTGGTGCATATTGATACCTAGCGCTGTTGCAGGAGCAGCTTTTGCCAAGCGAATCTGCTCTTGTGCGATTTCTTTCAACGTCAGTCCATGACCTCCGTATTCTTTAGGAACAAAGGCTTTGTAATATCCTGCTGCCTTTAAAGCATCGTAATCTTCATAAGGAAAACTATTTTCTTGGTCATACTTTGGGGCGCGTTGATGAATCTCCTTTAGCAATTCTTCGCTTAAAAACATTTTTTTCCTCCTTAAATCCATTCATGTATATGACTAAAGATAATTCAAAACCGATCATTACTGCAAGCTCATAAATGAAATAAGAAAAGGTTGAAGCTGTTTTCCACTATTATCCATTCAAATCAGACAGAAAGACCCTCTATTAAATACAATTCTGTTTTTCTGTTACTCTCTAAATAAAAAAACCACTTGCTGCATGAGCAAGTGGTTAAAAGGAGTAGTACCTGATACTTTGGAGGAGTATAAGGTAAAAATGAAAATATAAAAAAGTTGGTTGTTATTGGTATGAATTTATCATACTCAATAATTGTGAAGAAATTATGCCTAAACTGTACTTTTTTTTCTATTTGTAAAGCCGGTATTGTTAACACGTCATACGCATGAAAAACTTTAAATAAAAAATAAGATTACGAATCCTCACGTCTCTCTGCTAAAAGAAAAATGCGGAGGCGGGCGACATAAACGAGATTTTCCATCTGTTGAGTGAAGGGGAAGTCTTCGGTCTTCATTATGAGAAAGTCCTGCTTTCTTTGAACTTCCCGAAATACTTAGGCACGCTTTTTAAGCTGTGACTCGTTTGAGACCCGTGATATTTCTGGAGGAATAGGGGTTGCTTGTAGCCATGTAAGGGATGAAATGTGAATTACGGAGCGTTGGCGCTTCAGCGCTTACGATTCCGTTTGAAGCTTGAAAGTCTGGAGACTACAGGCTCCAGACAGTCCCATGGCTTTCCACAAGCAAACCCGTCCATCCCGGAGGAAATTTCACCTCATAGAGACGCCCCTACTCATTAAGAGAGCGTTTTAAAAAGAAGACCTTAATTTTTTTGGGAGAAAGTACTTTTCATGCGTATGACGTGTATTGTTAAAAGAAGACGAGCAAAGATGTGATAAAGGGTGTATAATATAAGAGTTACTGATATTTTTGGTAAACCAATACAGTAAACTATAATTAATAGAATAGGTGATTGACAGATGAGTAAAATAAAGAATACCGTTAAAGATCTCTTGTTGATCAAAGAAACGGATGATTCTCTATTACGGGTTTTTGGAGCAGGTATCACAACTGGTATGATGCTTTTCATAGGCTATTTCTTAGGCAATATGCAGATTGGAACTTTTGGAGCATTAGGGGCATTTGCTTTTTTGTATTATTTACCGATTCCCACGAAATATTTAATGCAACGAATCTTTAGAGTAGGAGTTTGTATCGTATTGGGTTTCTTTTCAGGAGCTGTATCGACCTTTGTACCTTGGATGATTCCGATAACGATTAGTGTGATCAGTTTACTTGGTTTTATCATCTTTAGGATATTAAATGCACCGAAGCCAGGAGTGTTCTTTGTTATTATGGTGAGTTCTATGGCAACAGGAACGTCATTAGACTTTGCAGGAATCTTACATGCTACATCATATGTTGTGTTTGGAGTGATAGCAGCTATTCTTGTCGCTTCTGTAGTAGGAATGATGCATCGCAGATTAATTGGAGAGATGGAACCCTATAAATCCATTTCTTTTAGAGAAAAGCTTGATTATGCACTTAAAAATGATTCGAAATTATTGCTCTCTTCTATCCACCATGCAGGGATTATCTTTTTTGCTACTTATATTGGTATGTCTTTAGGACTAGGAAACCCTTATTGGGTCACTATTTCTTGTGCAGCTGTTCTGCAAGGAAGAGAATTGATTATTATTTTCCATCGTAACGTTCAAAGAATTATTGGAGGAATTGTCGGATTACTATTAGGAATTCTATTATTTTCTTTGGATTTGAGTATGCTTTCGACAATCATTATTATCACTGTGCTGAATATATTTGTAGAATATTGTATGGTTCGAAATTATGGATTAGCTAATTTCTTTACCAACCCGCTATCTTTGTTGTTAGCTAGTTTATCTAGCGGTGCTTTTGTACATGACCTGGTAAGCTATCGTTTTGCCGGATTGGTACTAGGAAGTGTGATTGCTTTTATTGGGGCTGCGTTTATTGCACTAGCCATCAAAATGTATAAACAAACGATATCCAATACAGTAAAATAGAAAAGGCGTTGCTATAAAGCAATGCTTTTTATTTTTACGCAAAAAAAAGTAGAAACCGGGATAGGTTTCTACTATTAGGGATAAGTCTCTTTTCATTAGGGGGAGAAAAGAGTCTGAAAATTTTTAGGTTTACTTAAACGACTAAAAATAGTATAACAATTTCCCGAAAACTCTTCATGAAAAACAGGTGAAGTTTTTAGGGTATTTTAATGAAAAAATACTTATTTAGTAAGCGATTTAATCTAATGCAGCTACAATCGCTTTGTTAAAAGCTGGCAAATCATCAGGAGTACGACTGGAAATCATACCACTGTCATCTGTAACTACTTCAGCATCAATAAAATCTGCTCCTGCGTTTTTTAAATCAACAGCAACTTGCTTCACAGCAGTTAATTTTTTGCCTTTTACGACTTCTGCATTGATCAATAACTGCGGTCCGTGGCAAATAGAGAAAATCGGTTTTTGATCATTTGCAAAAGCTTGGACAAAAGCCAAGAAACGGTCATCTTTACGAAGTTGATCTGGAGAAAAACCGCCTGGTATATACAGGGCATCGAAATCTTCAGGTTTTACATCGTCAATCCCTTTATCGATAGTCACAGAAGCTTCGCCTTTTTTGCCCTCAACTGTTTCACCAGCTTCAAAGCCAATGGTGACTACTTCATGGCCAGCATCTGTTAAAGCCTCTTTTGGAGAAGTAAACTCAACATCTTCGAATAATTTAGTTATAACGGTTGCTACTTTTTTTCCCATAATAATCTCCTTTTCTGTTTTTTTTTGATTCTAAAATCAGTGTAACGAAATTAGAAAAGAGCATCAAGTAATAGGGCTTTTGCAAAAAAATTCTCACGATACAGAGCAGAGTTTTAAATTTAGAATGCTAAATGGTATGATAAGAAAGAAAAGATAATGGAATGGAGTGAATAAGTTGATTAAATTAAATATTGCTTTGATTGCCCATGATAAAAAGAAAGATGACATTGTAAAGCTAAGTATCGCTTACCAAGAAATCTTAAATAAACACACACTTTATGCAACGGGAACCACTGGAGAACGAATTATTGAAGCCACTGGATTACCGATTCACCGTTTTAAATCAGGACCCCTAGGCGGAGATCAACAAATCGGTGCTTTCATCTCAGATAACAAAATAGATATGGTGATTTTTATTCGTGACCCGTTGACTTCGCAACCTCACGAACCGGATATTTCTGCTTTGCTGCGTTTGAGCGATGTCTATGAAATTCCTTTAGCAACCAATCTTGGGACAGCTGAAATGTTGTTGCGCGGATTAGATGCCGGTTTCTTAAATTGGAGAGAAATTGCTAAAAAAAGAGAACGAGATTCCATCGATATCTGATTACCTGAAAAATCCCCGCAGACCAAGTGTCCGCGGGGATTTTTCCAAGTGATTCTATAAACCGCATTTTAATTGAGCGCTGCAGTTAGTACATGTATTGCAGCCGCCGATATCTTCGACAGTACCTTGGCGGCAAATAGGACATGTATCACCTACTTCGTTACCGATATTAACTTCTTCAGCATCCGCAAAAGCTTTTATTTCTACTTTAGTTTCGTTAGGAGTAGGTGCAAGAGCGTCCTCTTCCCAAGTATTTTCTTCCGCTTTTAGAGTCAACACTTGAGTATCACGGCTGCCGTCAACGTAAACTGTGCCGCCTTTAGCGCCTCCGTTGTAAAGACGTTCGTAAATACCTTGAACTTGTTCTACACTGTAACCGCGTGGCGCGTTTACCGTTTTAGAGATAGAACTGTCTACCCAACGTTGGATAGTAGTTTGCACATCTACGTGAGCTTCAGGAGCTAATTCCATCGCTGAAACAAAGAATTCTGGAAGAGAATTGGCATCTGCTTCAGGGTGTCTGTCCAAATACTCTTGAACAATATCTGCTTTGACTTCAATAAACTTGCCCAAACGTCCGCTTCTGTAGTAAGAGAAAGAGAAGTAAGGTTCTAGTCCAGTAGAGACACCGACCATCGTTCCTGTAGAACCTGTTGGCGCAACTGTTAATAAATGAGAATTACGGATACCATGTTTCAAGACGCCTTCGCGAATGTGTTCCGGCATTTCTTTCATATACCCAGTATTAATAAAGTTTTCTCTTAGTTGAGCTGTTTCTTCATCTGTATTCCCAATCAGGAAGGGGAAACTACCGCGTTCTTTAGCCAATTCAATGGAAGCTTCATAAGCTGAAATTGCAATGGTTTGAAAGACTTCATCGACCAATTGATTCCCAGATTCAGAACCATAAGTCTCACCGATATAAATCAATAAATCGGCTAATCCCATGACGCCGAGACCAACGCGACGTTCGCCAAGGGCTTGCTGCTCATTTTCTTCTAGGAAGTAAGGGGTCGCATCAATGACATTATCTTGCATTCTAACACCTGTTTTAACAGTTTGAGTTAATTTGTTAAAGTCGACTGATTGCGTATCTTTGTTGACCATTTGCGCCAAATTAACGGCTGCCAAATTACAAACAGAGAAAGGAGCTAAAGGTTGTTCGCCACAAGGGTTCGTAGCCACTACTTTTTGCCCATATGCAGTAGCATTAGTTTTCTTATTGGCATTGTCGATAAAGAAAACGCCAGGTTCTGCAGAATAAGTTGCACAAATGTTGATCAATTTCCATAATTCGCGTGCACGAATAGAACGATAGACACGTATGCCATGGCCTTGAGCTTCCCACTCACGAACATCACCGCAGTCTGCCCAATGAGCATTGTAATAGTCCATTTCTTCAGGGCTGTAATTTTCAACATCAGGGAATTTCAATTGATATTCTTCGTCGTTTTCGACAGCCTGCATAAAATCATCTGTTAAGCACAGCGAAATATTGGCACCTGTTAAGAAATCTGGATTGTGAACAGAGTAAGTACCACCTGTGTGCAATTTATCTTCTGCTTCTTTGATAATAGAAACGTCAAATCCACCAGTTCCAGGCATGTTTTTGTAATTAAGGACTCCTTGATACAACGCTTTTTCTTTTTCACTGAAAGGAGTAAAGTTCAATTTTTCTTGAGCCAGCTGTTTGATTTGCTCGTCTTCTGTTTGCTCAATTAAGAAACGAAGAATACGAGGGTTTTGCATTTTGGAAATAATAAACTCAAGCACATCTGGATGCCAGTCAGCCAGCATGATCATTTGAGCACCTCGACGGCTGCCACCTTGTTCTACTAAATGGGTCAATTTAGCAATGTCGTCTAACCAAGAGATGGAACCAGAAGATTTCCCGTTTACTCCACGTGCTAATGTATTGCGAGGACGTAAAGTCGAACCATTTGTTCCCACACCGCCACCACGACTCATAATTTCCATGACTTGTTTCCGGTGATCAGAAATCCCTTCACGAGAGTCTTCTACAAAAGGCATCACGTAACAGTTAAAGTAAGTAACTTCTGTTTGAGAACCTGCACCATACAAGACACGACCGGCTGGAACAAAATTCAACGATTTCAATTCTGCGTAAAAGTCTTCGAAAGCAGCAGCTTGTTGAGAACCAGCTTCAACCTCTGATAATCCGCTGGCGTTTCGTTTTGCGATTTGTTCGTAATAGATTTCTAATGGCTTTTCAATGGTGTCGATACTACGAACGATTTCACCTGTTTCGCGTTCATGAGCATCTTCTAGATTACTTCTATATTCTTCTTCGACAAGAACCGTCACTTGATTTTTTTGATGATTCAGTTCGGTGATGAATCCAGTGCCGCGAGCAGGATATTTTGGATCTTCTTTAATGGTTAAGACCACTAAATCTCCCGTAGAGAGAGTCATTTTTGAGGTGTCTTTAAACGAATAGCGGTCGAGCATCACTAAACGAGAGACCCCCTCAAAAGTTAGACTCATCTCTTCAGTGATAGGGTGGACTTGAGGAAATCCTTTGATGTCCCCATTTAATTGTTTGATATTTAAAGTTGCGTTCGATGATATATTCATTGCCATAACCAACACTCCAATCTTTAGTCAATATTCGCACAAAAAAACACAATATATAGTGTTTCGAAAATAGTTTATACGCTATATATTGTAATACTTAGTTTATTATATATCAAACAAAATATGTTTTTAAGTCTTTATTTCTAACAGAAAATGTGCTTGTCTTTTGAAAAATCACATGAAAGCAAGAGTATCTAAGGAATATATCCAAATAAAAAAACTCAGAATTTTTTCTGAGTTTTTTTATAAGAATCGAATGACAAAACTGTCTATTATTCAGTTAAAAAGTCGAGTGCGTAATTCACATGCAGTTCCGTTGCGATAGCCAAACCGCGTTCATCGATATCGAAATTTTCGTGGTGGTGACCATAGCAAGTATCTGGATCATCTGGGTTACGTGTTCCCACAAAAGCATACACGCCTTGAGCGACTGCTAAATAATCGGCAAAATCGTCAGCGCCCATACTTTTTGGTGAATCAGTAATGATATTTTCAACACCAACAATGCCAGCAGCTACTCGTTCAGCGCGTTTAGCTGCAATTGGGTCGTTGATAAGAGGAGCGGCAGCATCGTAGTTTTCAAATTCAATCGTCGTCCGATGAGCTTTGGCTACCTCACGAGCTACACGTTCCACAGCCTCCAAGACAAACTGGCGTGTTTCGTGGCTAAATGTGCGAACGGTTCCTTCTAAACTGGCTTCATTGGCGACAATATTGTACCGCGTGCCTGCGTTTAACACACCGACAGCAACAACTGCTTGATCCAATGGGTCTACTTCGCGTGCGACGATACTTTGCAATTCAACTGTGATAGCAGCTGCAGCTAGTAAAGCATCTTTTCCTAAATGTGGTTTGCCTACATGACTGCTTTTTCCATGCACTTTGATTTTAAAAATATCACATGATGCATTAGAAGCACCAGAAGTAATGTCGATTTTTCCAATAGGAGTGCCCGAAGAAACATGGATGCCAAATACTTGATCCACACCGTCTACAAAACCGCCTTTGACAAATTGACGAGCACCAGCACCGATTTCTTCAGCTTGCTGAAAAGCTAGTTTGATTGTTCCTTTGAAGTCTGCTTCATGATTTTTAAGAATTTTGGCGGCACCGAGTAGAGCAGAGGCGTGACCATCATGACCGCATGCATGATGTAAACCTGGTTTTAATGATTTATAAGGTTTGTCTTTAGCATCATCTAACTCCAATGCATCAATGTCCGCCCGCAAAAGTATGGTTTTACCTGGGCCTTTACCACCAGTGATCGTTCCAATAGCTCCAGTTTCACCGACAGACTCATGGGGTATACCTAATTTGTCGAGTTCTTCTTTAATACGTTTGATTGTTTCAAATTCTTTTAAGCTCGGTTCAGGATGTTGGTGGAAAAAGCGTCTTAAAGCAATCACCTCATCGGCACCTTGTAAAATTTCTTCTTTGATTGTTGTTTGTGTGAGTGTTGTCGTCATGAATGATTTCCTCCTTAGAATGTTGGTGTTGCTGTTTTTTTGGTTTCTGATCTGAAACGAGCTGCGCAAGGCAGACTCTCTACGATTTCACTTTCCCTTTTAGTTGGGAAAAGCACCCAATTAAAAGGGAAAGGTGAACTCTACGAGAGTCTAAACGCCTTGCTCCGCTCTCTGTTTTAAACGAGTTGCGAAAAGCTGCCTATGCGACTATAAGCTAATCCCAACTGTCAGGTAAAAAACACCTGCCTGTTGGGATTTTCTTATAGTCGATAGGCAAAACGCTTTTCTTCGCTCTCTGTTTTAGTCCCAAGCTGGTACTGAGGAGCCTTTTGAGGATTCTGCGATTATTTCTTTAGTGTCTTCTGCTTGATAAGCTTCTACGACTTTTTGGTACAATTCGTTTTCTGTATCTTCGGCACGTGCTACGATGATGTTGATGTAGGGTTCAGAGTTGTCATCGACTGGTTCTAGGAAGATAGCGTCTTCTACAGGGACGAAACCTGCATCAACTGCCATACCGCTGTTAATGATGGAAACAGCTACGTCCGGAAGAGAGCGGGCTGTTTGAGCAGCATCTAGTTCTTGGATCTCAAGGTTTAAAGGGTTATCTGTAATATCGTTCACTGTAGGTGTTGTTTCAGCTGCAGGATCGACTGTTATCAGACCAGCTGTTTGCAATAGCAATAATGCACGACCGCCATTTGTAACGTCATTCGGAATAGCCACAATATCATTTTCTTTTATTTCTTCAATAGAAGTAAGGTTTTGAGAATAAATACCAAGTGGAGCGATCACGGTATTTCCAATAGCCGTTAAATCAGTGCCACTGTCCTCGTTGTAAGAATCTAAGAAGATTTGATGTTGGAAAGAGTTCAAGTCTACTTCGCCTTCATCCAATGCGTTATTGGGTTGTGCGTAGTCAGTGAATTTTACTAATTCTAACGTAATACCGTCTTCTTCTAACTTATCTGCTACAAAATCCCACACATCTTGATCTTCTCCGATAACACCCAATGTAACTGTTTGGTCTTCATCTCCTGCAGCTGTATTTCCACAAGCTGCTAAGACCAAAGCTCCAAAACCTAATACGATACTCGATAATAATTTTTTGCTGTTTTTCATGATAATTTCTCCTTTTAATGTGTTTTAGTTTGATTAATGACTGGTTTTTTTGACCAAATAATTTCCAAGCGCCTGACTGATAAAAACGATCAACAGAATTAGTAAAGTAGCTACAAGAGTGACATCCGTTTGGAATCGATTGTATCCTCGCGCGATAGCCAAGTTTCCTAAGCCACCACCACCAATAGCTCCTGCCATTGCTGTTAACCCCACTAAATTAATAATCGTTAAAGAGGAAACACGAATGATGGGCGTTAACCCTTCTTTCAAATACACTCTAAAAATAATTTCAAGAGGACTCGAGCCCATCGCTTCAGCGGCTTCAATTACACCAGGGTCAACTTCTAGTAAAGCATTTTGTATTTGTCGAGCAAAAAATGGTGTTGTCCCTACGATTAAAGGAATAATAGCAGCAGAAGTCCCGATGGAAGTTCCTACAACCAATCGTGTGAAAGGCACGATCAATGTCATCATAATAATGAAGGGGACGGAACGAAAAATATTAATAACTTGATCTAAAAAATTATAGATACGCTTATTTACGAGGATTCCTTTAGGTCCTGTAACCACTAGAATAATCCCTAGGAAGATTCCTAAAACTCCCGCAATAGCAGCAGTCAATAAGACCATATAAATTGTTTGGATAAAACTTTCAATCACTTCATCTTGAATTTCAATCACATTTGGAAAATACGTATTTAAGAATTGAGACATGATTCATTTCCCCCTTAACCAATTTTTTGTTTTAGTTTGAATTGAATGACTTTTTCAGACTGACTTGTCAGAATCTCCACAGCAACGTCTTTACTGGCTAGATAAGACAAGGCTTTTTGTTTTTGAGCGGGTTCTCCAGACAGAACGACCAATAAATTTCCTACCGGCGTTTCTTGCAATATCTCCACATTCCCAAAGAGAATATTGGTAGAGACATGGAACCGACTGGATAAAGTAGCGATTAAAGGTTCGCTGGTATTGGAACCGACATAAGAAATGTTGGCTAAGGTATCGTCTCCTTGCAAGTTCAATAGAGTAGGGTGGTTCAATATTTTTTCTAATGCTTGGTCCACATGAGTAGCGGTATTGATAAATTCTTTTGTGATTTGCTCTTTTGGCTGAGTGAAAATAGAAACCAAATCCCCGTCTTCAACAACATGCCCATTTTCCATTACAGCTACTTTGTTGCAGATTTCTTTGACCACTTGCATTTCATGAGTAATGATGACGATAGTTAATGACAAGCGCTCATTCAATTCTTTCAACAAGCTTAAAATAGAAAGGGTAGTCTTAGGATCTAAAGCACTTGTGGCTTCATCACAAAGCAGCACATCTGGATCATTCGCTAATGCTCTTGCTATAGCTACTCGTTGCTTTTGCCCACCGGAAAGTTGAGAAGGAAAAGCGTCGATTTTGTCTGAAAGTCCTACTAAATCAAGTAAATCGGCTACCTTTTGTTGAATAGCTGATTTGCTAAGCCCTGACTTACGTAGGGGATAAGCAATATTGCCAGCTACGGTGCGCGAATCCATCAGATTAAAGTGTTGGAAGATCATTCCAATCTTTTTCCGCGCAGCCCGCAACCCGCTAGGATTTAGTGCCAAAAGATCTTTTCCAGCAACGATTACTTTTCCGCTAGTAGGGCGTTGCAATAAGTTGATTGTTCGAACCAACGTGCTTTTTCCGGCACCACTGTATCCGACAATTCCATAAACATCTCCTTTATCTACTGAAAGCGAAACCTCTTCAACAGCTTTAATTGGTGCATTTGCACTTCCAAAAGTAACTCCAATATCTTTTAATGTAATCATTTAATGTCCTCCTCAAATTTTTTCTCAACTGGTACAAGAGCTAAATGCTTTTTACTGCTCTCTGTTTTTGAAACGAGCTGCGCAAGCCTGACTTCCTATGATTTCATTTCTGCTTTTTGTTGGTAAAAACCACCAACTAAAAGCAGAAAATGAACTCTACGGAAGTCAAAACGGCTGGCCCCGCTCTCTATAAGAAACGAGCTGCGCATGGCAGCTTTCGCGTCTATAAGCTAAACGCTTTTCTTCGTTCTCTAATAAAAAAAGCGCTCGTCCTTTTCTATAATTGTTTATAGAAAAGGACGAACGCTTTTTTGTTCGTGTTACCACCTTTTTTCAAGATTCCCTCACAGAAATCTCCTCATCAAGTACCTGAACAAATTGCTCAGAGACTCTAGCACTGTAATGGGTGCGCCCATGATAGCCTTGTGCTTTTCAGCATTCGGTATCCCGCTCAGAGGCCATTTTCCTTCGATGTCTAGCAAACCTGTTCTCAGCAATTCAGGCTCTCTGTTGTTGCTTTTTAAAGAAGTACTTTTCTCGTCAATGCGTTAGTAGAAAGAGTTATTTAATTGTAAAAAAAATCGTCCTTAACAACAGTCATTCAATGACCGTTGTTAAGGACGATAGCTATAGTCGCTTCGTGTTACCACCTTAATTTATAAACTTATTGCTAAGTTTACCTCTATCAGTACAAAAGACAAATGCATCTTTTCATACTGGGGCACTGTAACGGGTGCTTCCCGTAATAAGCTATATCTCTTGGATAGTCGCTTATTCCACTCAAAGACCATCTTCTGTCAGGCGCGTCTGCTTATTTTCACCAACCATAAGCTCTCTAATGAGAGTTGCCAAACTTACTCTTCTTTTCATCGTGTTTTTGTATGTGTGAACTTGTTTATTAATATACCGGTCATTTATGAGGAAGTCAACAGGAAAATGATAAAATAATGAAAAAAATAAATAGAAACTTCACGTTCCAAAAAAAATTTCCGGTTAAAAAAATCTTAAAGGGTGATTTAGGAGGAAGGAGAGGCGTTTATTCTTCAAGTGAAGAACGAATGGGAGATCACTTGACTAGTAAAGTGAGTTTGCTCATCAAATCAAGACAAAATAAGAGCTTGCTTGCAGAATAAATCCATTTTATTCATCAAGTGAGCGCGAAACAAATCTTTGCTTGACTAGTAAACCAGTTTTTTCTAAATAACATTAGAAACTCCGAATGCATTTGCCGAGAAATCCGTTGTAGAAAGTGAGGAAACAGTGTATAGTTGCCTATGGAAGATAGACAACTGTCTTCAAAAAAACAGAGTAGGAAATAAAGCGTTAAGTGCTGAGAGGATGGGATGTTGCCTCTCGGACGAAAAATTGACTCTGTCGATTTGCGGTTTTATTTTCGCATTCGCTGCATAATAGATATGTGGGGAGCTCGTAAAGGGGATCTTCAATATGAAAAAAATGAAGTTTGATGCTAGAACCATCTCAAAGATTGCTTTGCTGATGGCGCTAGACATTATTTTGACACGCTTTGTTTCCATTCAAACACCGATTGTACGCATCGGATTTGGCTTTTTGCCTACTGCAATGATCGGGATGTTGTTTGGACCAATGGCAGCAGGGATAGCTGGAGCATTGACCGATATCGCCGGTATCTTTTTATTCGGTGGTTCTGGACCATTTTTCCCAGGCTTCACTCTATCGGCATTTCTAGGCGGCTTTATCTATGGTGTTTTTCTGCACAATAAGGCTAAATCGCTATGGCGGATTAGTTTAGCCGTACTGGTGATTACAATCTTCGTCAATTTAGGGTTAAATACATTATGGGTATATATTTTAACGGAAGAAGCAGCTTTAGCGATTTTACCAGCACGTTTGATCCAAAATGCCATTCTTGCTCCGGTACGTGTAGCGGTAATTTATTTTGTTGTAAATAACCCTACGATTCGCAAAGCCATGCAGTTGAAAGACTAAATAGAAAATACAGAAACAGACTCGATTCTTTTATAGAAATGAGTCTGTTTTTTTGTGCATCCAACCCTCCTTCAAAATAAACCTAGACACTATTTAAGCAAAGAGTCAGTCTAATATCCAATAGTTTTTACATGATAAAACTATCATCTTTTTCACACTATGCTATAATAATATAACGTAAGTTCATTAAAGAGGTCTACTTAAAAGGGTGAGTTGATGATAGCGAAGGTAGTTTTTGTCAAAACGTTTAAAAGAATGGTAAGGAACAAAAAGAACCGTTTAGTGTGGATTATCGCTTTTTTAGGAGTACTGATTTATTCAGGACTCATTTTACCGAATACAGAACCAATGGATACCGTAGACATGGAACGATTGGAAATTGATTTGTTGGGAAATCAAGGATTGATGAAAGCTCAATTTGAAGCAGGGAGTACAGAGTCCAATAACTACACTGGCTTATCCACATATGGAGAAGCCAAAAACAAATTCGAACAACAAAGGGCTTTTAAAATAGCTGTAGATACAGGGAATGTTCGTCAATATATTCAGTTAAATTATCTGCCAGAAGATTTGAGCAAAGAAATAATGGATGATTACTTAAAAAATTCGGAAGAACCTATGAAGGATTTGCATTACGACCAAAGTAATAAACGGCTTCGGTTAAATAGTTATTTAGAAGAAATACCAGCTATTACGTTTCATTTGGTCCAGGAAAAAACAGCATGGCAGCAAATTCATTTATTTTTTCTTAACTGGGGACCGCTGATTATTCTCATTCTAACTGTTTTCTTGGTGAGTGATGTGACCACAGGAGAAAGAGAAGCTCGAACTCAAAAAGCAGGCATTCCTTACAATTGGAGAAAATATCTATGGGTACAATCTATGGCTGCATTTTGCTTTGTGTGTTTATTTTTTGCAGTAGTCTTTATATGGTTCTTTTTAGTCAATGGGATTTTATTTGGGTTCGGAAGTTTAGATCTAAAAGTACCTTTGTATACATATAGTTCGGATTACACGACCAATGATGCTGTGTTTGGCTTGATGGAGATTGGAACCTTTGTGATAAAAGTGTTTCCTTTTTTAGTCTTGTTCATTTATGTAATGGTTCGATTATCGGTACTGTTCAGCTTGTTATTCAAAAATGATGTGGTGGTGCTTACTCTTGGCGTATTTGCGGTTGTTTTTGAGAAGTTGTATTACAGTCGACGGATGCGAGATATCTTAGGCATTGATTTAAGTTTTTTCCCACAAACCTATATTGATTTTGGGAAAGTGGTTAGTGGAGAGAAGAACTTCTTATTGAATACATCAACGATTACGATGGATAGAGGTCTTTTAGTGATGGTAGGGACGGTACTCGTTATTGAAAGCTTATTAGTATTGGCGACCAAATTTATTCATCGTCAGCGATTTGTGAGATAAAGGAGGGAAAAAGATGGGTTTAGCGAAATGGCATTGGCGAAAATTATTAAGGGACTGGAAAACACGAATCGTTTTAATAGCGTTCTTTCTATTTTTTAGTTCTTTTTCGTTATTTTACCGCCAACAAAATTTAGATTTGCCACTAGATCAAGTAAGGGAACAATATAGCATCACGCAACAACTGTTTCACATTATTCCAGAATCACACTTTGAAGGAGCATTAGGAGAAGAAGCGTACAATCTTTTAGCGCAACAACAAAGGCTTTATGGAATGCAACGCTATATTCTATCCGAAAAAGAAGGCAACACGGTAGAAGCGATGGCATCGGTGGTAGACAATTACTTAGATAACGGACGAACCATTGCAGAAAATCAACAGCGCTTATGGGAAATGACTGATTTTGATTCCTATACGATTTTGACAAGCATCTTGCCTGACCGTGAAACTCTTCAGCAAGAACTAGCTTTTTATCATTATTTAGATCATCATCAATTGGACATTGAGTGGAATCCGTATTCTGCCAGCCAAGTGTTTTACCAACAAGCTGAGCTCATTGTAGGAATCGTGTTGTTTTTATTCGCCGGCCTATTAGCAGCTGATCGGTTTACACAAGATCAGAAAAAGAATTGGAGTGTGACACAAGGGATTCCGATTTCTTGGAAAAAACAATGGCATCAACGCAGCATGCAGTTGTGGCTATTGATGTGGTCGGTAACGATCCTTGGCATGGGCATCAGTTACACAATCAGCTTATTGCGCGAAACAGCTGGAAGCTTATGGTACCCCATAGCCATCTATAACAGAGAAGGGATGGAATACCTAGCTACCTGGCAATACATCCTGTTGTTGATTGGATTTGGAATGCTTCTTAGTTATGTGGTCTTGTTACTGGCTACTGGTCTAAGCTGGATCATTCGGAATGTCTACTTAACCATTGGTTTAGTAGTGAGTGTTTATTTCATCCCTTCCATCTGGCAACTAGTCGAGCCCTTTAGTTCATGGCAGCCCTCTCTTTATTTGCAAATTGTGCCCGTCATAAGAGGATCAAGTGCAGAAAAATTTGGCTTAGCTTCGGTCACTAGTTGGAAAATGCTGCTTCTGTTGCTGGTTTATCTACTCATACTAGAAGGAGTATTTACAGTCGTATTTAACTTTATTCCGACTAAAACCATGGGATTGAAGAGGAGGAAGGTATCATGAGCTTAGAAATCAAAGGCTTGACGGTTGCTTATGGGGACCGAGTAATATTGGATGATGTAGAATTGACTTTAGAAAATGGACAGATCATAGGATTGGTAGCTCCTAATGGAACAGGGAAAACTTCTTTGTTCAATGCCATCATGCGTTTTATTCCTATACGTGCAGGTCATATATTGATTGATGAAAAAGAATATACAGACACTGCAAAAGATGTTTTGGAATTGCATAAAAAAGTTACTTTCTTTCCTGACCAAGCTGACTTGCATGAGAACTTTTCTGGAAAAGAACACATCCAAATGTATGCTAATATTTGGAAAAAAGACAAAAGCGATGTAGATGCGATTATCGATCGATTGCAGATGAAAGGATATGTGGGTAGAAAAGTAGACACCTATTCTTTGGGGATGAGACAACGGTTGTGTTTTGCGATGATGATTGCTGCAGATACGCCGATTATGTTAATGGACGAAGTGATGAATGGTTTGGATCCGGAAAATGTGGATTTAGTCTCCAAAATTTTACAAGAATTGAAAAGAGAAGGGAAAATCATCTTTGTGTCGTCGCATTTATTGGACAATCTAGATGAATACGCTGATCGGATTTTATTCTTGAAAAAAGGCGGGATTCATTTTGTTTACGATCGACATGCAGCAGCTCCGGATTATTATAAAATATCCCTGAATGCAGAGCAGCAAGCTGAACTGATGGAGAAGTGGGGACTTCCTGAAGGAACCATTCGCTTAAATCATTCTAAAATTTGCATTCCTTTAGCTCAGTATACCCAGCAACAAGAACTAGAATTGTTCCAACTCTTGCGAAGTGTGAAAACAGCAGGACTAGAAGTGGGTTCTTTAGGAACTTCGGAATATTACACTCACCTCTATGGAGATTCTGAAGTAGAAGCGAGGAGGGAACCAAATGAGAGAACACCTTAAGGAAGCTAGTCTATTGAGTGTTTTCTTTGTGGGAGGTTGTTTGCTGCTTTCTGGCTGTGCCAGTTGGACAGGTCTGATTCCGGAAAAATATGATGGGAATGCTATTGAAGCAGATGAGGCTGCCATTGCTGCTTACAATAATCATAAAGAAGTCATTGGGGCAGGAAAAGAACTTTTTATCCTAGAACCATTTAGCGAAGATTTGCTGAGACCTTCCTTCCCGCTGACTGAAAAGAGATTCGTTGGGATTGATTCAGGCGAATATACGGTTGGAGAAGACTTATCTGAAGGACGTTATCAATTCCGTTATGTAAGCGAACTTATGGAACCGCATCTAATGAATAACGCAACATTGCGAGTGACGGATGAAACTGGAAATTTAGTATTTGAAGAATTATTGACTCCTTTTGAGACGTCTTTTTTAGAAATGGATTTGTATGAAGGCAATAAACTAGTTTTGATGGGGGAAGATATTTCTGTTGAAATAGGAGCCAGTGAAAGTCGATTTGTGGAAGAAGAAACAGCTCTCTCTTTGTCAAAAATGGATGTTTTACTGACCAACGGTGTGTGGGAAGCGGGAGAACATCTAGAAGTTGGTACTTATATCATACCGGAACTGCCATTGAGTGGTTATTTGTATGTATTTGATGATACGACAGAGCCGCGTGTATTTGAATTGGGCGGAATAGCGGAGTTTAGTGAAGAGACAGGTGAAATGGTCTCTGTGGAACCTGAGAAGGAATTAAGCCTTGAGGAAAATCAAAAAATCTATTTAAAAGATTTGAGTCAACCATTGGAATTAAGGTATAAAGAAAATGAATAGTAGGAAAGATGAGCAATGTATTGACTAAAATTGTGAAAATGGTTAAGATAATGAGTATAAAATGAGAAAAAGAAAAAGGGGACAGTGGATGAGATGACAATCAAGCGATTTGGAGAAAAGATTGATGGAATAACGTATACGTTAAGAGTCGGTATTCACTTGATTGTGTTGAATCCAACACACGACAGAATCTTACTGGTTTCACCTCCGAATGGTTCTTATCTGTTGCCAGGGGGAGAAAGAGAACGAAATGAAACACACGTTGAGACACTCGAGCGTGAGGCAATGGAAGAACTTGGGTTTGAAATCACAGTAGGAGAATACTTAGGGGAAGCAGATGAGTACTATTACTCATCACATCGCAAACGATATTATCATAATCCTGCACACTTTTACGTGGCAACTTCATGGAGCAGGGTCAGCGAACCGTTAGAAGATTTCAACACGTTGAAATGGACAACCATTCCTGAAGCTATTTCTTTATTAAAAAGAGGAAGTCACCGTTGGGCTGTTGAACAATTCGCTCAACGGTAATTTCTTTTTCTCATTTGAAACAAAAAAAGCCGTTGAGACTCAACTCTCAACGGCTTTTTTTGTAGCTAGCGCTTATTCCTCGCCAATGTATTCTTTTGTTTTTACAGTAACGTCGATATTTCCTTGCGTTGCTTTTGAATAAGGGCAGTATTGGTGGGCTTTTTCTGCCAACTCTTGTACTTTTGCATCTTCCAGACCTTCAATGGCTACTTCGATAACAGCAGATAATTTAAATCCTCCGTCAGTTGGGTCACTTAATAAGTTGATGGTCAGTGTAACTTCTGATTTATTGGAAATTTTTTCTTCTTTTTTGTAGTGTTCTAGTGCTGAGTGGTAGCAAGCACTGTACCCCAAGGCAAATAATTGTTCTGGGTTGCTTCCTTGTCCTGGACCGCCCATTTCTTTTGGAGTAGATACTTTTACAGAAAAAGAGCCATCTGGTAAGCGGCTTTCTCCGACGCGGCCTCCAACATTAATCGCAGTAGTGGAATATTTTACTTCTGATTCAGTCATTTGATAAAATCTCCTCTCACTTATTTATTCTTACATCTTTCATTATACAAAGTACAGATCAGAATGCGAATAAAACGATTTTTGCTATTGAGAGATCAGGGCATCAAAGCAAATTTTTCAATGACAGTTGCTACGCCATCATTTGCGTTCGTGTCGGTTACATAAGTGGCATTTTCTTTTACTTTAGGGACCGCATTTCCCATAGCTACTCCAAGACCTGCAAATTCGATCATGTCTAAGTCATTTTCATTATCGCCTATGGCCATTACTTCATCTTGAGTGAAACCTAATATATCGATAAGGCTTTTTAAAGCTTGTCCTTTACTGGCAGAAGGATGGAGGATTTCTAAATAAAAAGGTTCGCTTCGCAAAACAGTATAGCGATCAACAAAATCCTTCGACAATCGTTTGATTCCTTCATCCAAAACAGCTGGTTCATCAATCATCATCATTTTACTGATTGAAATCTGTTTATCCATTTCTTCCACAGCACGATATTTTAAAGGCATTTGAACTAACATAGCTTCACGTACAGTATAAGCACTGATATCTTTATTAGAAGTATACATAGCATCTTGGGTAGTCGTATGGTAATGCACACCGGCTTTTCGACTCATTTCTTCTACACGATAAAAATCGTCAATATCTAAAGTATGATGAGAAATGACTTCTCCTGTATGTGTATCCTGGACTAATGCACCATTATACGTGATGGCATAGTCGCCGTTGTTTCTTAGATCTAATTCTGTTAAGTAATCTGTCACTCCTGGTAAGGGGCGCCCAGTGCTCAATACAATTTTGATTCCAGCTTCTTTAGCTTTTAGTAAAGTTTCTTTTACGCGTTTACTGATCACTCTTTCAGGTGTCAATAATGTTCCATCAATATCAATAGCAATTAATTTTATCGGCATTTTTATTAGAGCTCCTCTTTAGTCAATCAATTTTTTAGAATGCAAATTTTTCAATAGCGGTTGCTACGCCATCATGAACATTGCTGTCCGTGACGTAATCACTAGCTTCTTTAGCAGCAAGAGAAGCATTTCCCATAGCCACTCCCATTCCAGCAAATTCCAACATGTCCAAATCATTTCCATTGTCGCCAATCGCCATGATTTCTTCTCTGGGAATATTCAGAATAGCTGCCAAATCCCTGAGTGCTTGTCCTTTGCTAGCGGATTTATTCAATACTTCTAAGAAAAAGTCTTCACTTCTCAGTAAAGTATATTTTTCAGCGAATGCTGACGGAATTTTAGAAATAGCTTCTTCTAAAATTTCTTTGGGATCCACAAACATGATTTTACTGATCAATAACGATGGATCCATTTCTTCAGCTGAACGATAACGAAGCGGAACAGTGGTTAAGAAAGATTCTCTTACAGAGTAGTAACTGATATCTTTATTGGTCGTATACACTCCAGTGTCGTTTACTGCGTGACAATGAATACCCAACTCTCGACCAAGTCCATCTACTTCAAGAAAATTTTCATAGTCCATTGTATGGTGAGCAAGGATTTTACCATCATTTGACTGCTGAACTAAAGCGCCATTATAGGTAATGACGTGGTCGCCTTCGTTTTGCAGATCCAATTCTTCCAGTAGCGGTAATACGCCGGGCAATGGTCTTCCAGAGCAGAGAACAAGCTTGATGCCTTTTGATTGGGCAATAGCTAGCGTCTCAGCTACTTTTGGTGATACGGTTCTATCAGGCAGTAATAAGGTACCATCTAAATCTAGGGCAATTAATGAGATTTTCACAAAACAAAACTCCTTTTTTAATTATTGTCGGTTGGATGGTAAACAGCTCCATTTTTAATGTAGCGCGAAAAGCCTGCATACAATTCTTCAAACAACGTGATTTCCATTGATTTGTCCGGTTTTAGAAACTCTTTCGGGACATAAAAACGCTCGTCGCCGTATTCTTTTCCAGCGATGGAAGTGACCAGTGCACTGGCTTTAGACAATTCGATAAAACTTCCATCAGGATAGATCAATTCGATTTGAGTAATTTCATTGTCTGTTTCGGGACGGTAAAAGTCATATGGCAAATCGTAACTATTGTTGACAGCTGTGTAGTATTCTGTGTCGTAACCAGCTTTTTGAATCAACTCACTCAGCTTATCCAGAATATCTGTATCGGTTTCTTTTGAAAAAGTGACTGATTTAAAAGGTTTCCGGTCTAAAAAGCGCGATGCCAGATCACTTAAAATAGGGTCTTGATCGTCACGCCATAATGTAAAGTACGTATTTAAAACACCATCATCTAAAGCCAGATAGTCTTTCAAAGTGAACTCTTCTTTAAAAAAGGGTACCAATAGAGAAAAACTGTGTTTAAAGGTAACTTCTGGATTTTCGTAGACTGTTTTAGCTCGTTTCAGTAAATGGTCCAAAATAACTTCCATCCCCCGAGAGACACGGTGGAAATAAACTTGCATGTACATTTGATAGCGGCTGACGATGTAATCTTCAACAGCATGCATTCCTTGTATCTGAAAAGCAATCCCGTCTTTATAAGGTCGGATTACACGCAAGATACGGGTCAAATCAAAAGTGCCGTAATTGACTCCGGTAAAATAAGCATCTCGTATCAAGTAATCCATCCGGTCAGCGTCGATCTGACTGGAAATCAATTGCACGACCTGAGGGTTAGGGTAAGTTTTTTCAATCACGCTGGCTACTTTTGCAGGAAAGTCTAAACTGACCCGAGACAACACTTGATTGACTTCAGTTTCTGAGGAAAGAATAATCGCTACCGTCAATTCTTCGTGATCAGTATGGAAAATACTTTCAAAAGTATGTGAATAAGGGCCATGTCCGATATCGTGTAAGAGTGCCGCACACAGTGCAACCAATCGTTCATTGTCATCCCAGCCACCATCTCCAGGGTTTTTCATAGCATAATTACGCAAGAATTTGTCACAAATGCGGCGCGTGATCTCATAGACTCCAAGGGAATGACCAAAGCGAGAATGTTCTCCGCCATGAAAAGTGAAAGAGGTAGTCCCTAATTGTTTGATACGGCGCAAACGTTGAAATTCTTTTGTGTTGATCAAATCTAGGATAACTTGGTGCTGAACATGAATATAATCATGAACCGGATCTCTAAAAACTTGTTCCATTGGTAATAACTGATTGGTTTCATACATTAGGTTCATCCAACAGCCTCCTGTCTAGTTTGTCTTGGAGCATTTGTTCATTTCTGCGGATCATTTTTTTAAAAGCTGTTTCGTAGTCTTCCATGATTTCATCTGAATAATTTCCTTTAGAAACAGTACTATTCATTTCAGATAAAGCTTTTAAAATATGTTCTTTCATATCGCTGAGTGTCATAGTGACCTCCAGGAGATCTTCCAAGGTGGCCATGACTTGCGGATCAACGTTGGGGTAATGCCATTTCACTGTTTCATTTTGTAAACCAACTTGATAAAAGTCGCGGATCAATTCAGCTCGCTTAGTCTGGTTTCCATTTACACTGATATAAATCATAACAGCAATCCCGTTTTTTATTCGACGTTGTGCGATGCCGGCAAATTTCTTGCCGCCGATACTCAAATCGAAGTCTCCGGGACAATAAGAATCTTCAATTTCATAGGCTTCAATTGTCTTTCCGTATTGTTTTAAGGCTAAATGAACCAGCAATAGCATGATAGAATAGCCTTCATCAATCGGGATGCGTTGGTTATCGCGTTCAGGTAAAATAATGGAGAAATTGAGCACCCCTTCGTCGCCCACCACAGCTAATCCCCCGGAGTTGCGGACGATATAATCTGCTCCGGCATCTTTCAAAACCGCTAAAGCTTTGCTGAAAAAGGGCAATTTAGTGTCCATCATTCCCAAAATAATCAAATTCGAAGTCGGCCAAAAATGGATAATCGATTCCTGATTTTTTCCTGCAGCTATCAGTAGAGCATCTGCTAAAGCGAAATGGGAAATGGTTTGATTTTTAAAAGGCATTGTTTCTGCATCGTATTGAAGAAACGATTGCTGAGCAATATAATCGGTTGTTTTTAAAGAAGTCATGCGTTTGACGTACTCCAATCTTTATCAGCCATCTATATAAAATGACTAGTTAATAGTCTAATTGCCATTATTATACCAAATGAGTATCAGAAATAGGGAAATAAACGCAAAGACTTGGAAGGATTTATTTAGGGAAAGTCATTCGTTAAGAGAATTTAGTAAAGTAAGAGAGATTTCTATGCTAAAATAGAAGAGACTTGATGAAGTAAGGTGTCAAAACCAGACAGATAGAAAACTGCTAGAGGTGAAAAAATGGATTTAACAAAAGGAATGCCGGCAAAAATACACGTTGAGACAGCTATCACTCAAAATAATGATACAGAAAAATTTGTCTTCGATGAAAAAGGAAAAGTTGTTCAAATGGGAGGCTCATATTATATACGTTATGAGGAAAACTATGAGGAGCAAGGACGAATTCCTGTCACATTTAAAATTGAACCGAATGGTATCGTCACTTTAACGCGTAAAGGCGAAATGACCACTCGCTTAAAATTCGAGCAAGGAAAAAGCTATGAGACGCTTTATCGTACTCCACAAGGTGGAGTTTATGTAGACACGGTGACCCGACAATTGCAGATCAGCTACACAGACAATCCTTTCTCTGGGAAGGTATTTATCGGATACGATTTGTTTATGGGAAAAGAAAAGTTAGGAGAATACAATTTACAATTGCTTTTTACTGTTTAACTATTGTAAGATAGAGAGTAGACTCTTGAAAGGACGGAACTTTAATGGAACTAACACAATTTGATGGACAAATTAGAAGTGAATTGTCAATGATTGAAGTTGCTCATGCTATTTTGGAACAAACAGGTGAAGTCATGGATTTCACGGATTTGTTGAAAGAAATTATCGATTACTTAGATTTAACAGATGAAAAAGTTGAAAAAGAAATGCCGCAATTTTATACAAACTTAAATATTGATGGTAGTTTTATTTCCCTTGGAGATAACCGCTGGGGATTACGTTCATGGTATCCAATCGATTCTATTGATGAAGAATTAACTCATGATAATGATAACGAAGACGAAAGACCACGCCGTCGTAAAAAAGCTAAAACTGCTTATGGTGACGAAATTGATTACAATGCAGATGATCCTGAAGACTCTGACGAATACGAAGAAGAAGAAGAAGTCGTTGAAGAAGATGAAGAAGAGGACGACAAAAGAACTGTTTATGGTGGACGTGTAGATGTATCTGATCATGGTGTCTTGATTGATGAGGAAGATGAGGAAGACCTTGGCGAATACAAAGAAGACTTGTCAGCTTTAGGAGCAGACGATGACGAAGAAGATGAATTGCCGGATGGTGTAGAAGGCGATTTAACATTGATTGAAGATGAAGATGACGAACAAGATGAAGAAGATTTCTAATCTTCGTTAGGTCCCATCTTTAACCCATGGCACAAAAAACTCTCTATTCAAAAAGGAATAGAGAGTTTTTTTGCAGAGAAAAGTAGTGAGACTAATTGTCTATTTTAAATAGACATAATGAAAACACGTTATTTTTTTCAATTTTCATGGAAAAATAAGTTAGAGTCTGGTACAATTGGAGCGTCGGCTAAGTTCATTAGCACACAAAGATATCTCTGAGGAGGCAACAAAGTATGACTCGTTTAGTAAGCATGACAGATATGTTACAAAAAGGGTTGAAAGGTCACTACGCAATTGGTCAATTCAACATCAACAATTTAGAATGGACTCAAGCTGTATTGACTGCTGCACAAGAAGAAAAATCACCGGTAATTTTAGGGGTTTCAGAAGGCGCAGCAAAATATATGGGCGGTTTTAAAGTAGTAGCAGCTATGGTGGAAGCTTTAATGGAAACTATGGAAATCACAGTTCCAGTAGCGTTGCACTTAGACCATGGTTCGTCTTTAGCAAACTGTACTGCAGCTATCGATGCTGGATTTTCTTCAGTAATGATCGATAACTCAAAATTCCCAATTGAAGAAAATATTGCAGCAACAAAATCTGTTGTAGAATATGCTCATTCAAAAGGCGCTTCAGTTGAAGCTGAAGTTGGGTCTGTTGGTGGTACTGAAGATGGCGTTACAGGCGGAGTTTTATATGCAGACGCTCAAGAATGCAAACGTATGGTTGAAGAAGCTGGTATTGATGCATTAGCAGCAGCACTAGGTTCTGTACATGGGGATTACGATGGCGAACCAGTACTAGGTTTTGATGAAATGAAAGAAATCTCTGAATTAACTGGTGCTCCATTAGTATTACACGGTGGATCAGGAATTCCAGAATTCCAAATTAAAAAAGCTATTGAATACGGCCACACTAAAATCAACGTTAATACTGAATTACAACAAGTTTGGGCTAAGAAAACTCGTGAAGTTATCGCAAACAATGCGACAGTTTACGACCCACGTAAAATTGTTGGACCAGGTAAAGAAGATATTACTGCAACAACAAAAGCAAAAATGCGTGAATTTGGTTCATCTGGCCAAGCTTAATGCATGACTTTAAATAGATGATTAATGCCTTTTCCTTCGGGAGAAGGTTTTTTTGTTGAAAAAAAGCTGACTATGATCATTTTTTAGACACTATTTCGTTGCTTTTGACCTCTGCCGCTATATAACACAGCGATGACAGGATATGACAAAAATATTTTCTTGGTTAAAGTTGTTTCAACTTTCCGTTTGAAGCGTTTGTTTGGTCTATAATAGTTGTCAGATAAGGTGCGATGTAGTAGAATAGTGCTAATGTCTTACAGTTTTTTATACTGCCATAAAACTGAACAGGAGAGCATACATCCTCAAAAGCTGCGTATCAAAGAGCCCTTTTTTCTAAGTGGCCAGATTCGCTGAATCTTCGCTAGTCACCAATTTTATTTTCATTGATCTCATTTCTCATAGCACGGAACAACAAAACTACAAAAGTAGTTAGAGTAATATCATTTATCAGAGTGAGAAGAGATTTAGCGAAGAATCTTTTTTTGATTGTGGTCTTCCAATTTTTATGTATAGAGTAAGGGTAGTAGGCTGTCAAGAGAGTTACTAAGAAAACGAAAATCGTGTGATCCTTATTGAATAGAACTAGATTGATCATCCAAAAAAATAAAACGAACGTATAACTATAAGTGAGGTAATGAAACAAATGAAAAAAATTGTCATCCGTGGTGGTAAACAATTGTCTGGAGAAATCACCATTAGTGGAGCTAAAAACAGTACTGTCGCATTGATCCCAGCTACAATTCTTGCAGACTCACCGGTAACGTTAGAAGGTGTGCCTGATATTCAAGATGTGCACTCATTGATTGAAATATTAAATGATATGAATGTAAAAACGAATTTTGATGGTTCTACATTAGTGGTAGACCCCACAGAAATGATTTCGATTCCGATGCCCAATGGTAAAATAAAAAGTTTAAGAGCTTCTTATTATTTTATGGGTGCTTTATTAACTAAGTTTGGAAAAGGTGTTGTTGGTTTACCTGGAGGTTGTTTCCTAGGTCCTCGTCCAATCGATCAACATTTAAAAGGTTTTAGAGCTTTAGGAGCTACTGTAGACAATGAAATGGGAGCTATGTATTTAAAAACTTCAGAAGAAGGATTGACTGGAACGCGGATTTATATGGATGTCGTGTCTATCGGAGCAACCATTAATGTAATGTTGGCATCGGCTAAGGCAAAAGGCAAAACCATTATTGAAAATGCAGCCAGAGAGCCTGAAATTATTGATGTAGCTACTTTATTGAATAATATGGGAGCTAAAGTACGTGGAGCAGGTACGGATGTAATTCGTATCGAAGGTGTCGAAGAAATGCATGGCTGTCGTCATACGATTATTCCAGATCGTATTGAAGCAGGTACCTACCTAGCCATGGCTGGAGCAGTTGGGAAAGATGTTCTTGTACAAAGCGTTATCGTAGAACACATTGAAGGTCTATTAGCAAAAATGGAAGAAATGGGCGTACCGATGGAAATTGGAGAAGACAGCGTGCGTGTTAAAGAAGCGACTGACTTAAAACCTGTTTCTGTCAAAGCTGTACCTTACCCTGGATTTGCAACAGATTTGCAACAACCTCTTACTCCTTTACTGCTTAAAGCAGGCGGAGAATCGATCATCAAAGATACGATTTATCCTAAACGAGTTAAACATATTCCGGAATTAGTGCGTATGGGTGCCAAAGCGAGAGTAGAAAGTGATATTATTATCTTAGAGGGTCCAAACGAATTAACTGGTGTGGAAGTTGAAGCGAGTGATTTAAGAGCAGGAGCATGTTTAGTTACTGCCGGATTAATGGCTCAAGGAACAACGACCATCACTGGCGTTGAAAATATCCTCAGAGGTTATGATCATATCATAGAAAAACTGACCAACCTCGGAGCAGATATTGAAATGATAGAAGAATAGAGAGCGGAACAAACCGTTTAGGCCTTCGTAGAGTTCGACTTTCAGTTTTAATTGGGTGCTTTTCCCAATAAAAACTGAAAATCGAACTCATAGAAGAACTGGTTTGCACAGCTCATTTAATAGAGAGCAGAGAAGAGCGTTTAGACTTCCGTAGAGTTCGATTTTAACTTGTCATTGGCGTTTTTTGCCAATAACAAGTTAAAACGAAATCATAGGAAGGCTGCTCTTCGCAGCTCGTTTAAATAGAGAGCAGAGCGTGGCGCATGGCGCTTAGACTTTTGTAGACTTCATTTTTTCCCAACTAAAAGAAAAAATGAAGTCATAGAGAGTCTGCCATGCGCAACTCATTTTAATAAAAGACTGGAGTGAGGGGCAAATTTATGGATGAAATCTTAACATTGAAGGAATTAGAAAACAAAACACTAAAGGAAATTTACCAATATGCTAAAGCATTAAAAATTCCCTATTACAGCCAAATGAATAAAAAAGAGCTTTCTTTAGCAGTTATTCGTGCACAGGAGGAGAAACAAGGCTTCTTTATTGTAGAAGGTGTACTGGATATTATGGACCAACAAGATTTTGGGTTTTTACGTCCAATCAACTACACACCTAGTAAAGAAGATATTTATATTTCCGGCTCTCAGATCAAACGTTTTGGTTTAAGAAATGGAGACAAAGTTTCAGGTAAAGCTAGACCTCCTAAACCATCTGAACGATATTATGGTTTGATGCATGTTAACTTAGTAAACGATAAGAATCCTGAAGATGCAAAAGAACGGTCACATTTTCCAGCCCTGACACCTCTTTATCCAGACAAACAGATTGTCTTAGAAACAGCTCAAACAAAGGTTTCTACTCGGATCATAGATGTCGTTTCTCCAGTTGGTTTTGGACAGCGTGGATTAATAGTTGCACCGCCAAAAGCTGGTAAAACAGTCTTGCTGAAAGACATTGCTAATGGAATTGCAGAGAATTATCCAGATGTCGAACTGATTTTATTGCTGATCGATGAACGACCAGAAGAAGTGACTGACTTAGAACGTACGGTTAAAGGTGAAGTCGTATCTTCTACTTTTGACCAAATGCCTCAAAATCATGTCCGTGTTTCGGAACTTGTTCTTGAAAGAGCTATGCGGTTGGTGGAAGATAAGCGAGACGTAGTGATTTTAATGGACAGCATCACTCGTTTAGCAAGAGCTTATAATTTAGTCATTCCTCCAAGTGGACGGACATTAAGCGGTGGTATCGATCCAGCTGCTTTGTACAAACCTAAAAAATTCTTTGGGGCTGCTCGTAATATTGAAGAAGGTGGAAGTTTAACGATATTGGCTACCGCTTTAGTCGATACAGGAAGCCGTATGGATGATATTATCTATGAAGAGTTTAAAGGGACTGGGAACTCTGAACTGCATCTTTCAAGAGAATTGGCGGAAAGACGTATTTTTCCGGCAATCGATATCAAAAAATCTGGAACTCGAAAAGAAGAATTGTTGCTTAGCGGAAGTCGCGTAGAGTCGATTTGGAAAGTACGTCATGCAATGACGGGAGAATCTTTAGAGTTTACGGATCAATTTATTCGAGCTTTAAGAAAAGCGAAAACAAATAATGAGTTCTTTGACACTTTCTCGGCTTCAGCATTGGCCCAGCCTAAAAACTATCGGAATAATCGTCGATAGCATTGCGATGGAGTAAAGTAAAAGACTCTTAATCAAGGTCAGAAAAATTAATTGCAATCATCTGCTAAACATGATAATATGCTATTGTTGTGAAAAAAACAGCGAATAACTCTGGTTCAGCAAATGATCCAGGGCATAAGGAGAGATATAACTATGAAACAAGAAATCCATCCAGGATATAATCAAGTTGTATTTATGGATACAACTACAGGGTACAAATTTTTATCAGGATCAACTAAATCTTCAGATGAAACAGTTGAATGGGAAGATGGAAACACATATCCATTAATCCGTGTTGAAATTTCTTCTGATTCTCACCCGTTCTACACTGGACGTCAAAAATTTACTCAAGCAGATGGACGTGTGGACCGTTTCAACAAGAAATATGGTCTTGCAGATACAAACAAAGAAAAATAAATCAACTATCCTTTATTGTGATGATTGGTCAAAACTCTTCGAAACTTTTTCGAAGAGTTTTTTTTGACTTAAAAATAAAATTGACGGACAGACTTAAGCGAGATTGTAACGTTATTTTCATCATATTGATACAGTATGAGAGGAATTTTGTAGTACAATAAAGATGACTATAACACGAGGAGAATGTATTGTGGAAAACGATTTTATTTATGTCCACTTGGACAGCGTCTCTAATTCAGTTTTGAACAAAGGGGTCAGCTTTTCAGGTTATAAGGACATTATACAACAACCACTGAAGAATCTATTGTTGCTGAATGCTGCAAAAGACACCGGCGAATACGATTCTCATACGGGCTTTCGGGTAATTCGTGGAGCACAAAAAGTGGAAGAATTTTTAACTAGTGAAGCTTACCACACATACATTAAAAAACTGGGCAAATGGATTGATTTTCAAAGCTTGGATTTATTACACGAATTAACACCTGTAGAAATCTCTGAATTGCTTTATGTTGCACATGCTTATACTTCGCTGCACTCACCTTTCTATTACAAGCTGCAAAATAACTTTATCGTACTTACCTTAGCAGATGGCTTTACAAAAATTTACTGTCGTGATTTAAATTTATTTTATGATTTTTTTGCTCGGGAAATTACGAATCGAGTAAATGAGTGTGTCAATGAAAAACGGATTCTATTTAAAAAACCGAAAAAAATCGAAACCATTCCACTTGAACTGACCCATGAACTGACACCTCTGTTGAGAGAAGGTGCTGCGCTGTCTTTTTCGAAAATAACTTCTCGAGACACTGTTTCAGAAATAGGGGTTTACTTAGTAGAAGATCGAGTTCGAAATTTGCAATCCCAAATGAAAGAAAGCGAGTTAATGTCTTTGGTGCTTTATGATCACCAAGAACAAAAGTGGTCAATCAAGGAATTGCAACCTTTGGCTCCAAGTTTGTAAAAGTAAGGACTACTAGCTGAAAGAAGTATCGGACAGCATAAAAAGGGCATTGTGTCACAAATATTTAACGCCTAGGAAACCTAGGATTCTAAATTGAAATATGATACAATTACAGCTGAATTATCGCTAATAACTGATTTATAATGATAAGTCCGAAACGTGGAGGAACAATAATGAAAATTTTTCTTTTATATGGTGGGAAAAGTGCAGAGCATGACATATCTATATTGACTGCATACTCTATCATTCAAGAAATTTATTATCAATATTATGAAGTGGAACCCATTTACATTACTCGAACTGGCCAATGGATTCGAGGACCGATTGTACACCAAGCGGATGAAATTACGTCAGCGAAAGCGTTGCGTATGGAACCATCAGAACAAAAAGGATTTACGAAAGATGATCTTGTATCATCAACCGGCCAACTGGTTAAACCGAGCGAGATCCAAGAAGAAAACGCCGTCATTTTCCCAGCTCTTCACGGGCCGAATGGAGAGGATGGAACTGTACAAGGTTTATTTGAAGTGTTGAATATGCCTTATGTTGGGGCTGGAGTGTTAGCCAGCGCTGCCGGTATGGATAAGATTGTTACAAAACACTTATTCCATCAAGCGGGACTGCCCCAGGTACCTTATGAACCGATCACTAAATTTGATTGGGAAAACCAGCGGGAACAAGTCTTTATTCGTTGTGAAGGTTCATTGATTTATCCGATGTATGTTAAACCAGCAAACATGGGATCCAGCGTAGGAATCAATAAAGCCACTAATCGTGAAGAACTGGAAGAAGCCGTTCGTCAGGCCTTCCAATATGATCGCAGAGTGGTAGTCGAGCAGGGTATCGAAGAAGCGCGAGAAGTTGAGGTAGCTTTATTGGGTAATGATGACATTCATACATCTGTCCCAGGAGAATTACTGAAAGATGTAGATTTTTATGATTATGAATCAAAATACATCAGCAATGAAGTGCAAATGCAAATACCAGCTGCTTTAACCGAAGAGCTGACCGCTAAATTAAGGTCGTACGCAGTTCGTGCGTTCCAAGCGATTGATGGAAATGGATTAAGTCGTTGCGACTTCTTCCTAACAAATAATGGAGAGATCTTTGTAAATGAGATCAATACAATGCCTGGGTTTACTGCATATAGTATGTATCCATTATTGTGGAAAAATACAGGTTTGCATTACGGCGACTTGGTGGAAGAATTGATTCAATTAGCCTTGAAACGGTTTGAAGAACGCCAAGGGTTTCAACAAAAAAATTATGATGCAATGAAGTAAAAGAAAAATAATAGGCTAAAGGGGCTTGACTATGCATTTTCAGTCCAGCCTCTTTTTTTATGGAGGAATAACAATGATTTCTTTATCAGTAAAAGAAACTGCCCAAGCTTTAAAGAGTTTAAACGACACAAGCAAATGGGATAATGTGGAAATTACAGCAGTTGGCTTTGATACTCGAAAAATGGTTTCCGGTTCTTTATTTGTTCCATTGATTGGAGAGAGCGATGGACATCAGTTTATCCAAAGCGCAATCGAGAATGGTGCAAAAGCTGCATTATGGAGTGCTCCTTTGGAAGATGCACCAGCAGATTTTCCGGTAATTCTAGTAGAAGATACATTAATCGCGTTACAAGAATTAGCCCATTATTATTTGAAAAAAGTGGGTCCTAAAGTGGTCGCTATTACAGGAAGCAACGGGAAAACGACCACGAAAGATATGACCGATGCTGTTATGTCCAGCCGTTACTGTGTTTATAAGACCCAAGGCAATTTTAATAACCAAATAGGACTTCCGATTACAATTTTAAGCATGCCTGCTGACACAGAAGTAGTGATTTTAGAAATGGGTATGAGCGACAAAGGAGAAATCGAAGTCCTCTCTCGAATTGCAGAACCAGATATTGCCATCATTACGATGATCGGAGAATCACACATCGAGTTTCTAGGTTCTCGCGCCAATATTGCAGATGCAAAGATGGAGATCACGTCAGGGATGAAAGAAAACAGCTTACTGATTTATCCGGGAGAAGAAGAATTATTGGAAGAAAGAGTAAAAAAATTAAAAGGGATTCAACGAAAAACGTTCGGTACCAAAGAGTCAAATGATATTTATCCGTTACAAGTGAAAAATCAAATGCGCGAGACGTCATTTGTTACAAACGTAGATTCATCTATTGAAGTGAAAATTCCTGTCTTGGGTACTTACAATGTCAATAATGCTCTAGCTGCTTTAACAGCGGGTATGGCACTGGATATCCCAGTTAAGGAAAGTTACACGCCTTTGGCTAAGTTTCAATTGACTAAGAATCGTACGGAGTGGGATAAAGGAATCAATGGAAGTATGATTTTGAATGATTCTTATAATGCAAACCCAACAGCTATGAAACTGGTCATCGAAAATTTCAGTCAATTAGAAAGCAATGGAAAAAAATACGTTGTTTTAGGGGACATGCTGGAACTGGGCGATTTGTCAGAAGAATTGCATGTCAGTGTCAAAGAGGCTTTGGATCCAACTAAAATCAATGAAGTTTATTTATATGGAGCGGAAATGAAAGTATTACAAGAAGCTTTGCTGAGTGAAGGACGATTTGCCAAAGAAAATATCCATCACTTTACAGGAGACAAACACCCTTTAATAGAAGAAGTAAAACAAAAATTAGCGTTAGATGATTATATTTTGATCAAATCTAGTTTTGGAACTGATTTATTATCAGTGGTTGAAGCACTGAAAGCAGAGTAGAATAAAATAAGAACCGGATGTGTCTATTGAACCCCTTTCATTTAATAAGGAAACGTGTTCATTGGATACTCCGGTTAAATTTGTTGCCAAATAAGCATTTACATGGTAATATTACACAAGTTGCGAACCGGCAATAAATAAAAGTAATGAAAACACTGAGGGTTTAAGTAGCTCAGAAACGCAGAAAATAAGTAGCTTGTAAATACAAGCCTTTGATATGAGAAGAAACTGCTGGTAACAACAGAGCTCAGTTGCCAGGATTTTATAAAGACTGACCATAGCAGGTGTCCTTGATGAAGATCAACGAAAAACCTGTTTTTTTTTGCAAAAACTCTCTTTCGGTTTTCAAAAATACGGGAGGAAAATTAGTTGAAATTTTCAGAATTAGGATTAGCACCAGATTTGCTTAAAGCAATCGAAAGAATGGGATTCGAGGAAGCAACACCTATCCAAGGACAAACCATTCCATTGGCATTAGAAGGAAAAGACGTTATTGGACAAGCTCAAACAGGAACTGGTAAAACAGCTGCTTTTGGTTTACCAATGTTACAAAAAATCGATAACAAAAACCACAATGTTCAAGGGTTAGTTATCGCACCAACAAGAGAATTAGCTATTCAAACACAAGAAGAACTATTCCGTTTGAGCCGCGATAAAAAAGTCAAAGTTCAAGTTGTTTACGGTGGAGCTGACATCAGTCGCCAAATCCGTGGATTAAAAGACGGACAACATATTGTCGTTGGAACTCCAGGACGTTTATTGGATTTAATCAAACGTAAAGTATTGAAATTAAACAATGTAGAAACATTGGTTCTTGATGAAGCAGATGAAATGTTAAACATGGGATTCATTGAAGATATCGAAAGTATTATTCAAGAAACTCCAGCTGCACGCCAAACATTATTGTTCTCAGCAACAATGCCATCTGCCATCAAACGTATTGGCGTTAAGTTCATGAAAGATCCTGAACACGTTCAAATCAAAACAAAAACATTATCAAGTGCATTGATCGATCAATACTTCGTGAAATGTAAAGATTTCGAAAAATTCGATATCATGACTCGTTTGTTCGACGTTCAGACACCAGAATTGTCTATCATTTTCTGTCGTACTAAAAGACGCGTGGACGAAATCGCTAGAGGATTGGAAATGCGCGGATACCGTGCTGAAGGAATCCACGGCGACCTTTCTCAACAAAAACGTATGAGTGTATTAAAAGCTTTCAAATCAGGAAGAGTAGATATCTTAGTAGCTACTGACGTAGCAGCTCGTGGACTAGATGTTTCAGGTGTAACTCATGTTTACAACTTTGACATTCCTCAAGATCCTGAAAGTTATGTTCACCGTATCGGCCGTACTGGTCGTGCAGGTAAAGAAGGTATGTCTGTATCTTTCATTACACCAAATGAAATGGGTTACCTGCGTACGATCGAAAACTTAACTCGTAAAGCAATGACACCATTGCGTCCACCTTCAGATGCTGAAGCATACAAAGGACAAATCAAAGCTGCAATGGATCAAATCCAAGAATTGATCGATAAAAATGACTTGGAACGGTACGAAAAAGCTGCTCATACTCTATTGGAAGAATTCTCAGCTGAAGATTTAGCTGCAGCATTCTTGAAGAGTACGATTAAAGATTCCACTGAAATTCCAGTGAAAATCACTCCAGAACGTCCATTGCCAAGCAAGTCTCATAAAGGTGGCGGCGGTGCAGCCCGTAGTCGTTCAAAAGGCAAAAACTACGGAGACCGTCGTGGTGGCGGAAAACGTAACGATCGTCGTGGTGGCAACAGCCGCAGTGGCGAAAAACGTTATAGCTCAGACAAACGCCAAGGTTCATCAGTTTCATCAGATAAGAAAAAAAGCGACCGTCGTGGTTCAGGAAACGGTAAACGTGACTTCACGATTCGTCAAAAATAATCTATCCGTACGCAAAAGAGAGCAGATTTTCTGTTCTCTTTTTTGCATTTTAACGATGACAGAAAAACAATAGAAGTGTAAAAATGGATTTATTAAGAAATAATAAAATACTATAAATAGGAAGTGTTATTGCTATTCAAATGCCTCTTTAGAGGTGTATACTAAAGAGAAAACAAGAATGACTGCTTCAAAGGAGTTAAACATGATTATAGGGATAGGATTGGATATTGCAGAAATAAACCGGATCGAAAATGCGTATAATAGAAAGAACACATTTTCATCACGAGTTTTAACAGAGGAGGAGCATAACATTTTTTCCTTGTTAAAAGGGAAAAGACAGATGGAGTTTTTAGCAGGACGATATGCGGCAAAAGAAGCTTATTCAAAAGCAATGGGGACTGGGATAGGGAAGTTGGGCTTTAAAGATATTGAGATCTTACCTGATGCATCTGGCAAACCTGTAGTTACAAAGAGCCCATTTGATGGGAATGTCTTTTTGAGTATTACCCATACAGATTCAATTGCTGCGGCACAAGTAGTGTTGGAAAAGTGAATGAATAGGAAAGGAAGAGTAGCTTGGTTGCAGGAGAATACCGAAATACAGTTGCCGTTGTAGACAAAGACGCCATTCGTTGGAATATAGAGCAAGAAAAAAAACGTTTGACTGATGCTTCTTTACTTTATGCAGTAGTAAAAGCTGACGGCTATGGTCATGGGGCTGTAGAAGTTGCAAAAACAGCTCAAGAGGCAAAGGTAGATGGTTTTTGTGTGGCATTATTGGATGAAGCCGTTGAATTAAGAGAAGCAGGTGTTACGGAGCCGATTTTGATTTTAGGTTTAGTAGATCCACAGTATGCGGATCTTATTGTGGAAAATCAATTAAGTGTGACGATTGGGCGTTTGGATTGGATTGAAGAAGCTGAATCCGTTTTGCGTCAGAAAAACATCATAGGTTCAGTTGCTGTACATATCGCATTAGATACCGGTATGGGAAGAATCGGTTTTAGAACTGAAGAAGAAGTTAAAGAGTCGGAGCTACAAATACATAAAAGTGAACACTTCTTTTTAGAAGGAGTATTTACGCATTTTGCAACAGCGGATAGTGAAGACAATACGCTGTTTATTCAACAGCAAGAACGGTTTAATGTTTTAATCAAATCATTTGATAAACTACCTGAAATAGTTCATACTGCAAATAGTGCTACGACTTTATATCATCCAAGCAACTCATCGAAATTGATTCGATTTGGAATCGCAATGTATGGTTTAAATCCTTCAGGTAATCTTATTCCCCCCCCGTATCAATTAAAACCAGTCTTACAATTGAAAAGCGAATTGATTCATGTTAAACAAATGCATCAAGGAGATTTTATCAGCTATGGAGCTACTTACCAAGCTGAAGAAGGAGAGTGGATTGGGACGCTTCCTATCGGTTATGCAGACGGCTGGCTTCGCGGTCTACAAGGTCAAGAAGTATTAGTGAATGGTAATCGTTGCGAGATTGTAGGAAGGATCTGTATGGATCAATGTATGATTCGACTGCCAGAAGAAACTCCTATTGGAACTGAAGTTGTTTTGGTAGGGAAAAGCGGACAAGAAGAAATTACATTGCAAGAAATTGCGGATAAAATGGATACGATCCATTATGAAATAGCTTGTGGTATTTCATCAAGAGTAAAAAGAAGATATGTCCATTAAGAATAATAGTTTGTGAATGAGTTTTGAACATTAAATGGATTCTCGAAAAACCTATTTTAATGTTTTAGATTACATGTTACTATAAGCTAAAGCTTGGTTTTTTAGCTTATTGGGTACTTGGTAATCTTTAGGAGGCAAATTCATGAGCAATAAAGAGTTTAAAGTTGTTGAAATACAATTAGAAGCGGATCTTTACGAACAAGTACAAGAATATTGCGCTTTGGAGGAACTAGAAGAAAAAGAACAAGTAAGCTGTTTTATGACAAAATTTGTTAAAGAAAAACTAAATATAATCGATACCCTGCGCAATGGTTATGCGGAAATGGCTGGAATCAATCTTGATATTTGTAATGAGTTTGAAGAATGCGAGAAAGAAGTCCTTTCCCAATACTAGCAGGTATTGCAGGAGGAGGTACCTATGGTTAAACGTGGGGACATATATTACGCTGATTTATCCCCAGTTGTAGGTTCAGAACAAGGCGGCATGAGGCCAGTGCTTGTGGTGCAAAATAATGTAGGAAATCATTATAGTCCTACTGTTATTGTTGCAGCAATAACTGCTAAGATACAAAAAGGAAAAATGCCGACCCATGTAGAAATCTCAGCTGAAAAGCATGGCATAGAACGTGATTCAGTGGTGTTGCTAGAGCAAATACGTACAATAGACAAACAAAGACTACGGGAAAAAGTAACTCATTTAGATTATGCGACAATGAAAGAAATCAATGAAGCTATTGAAGTTAGTCTTGGTTTAGTAAGCAAATTCAGTACTTAACTTAAATCTACTTATTCTAAAGAGTCGATCTTGCAAATGAATTTCATTTGCGAGAGAGGCTCTTTTTTGGTTTAAATGAGTGTGGAAGACATTGTTTTTTGAAAAAGGGGATGTTATGATAATAAAGTTGAAAACAGCGTGGTTCGTCGACCATCCCACGAAAAAAAACTAGGAGGAACAAATAGATGAAAGTAAAAACTATGGTAATCAATGCCATTGTCGCAGCACTATATGTAGCTGTCACTTCGGTGATTGCTCCAATAGCGTATGGAGCTGTTCAGTTCAGAATATCGGAAATTTTTAACCATTTAGCGGTTTTTAACCGTAAATACATTATCGGAATCGTAGCAGGTGTTTTTATCGCCAATCTTTTTTCACCATTAGGGTGGTATGACATCATCTTTGGAACGGCGCATTCGTTGATTTCGTTGGGTGCGATGCTTTTGCTGACACGTAAAACGACAAATGTATGGATTAAGATGGCTATCAATACCTTAATGTTTATCCTTTTTTCCGGAATTATTGCTTGGGAATTAAAACTCGCTTTTAATGCGCCGTTTTGGTTGAATTATGCCTCAGTTGCTTTTGGGGAATTGGTTATTATGGGCTTGGGTGCTCCGATAATGAAAGTATTAGATGATAAAGTCCATTTCTCTAAACGATTAGAAACCAAATAAAAATACGCAACAGTCCACTAAAAAAACATCCCTTAAAGACCGGTCAGTCTTTGAGGGATGTTTTGCTAGTAAAGAAAATCTATTGGCTATTAAAACAAAAGATTAATTATTTAAACTCTCTTTTTCAATGACACGGAATCCTTTTTTATCTAAAGCGGTTGAAATTTGATTGACGGTCTCTTCAGTTACTCCAGGTTCTAAAGTAATGATCGTACGACGAATCAAATCTTCACGTTCAACATCTAACGTGATACAACTAGAGATAGAAGCAAATTTATTAATGATTTTTGAAATATTTGCCAAATCTCCTTTTTGTCCAGCAGAAGCAATAGTCAGTACAAAACTTCCATTGTCAATACTCCAGGATTGTTGTAGCATGGAAAGTAAAGAACTATGTGTTAAAATACCATAAAAATGATTATCAGAATCAAGTACAGAAATATAAGGCAGTTCTTTGATCGAGAAGAAGATATTAAAGAAAGAGTCATCCAAATGGACGTATTTAGTAGCGTTTTTTAACAAATGAGTTACAGGTAAATTCATGTCTCCACCGTTGGCTTTGTGACGATAGATATGCATTTTATAAATATTGCCTCGGAAAATTTGACCGCTCTCATCTAGGATAGGAACGCACCGATAGCCGGATTCTTCTAAGATCTCAATAGCTTCTTGAAGTGTGACGTCTTCATTAACAGTTGTTAAACTTTTTTTGGGGATACAGAGTGATTTAATGAGCATTTTGCTATTCTCCTTTAACCTTTATTTAATTTGATAATAACACATTATCAGTTTTCTAAACAGTTCTTTTGATATAATTTTTTCAGACAAATAGTAAATGATGCAATTAATTGAAGAAAGTAGGAAAAATAATGAATCAGAATGAAATGATGGATCGACCAGTTATCAATAATGATGTTCGAGAATTTTTACGAAATGCACAAAAACCATTAGCGGGAAAATTAGGTGAGATCGAACAAGACGCACATGAAAGAAGAGTCCCGATCATTCCGCATGAAACAGTTGTTTTCTTAAATTTGCTTTTAGGACAATTAAAACCGAAGCAGATTTTAGAAATTGGAACGGCGATTGGGTTTTCGTCTAGTTTAATGGCTCAACATGTAGGAGAAAAGGGACAAGTAACTACTATTGATCGCTATGAAAAGATGTTCCAAGAAGCTAAAGTGAATTATGAAGCACAAGGCATCACCGATAAAGTTACATTGTTGGAGGGAGACGCAGCAGATATACTTCCTACTTTAGAAGGGCCGTATGATCTTATTTTCATGGATAGTGCCAAATCAAAGTATTATGATTTTTTACCAGAATGTATGAGATTGCTAAAAGTCGGGGGCATGTTGATTGTTGATGATGTTCTTCAAGGCGGTACAATACTAGAACCTAAAGAAAACATTCCACGGAAAGTACGTACGATTCACCGCAAATTGAATCTCTTCTTGGATGTTGTGATGAAACATCCTTCTATAGAATCCAGCTTACTGCCTTTAGGTGATGGTTTGCTTCTAATCGTAAAGAAAGACGAAACAGACTTTTCTTATTTATTAAATAAAAAATAGAAGTGATACCTTTAAAAACTAGGTCAAGTTGACCGTTTATTCGTTTAGAAATAGCCTCTGCTAATTCTAGAATTAATAACAGTAGAGGTTTTTCTAAGTTGATATTGGATAGCTTAAAGGATATATACAGAAAAAAATGGATAAAAAGTAAAAAAAATGCATTTTTAGGATTGACGAATTTAAAAAATCTTGGTAAGATATAAAACGTTGCTGCTAGAACTACTGAGCAGAACAAAATAAACAATGTAAAATAATTAATTATATATATTGACATTGTTAATTGCAACATGGTATGATATCTAAGTCCTAAAGAAACGGATAACTTTATAAAATGAATTTTTATTCATTAAGTTGTTTTTTAAGAAAACGAAATAAAGGTTGACAGTTTCGATAGATGATGATATTATTTAGAAGTTGTGAAACAAAGTAATTGACCTTTGAAAACTAAACAAAGTAAGACGAACCAAACGTGTAAGAAAGTTTTGGCAAGTGCCAAAACAAACAAATTAGTGAATATTTATTCGCTAGCAATCAATTAATGAGCTACAAGCATCATTAAAATAAGCAGGCTTCGGTCTGCAACTTTTATGAGAGTTTGATCCTGGCTCAGGACGAACGCTGGCGGCGTGCCTAATACATGCAAGTCGAACGCTTCCTATCGGTGCTTGCACCGAGAAAGAAGAGTGGCGGACGGGTGAGTAACACGTGGGTAACCTACCTATAAGCGGGGGATAACATTCGGAAACGGATGCTAATACCGCATAGATCTTAATGCCTCCTGG